>JADMIH010000006.1 GCA_015478675.1 Chloroflexota bacterium | reverse complement strand
TAATGCTTATCGCGTAGAGGGTCATAGATGATGTATCTCTACCTCGACCCTTCACGTATTACGCACTACGTTTCACTTCGTGCAAGACGGCATACCCGGCAACAGTGCGCTTTGTACGCCCAGTAATGTAACCTGGTTACCGGGCGTTATGTCGTGCGCGGCAAAAAAACCCTGGTTGGTTTCCAGAGCATAGCGATAGGGGCCTGATGCGTTGACTGTGGTTGTGTCCAGGGGCTGCATGTCCTTTACATCTATGATCTTGCCATCGCTCTGAATGAAGGCGATGCTGAGGGGCAGGATCGTGTTTTGCATCCAGAAGCCTCCTGTCGTATCCAGTCCGAAGTCAAATAGCATACCCGCGTCCTGCGGCAAGCTGGAACGAAACATCAGCCCAAGCTCGCGGTCAGCCTCGGACGATGCGATCTCCACCCTCATGTTAACCGCTAAGCCCCGGCTGTTAGTAATCACTAACGACTCGGTAGGCAGGCTTGGCGCAGCGGTAAGGGTGGCTTCAGCACCCGCTATGGGAGTACCCGCCAGGGAAGTTGGCGGCACCCATTCTGTGGGTGTTACGGCGGCTTGTACTACAGTAGAGGTTGCGCTCGCGGCAGCCACCGAGGTTGGAATCACAGTAGCACTGGGAGAAGCAGCCATACCGCCAGTAATCGCGACCGGGGTCGGGGAAGCCAACGCCGGAGTAGGCTGGGCATCGGGAGCGGCGGGACTCGCTCCGCAACCAGCGACCAACAGGGCTACGGCTCCCAGCAAGCCGGTAAAGAATATCTTGCACATATCTGCATTATACGACACAAGCGAGGCAATACGCACCGAGAGCTACACGTGCGTATTGCCTCAGTTGCTACTGGCTATTTGCCAGCCGTCACTTGCCACCGGAAAGCGCCACGCTATCAGCGATGCGACAGTTAGCGCCGGAGCATTTGCGCAAGCCGTCCAGCATGCTTGCCAACTGCTTTAGGAGCTCGGGGTCGGCGCTCTTGTAGATGTTTTGCAGTTCATAGGGGTCGCTGCGCAGATCGTATAGCTCGCGCTCACCGGTAGTGTATTCAACGTAGGTGTAGTTCTGGGTGCGCACCGCCTGGTAGGTCGGGATGGTGGTACGGCTGCCTTTCTTTTGCTGCTGTAGCTCGAAGTCCGACTGGAACGGCTCGTCGGACCCGGCGTAGTGCTCTATCAATGCGCCCTGCCGCCAGCTCGAGGCTTGAGGTGGGTTATTACTGAGTAATGGCACAAGGGAGCGTCCATCCACGAAGTCAGGTGCGGCGGCTCCTGCTAGTTGGGCGAAGGTAGGGGCGAAGTCAACTTCCATCGTCAGCAGGTCGCTGGTGCGTCCGGCAGGCACTCCCGGCCCACGCACGATCATAGGCACGCGAATATCGGTGTCGTAAGCGGTCTGCTTACCGGCGGGCATCCTCTTCTGGCCGAGGTGGAAGCCATTATCCGAGGTGAAAACGATATAGGTGCTATCCAGCTTGCCCTGCGCCTTTAATGTGTCCACCACGTTGCCAATCAGGTCGTCCACCGCCTGGAGCGATTGCAGCCTCTTGCGATAAAGTGCATCAGTAGTGTCTATCACAGATTGCGTCATCAGAGGCAGGTTTTGGATGAACTGAGGCTTGTCGCTCACGTCCTGCTCGTTGAAGTCGGGAGTGCGAGGCGCTTTCGCATCGGGGAAGAGATTGGCGTGGCGAGGAGCGGGCGTGGCAGGCTGGTGGGGCGCATATGTCGCAAGGTACATAAAGAATGGCGTGTTGGCCCCGGCCGCTTGCTGTATGAAGTTGGCAGCCTTGCCGGAGATAACATCGGTCAGGTAGTCTTGCGGAGAAGAGCCGTACAGCTTGACGGTGCCGTTCTCGTTCAGTTTGTAGTTATACTCGCCGTAAGCCTGGTTGTCTGTGGGGCTGTCCCACTCGTCCCAGCCGGGGGGCACGTAGTTTTCGGCGGCAGTCTGCGGGTAGCCATTGAGGTACTTGCCCATGAGCGCAGTCCTGTACCCCGCCGACTTCAGCCATGTGCCCACAGTCGAATCCTGGTTGCCCCTGGCGAAGAAGGTCTGGAAGCCGCCGGTTGGAGGCGAGTTGCCGAGCACGCCATGATTGTGGACGTACTGGCCGCGCTGTATTGAAGAGCGCGAAGGGCAGCACAACGAGTCGGTCACGAAGAAGTTGGAGAAAGTAGTGCCCTGGTCCACCAACAGCGATTTGAGCTTCGGCATATAGGCGACCTCACTGGCGTCGAGATCGTCCGTGAGGATAAAGACGATGTTGGGTTTGCCGCTGGACTGGGTACTGCCATCGCCTGCGCTGTACCTATCGCGGTAGCGGAAGGTGCCAAGCTGCGAAAGCAGCACGTTATAAGGGGGCTTGTTCTCAGGGTGCATCTCGAACACCGCTCTCTCGAAGTACTGCACCGTGTAGGTCTTCCCGTCCAGGTCCGACTTCTCCTGGAACTCCTCGGAGATGGGATAGCCCTGCTGCGCGAGGCCCCCATTAGCCTTCCAGTATTGCAGGAAGAGGCCGCCCACACGCTTGCCGGTCTGGGGGAAGAGCATGCTGCCGGCAGAGTTGTTCATCGTCTGGCCCGGCGCGCCGTTGGGGTACTTCTGCTTGTAGCGGAAGTTGCCGAGCAGCGACAGCAGCACGTTGTTGGGTGCGGCGTTCTCAGGGTGTAATTCGAACACTGCCCTCTCGAAGTACTGCACTGTATACATCTTGCCGTCGGTATCGCTCTTCTCCTGCATCTCGCCCGAAATGGGATAACCCTGCTGGGGCAGTCCGCCATGCGTGTTCCAATAATCGAGGAATACACCGCCAACACTTTTGCCTGTCTCAGGGAACAGCCGTGAGGGGCCGGTCTGTAGCAAAGGCTTCGCCGATGTAGCCGTCGAGCCTGGAATGAGCTGTGTAGACAAGACCACGAGCACACTGAGCAGGGGTGCGAGCCGGCTCTTTTTCTGCATCATCTTTGTTCCTCCTGGGGCGCGCTATGTGCTGTGTATCGTATATTACGCGCCATTGTAAAGACAATATACCAATGTAGAGCGGAGAGGATGTTAGATGTGCGTGAGATGCATGTAAAGATTCTGTAAAATAAGGCTCAGGCGAGTTCGGGATAGCTCTCGTGCTAACAAAGTACGACCTGGGGACCAGGTGCCCACATGCGCTCCACGAGAGACTCCTTTAGCTAGGACTGCTTGCCCCGCGCCTACGCACCGCCACGATCTCGGCCATGGCCGACAGGGCTATTTCTGCGGGAGTGCGGGCGCCTATGTTGAGGCCGACAGGCGAGTGTATGCGGCTCAACTGCGCCTTTGTAGCGCCCATTGCGGCGAGGCCAGCTTTGCGTTGGGCAGCAGTGGAGCGGCTGCCAATCATGCCTACGTACCGGGCTTCGGAGTTGAGCGCCAGCAAGAGCGCGGGCAAATCCAGCTTTGGGTCGTGGGTGAGAACCGCGATTGAGGTGCTCATGTTTATTTCAATCTGCTGAAAAGCATCTTCAGGCCAGTCAACGATAATACGGTCAGCTTCCGGGAAGCGCTCAGCGGTGGCGAATACGCCGCGTGGGTCAACCAGGGTCACTTTGTAGCCCAGGAGTTTAGCTATCTTGGAGAGGGCTATCGCTACATGTACGGCTCCAACGATGATAAGCTGCTGTGGGGGGAGAAAGCTCTCGACAAATATCTCCACATCGCCTGAGGGGGTATGGTAAGCCAGCACTTCAGAGCGTTCCTCAGCCAACAGACGTTGAGTATCGGCTGCCAGTAGAGCATCCAGCTCAGGGTGAATAGATAGTGAGCTATCTTCGCCGGTAAAGAGAAGGGCAGTGCCGGGTAGGAGGTGAGGGTCGCTGGAGCTTACCACTGTGGCAAGAGAGGCAGGACAGCCTCTGCGGAGCAAAGCGGCAAGCTCTAAGTAGGGAGAAATCGCCGTCAAGCTAGGCATCCAGAGCTTCGATAAAAACGTAGATCGTGCCGCCGCATGACAGACCAACGTCTGTGATCATATCGGGCGTAATGCCATAGCGCACTATCTTCGGTTCACTCTTTTGCAGCGCCTCTAGCGCCTCGACAATGACCGCGCCCTCGACGCAACCTCCGCTCACCGAGCCTGCAATCTCACCTTTAGAAGAGACCACCAGCCGCGCACCCTCGCGTCGTGGGGCTGTGCCTTCTACACGCACCACAGTTGCCATCGCTATGCGCTGCCCTTCCGCCCGCCAACGCTCAATTGCTGGTACAATATCGCTCAGGAATGTATCTGTCTCCACATCAAGATTATACACGAAGGCTATAGATCACATGGCAAAGCTGGCGGAACAACATATAGCTGTGCTCATCCTGGCTGCTGGGCGTGGTCATAGGATGGGCGCTGAGCCAAAGCTGCTGCTGCCGCTGCACGACGGCAGGCCGGTTATCTGGCACACTGTCCGCAATGCAGAGGCTCTAAAGCCTGCCGATCTGGTGGTAGTCGTGCGCCCCGATTTACCCGATGTGTATGAGGCGATCAGAGGCTTACAGGCCAGATTCGTGATCAACGCCCTGTATATGGACGGAATATCAACGTCGCTGGCGGTGGGCATAGAGGCTCTTATGGGTGAGATTGAAGCCGCGATGATCATGCTCGGCGATGAGCCTGCTGTTGCGCCGCGAATCGTCGAGAGATTGGTGCTTGCCTACGGCAAGAGGCGAATGCCCATCACCATTCCTTTCTACGGCGACGAGCCAGGCCCGCCAACTCTATGCGCTCGCGAGGCCTTTCCTGAACTGCTGGCCCTCACGGGCGATACAGGCGTCAGCAAGCTGGTAACAACCCACCCCCAGATGGTCTGCCGAGTACCCTTTACAGAGGACGAACGCCCACGCGATGTTGACACACCGGAAGACTACAGGGCGCTCTTGCGCGGCGGCTATTTGTCAGGTAAACTAAATAAATAGAGGGGAGGAGCAGCAGCCCTTATTGCTTATCCTCCGTAGTGTATATAGTCCAATGTTTATCAGGAGAAAGAATCTCAGCATGACCAGAAGTATGAAATTAGCAAGAGCACGCATCACTACATTCTCTGTAGTAGGCGCGCTTACCCTCGCCTCTCTCCCTATCGCGCCCGCAGCGCAAGCCGCCCAGGCACAGCAGGCAGCCCTCCCAGCATCGCTTCCCTTCGCCGACTCAGCCTTTGAGAATGTCTGGATGCGCAACGACCAGCCGGTAGCGTCTAAAGCTACAGCCCGCTCGTGGACATGGGGGCCTGCACCCGCAGCTACAGGGATGGAGCCTTATGCTGAAGCGCCTGACGGCTCAGGACAACGCCTGGTACAGTACTTCGATAAAAGCCGCATGGAAATCAACAACCCCAAAGCGTCGCCTGACGATAAGTGGTTTGTGACCAACGGCTTGCTTACGGTGGAGCTTATCTCAGGGCAGATGCAGGTTGGCAACAGCAAGTTTATCACCCAGAAACCGGCGCCCATACCTCTCGCCTCCGACGCGGATGACACCACCGCACCCACCTACGCCTCCTTTGGCACAGTATCTAATACCTCGGCAGGAGAACGTCGCCAGCCCGACAAGAGCAATGGCGGCTATGCCACAGGCCGCATTGATAAGGCAGGCGCAGTCAAAGACGATCCTACAAAGAAGGCCCCCGAAACTAAGATCGCCTATTTCGAGAAAAGCACAGGCCATAACGTGCCACAAGTCTTCTGGAGCTTCCTCAACAGCTCAGGCGCGGTACGCTCAGGGATGTCAACAGCCAACAAGCCTCTCCTCGACCCGTGGGTGTTCGCGATGGGCCTGCCTATCTCCGACGCATACTGGGCCAACACCAAGATCGAAGGCAAGCGCCAGGAGGTGCTGATCCAGGCTTTTGAGCGCCGCGTCCTCACTTATGTGCCGGGTCTCGCACAAGGCTGGCAGGTGCAGATGGGTAACATCGGCCAGCACTACTACCAGTGGCGCTATGGCCCTGACAGCCCCGGCCCCCAAAAACAGTCGAGGGCCGTGCCCGGTATGCCTATGTTGCTAACAATACCTGCGCTCGGAGTGCATACAAAGGTAGAGCAGGTTGGCGTTGATAAGAACAACAACATGGATATCCCGAAAGACCCGGCTAACGTGGCCTGGTACAAGCCGGGCACAGTACCCGGCAACGTGGGCAATGCTGTTATAGATGGTCATCTTGATTGGTATGGTATCAAGCAGGCTGTCTTCTACTTCATCAACACCTTGAAACCGGGCGACCGTATTTATGTGCGGGATGACAAGGGGCAGGACCGCGCTTTCGTAGTGACCACACAAATCACCTGCATCTGGGATAAATGCCCGCTGCAAGACATTTTCGGTGCTACCTCCGCCAGCCGGCTCAACCTCATCACCTGTGCGGGCATCTACAACCGCAGCCAGCAAAACTATGACAAACGGCTGGTGGTCTTCGCCCAGGCAGCCCAATAAGGCTCGCGGGCGCAATAGATAGCCTCTAAAGGGGGCACGCGTCTAAGTGTGCCCTTCTTTTTTGAGAGGTATTAGCCTTCGGTCGGTGAGTGACCGGCTCACCCTATGCAGCCGATCACCGACCACAAAGGCATAAATAGATATGAACCGTACCGACCGCTTGTTGGCAATCGTGCTGGAGTTGCAGGCCAGGAAACGGCAGCGCGCTGAAGAGCTGGCTGCTACCTTTGAGACGAGCAAGCGCACAATCTATAGAGATGTACAGGCGCTCTGCGAGGCGGGCGTACCGGTGGCCGCCGTTCCCGGCCAGGGCTACTCGCTTGTAGAAGGCTATTTTCTGCCACCGCTCGCCTTTAATCCTGATGAAGCGATTATGCTGCTCCTCGGCAGCGAGTTCATGGCGCAAAACTTTGACGCCCAGTACCGCGCAGCCGCGCAGTCGGCCAGCCGCAAGATAGAAGCTGTGCTAACTGAGAAGTTGCACGCGGAAGTAGACAACCTTCAGAACAGCTTGCGCTTTATATCAGGCAATACAGCCGGGGATACAGTTACTCTCAAGACTTTGCAGAAGGGCAGCGCAATATCACTGTTCGCGCCTTTTTCGATCCGGAAGTTAGCCGCTGGGTACGAGAGGCCCCATCGTTCTTCACAGTAAAGATGGAAGATACAGCGGAAGGTCTGCTGCTAACTCTCCAGGTGCGCCGCGAACAAGAAATTGTGCAATGGTTGCTCAGCTGGGGACAACAGGTAAAAGTGCTGGAGCCTCTATCTCTACGCGCCCTCCTGGCAGAAGAAGCCACAGGGATAGTTCGCCTGATTTTCAACAGTTCAAGCAATCTCTGGGTTCTACGTTTGCTATTCAGCTAGCGACCGAAGCTACTTCCACAGATATTTGGTGGCTTGTTGACCATGCAGATGAGACTTACAACAGTTTAGCGGCCCGGGGCGTAGAGATGGCAAGCCCACCCACCGACTTGCCCTTTGGCCGCGTCTTTTCTATCAAAGACCCCGCGGGCCATACTCTTCACATGTGGAAGCCTGCAACGAAAAGCTAGACGCAGGAAGCGAAGGGCTGATGGGTGGGGATTAGTAGCAGCGCCCACCCATCAGCCCCGTCGTTCGCCGCCCATGGTCTTACTGCTAATAATCTATATCAGCCCGCAAACCTCGGCCTTCGGTCGACTCCATTTCCGCAGGTGATATTGCTACAGCCGGGGTGGAGTCGTCGCTCACCTCGATCTTTTTGGCCTTGCCTGACGGAACAACCGGCACGGTAGATTGCCGTGCCGTGCCCCACGTACCTTGTGGGCCGCTAACTGTAGACGAAGATTGATCGTCCGGCTCTGCCAGCAGGTCCTCGATGCCATCACCAAGCGCAT
Organism: Chloroflexota bacterium; assembly: GCA_015478675.1. The sequence continues at coordinate 48,373 of JADMIH010000006.1, read as the reverse complement.
CAAGAAGCGAGCGCACCGCCAGAAAACCTTCACGCGCTGCCGTGCGCGCATGTCGTGCCGCCTCTGGAGGCAGCATATTCAGCGGCATCTGTAGCAAAGCCGCAGGCACTTTCACCGCCAGCGCCAGCAGGTCGGCCATGCCTGCCGCTATGCCAGGGCTACTTCCCTTCATATTGCTGAACTCCTCGTCCCAAGCTATTTCTTCAGCGGATCGGTTCGCATTGTTTTCTGCGCTATCGTTCATTAGTAGCTCCTCTATGTACTTCTAGCGTTTGTGCGGCGCTCTCGACTCTTTATTTGCTCAACCCTTAGTTTATTATACAAGAGACTGACCACGCAGTTTGTGGAGAGCTACTTACACTGGCCGCCAATCATAGCAGCGGTCAGTGGTTTAGCAGGTAGCCACGCTCCGAGTTGACCACTTACGCCGCATACTCGCCTTGCAAAGGCTTTATATGAGGGGTATATTATCTCTGACTCTATGGGCATGCCCGTGCTTATCGCGCTCAAAGATGAGCGCAAGGGAGGAACCTCTATGAAAGCTGAGGAGATTGACTGTACAAAAACAGAGCGGCAATCCAACGGCGGCGACCTGTCGGACCTCATAGTAGGCGGTCACACCCTCGTTCCCGTCCTCGACGGCACCCTCCGGCCATATATAAACCTCGATAACGCAGCTTCCACTCCTATTGCGCGTCCTGTAAAAGCAAAGGTTGATAGCTTCCTCGAATGGTACGCCGCTGTGCATCGCGGCAGCGGCTTCAAGTCGCAAGTCTCCTCACTTGCTTATGAGCAGGCGCGGGAGCGCGTTGCCCACTTTATGGGCGCAGATCTGAGCGAGCGGCATGTGGTCTTCGTGCGCAACGCCACAGAAGCTATAAACAGGTGTGCCAGCCTCATACCCCTGGGCGAAGACGATGTTGTGCTCACCACCCTTATGGAGCACCACTCGAACATTCTTGCCTGGCGAAGGCGCTGCGCCCACGTCGAAAGCGTATCGGTGGACGACTTCGGCGCACCTGTGTTGCCGAATCTGAAAGAGCGGCTCGAGGCCAACAAGGGACACGTAAGGCTGGTAGCGATCTCCGGCGGCTCGAACGTGACGGGGGTTATCCCCGATATACACCCCATAGCTCGCCTGGTACACGAAGCGGGAGCTATGCTGCTGGTGGATGCGGCACAGCTAGCCCCACACAGGCCGGTCTGCGTGGGGCGCGTCGGCGATCCGGACTCGATAGACTTTGTTGCTTTCTCGGCGCACAAGATGTACGCCCCCCTGGGCTGCGGCGCGCTGATCGGCCCGCATGAGGCTTTCAAGAACCGGATGCCCGACCTTGTAGGTGGGGGGACGGTGCTGTTCGTTTCCGAAGAAGAGGAGATGTGGAGTGGTCCGCCGGACAGCGAAGAAGCGGGCAGCCCCAACGTTGTGGGCGCTATCGCTATGGCAGCGGCGGCGCGATTTCTCCAGGACGACCTCGGCTGGGATGAGATAGTTGAGCACGAACACAAGCTCACTTCGTATGCCCTCGAAAAGCTGAACGCCATTCCAGGCTTGCAAATATATGGCCCACGCGACTCTGCTCTGCCGCAAGACAGGCTGGGCGTTATCTCGTTCAACCTGGCGAACAGCGACCATCAGCAAACCGCAGCTATCCTCAGCCACGAATATGCGATAGGCACGCGCACAGGCGGCTTTTGCGCCCACCCCTACCTCATGCGTCTCTTTGGCCTCTCCACTGATCGCATACATGAATTGCGTGAGGAGGTAAGCTGCGGCGATAGGCGCGGCATGCCCGGCGCTGTACGCATCTCGTTTGGCTTCTACAACAGCACAGCCGACGTAGACGCGGTGGCAGACGCCCTGTGGAACATCCACAACGGCAAATGGCAAGGCGACTACACCCAGAACCCCCTGAGCGGCGAATACCGCCCTTCACAGACCGCCACCGACCCTGCGGGGTGGTTCGGCTGGGAATTATGAATTGGTGGTAAGTGGGTAGTGTGAGTGACAGAGGGCGCTGCTTGCCTAGCTTTCGCAGTTGATCACCATCTATGAACCTGCTGCTCTCTCCGGCAAGCATATCAATCTTAGTTCATCTGACCAGCTATCGCTGATCGGGCAGAGCACGGATAGTAACGCGGATTCTACGTTGTGGTTTGCTTACCTTGATATAGCCAGTATTGGAGACATAAGAAACCGCCTGGCGGATTTAGGCTACACGCGAGTGACACATGATGAGTACTGGCGGCGCTTATATCTAGACATGTATGTACGCCCTGCTGCATCATCCGGCACAAAGCTCTATACTAACGACAGCTTCCAACAGAAGTGAGGTGCAAGCTGCAACAGCTTGATCTAAGGCCAGCGCGATTCGTAAGTTCCGAAGGGCTTCGTGGCCCGAACTCTGCTTACTATTTAGTAGATGCAGCGGGCGTATGCTGCAAGTCATTGATCATTTAGAATAGCAAGGCAGGGTTCTCCTATGTACCAGTCAAACAGTCTACGTAAAAAGGCTCCCATATGGCTTATAGTCGTGCTCGCATTCTTTCCGCCTTTAATCGGGGGTTGCAGCTTGAGCACAGTGCCACAAGCCGGGGCCACTCCGACAGCCCACGTGTCACAGACGCAGCAGGGGACAACCGCGACAGGGCAACAAGGCAACTCTACAGATAGCGCCTCTAGCGCCTCCGCCCCGGCTGACACAGCGCCGCAGGCGCAGACCGGAGCCGCGTGGCAAGTACCCGCCGAGCAGCAGGCCACGGTAAAAGTGGTCGAGCAAACAGGCCCAGCTGTAGTTACTGTGGTCAACAAGCTCGATCCCAGCCAGGGCTTCAGCGGCGAGGCGCTCGGCTCAGGTGTGATCATAGACAACCAGGGGCACATAATAACTAACAACCACGTGATCGCAGGCGCGGCGCAGAACGGGTTGAGTGTTATCTTCTCCTCTGACACCTCGCGGAACTCCACCACCGCTGACAGCGTTCCCGCTCAACTCGTCGGCGCCGATCCGGTTACAGACCTTGCCGTACTCAAAGTGAGTGGACCTGTGCCCGGCTTCACAAGCCTCGGCGACTCCAGCCAGATCAAGGTGGGCGAGACAGTAATCGCCATTGGCTCGGCGCTCGGCGACTTCCGCAATACCGTGACGGTAGGAGTGGTCAGCGGCTTGCACCGCCAGTTGCAGAGTGATAACGGCACAATGGACGATATGATTCAGACCGACGCCGCTATCAACCGTGGCAACTCAGGCGGCCCGCTCCTCGACCTGTCGGGCAATGTCATAGGCATCAACACTGCCGTGGTACGCAGCACTGGAAGCACCAGTGGGCAAGGCGATGTGGCGGAAGGCCTCGGCTTTTCTATACCTGTCAATACCGTAAAGACGATCTCTGCGCAACTCCTGCAAAGCGGTAGCATACCACGCCCCTTCCTGGGGGTTGCAACAAAGCCCGTTACGCGTCAGATAGCATCCTATTACGACCTGCGGGACCCAAATGGCAATCTACTGACCAGCGGTGTGCTTGTCGAAGATGTGACCCCCAACAGCGGAGCCGAACGTGCGGGCCTGCAACCTGGTGATGTTATCCTGAAGGCTAACGACATCACGATTGATGAGAACAATCCACTGACGGATATACTCACCAGGTTCCGCCCAGGCGATAAGATTACCTTGAGCGTCATACGCAACGGCAAGCTCCTAAGTGTCCCAGCCACCCTGGGCACGCGATAGGACTGGTATAGTGTGCTGAGTACTGTGTAAGATGAGGGCACAGACGCTGTGTCTATAATCCCTTACACAGTACACACTATGAAGCCCTGGAAAGGAGGTGATAGCAGCCATGTCAGATATGGACAAGCGCACTATCGTGCGGCTAACCAGCCTGGCTTCGTGCGCCGGTTGAGCCTCTAAGATGGGTCCTGGCGACCTGGCGCAGGTGCTGCGCCCTTTAGTGTCTCACACGCACCCCAACTTAATAGTAGGTCTGGCCCCCGGCGACGACGCGGCTGTTTACCTCCTCAGTGACACACAGGCGCTTGTGCAGACCCTCGACTTCTTCCCGCCCGTGGTAGACGACCCTTACACTTTCGGGGCAGTAGCTGCCGCCAACTCTATGAGCGATGTCTACGCGATGGGGGGCGAGGTACTCCTTGCCCTCAACATCGTGGCTTTCCCCACCGACCTTGATAAAGCGATACTTACCGCCATCTTGCAAGGCGGCGCTGACAAAGTGCATGAGGCGGGGGGGGTAATTGGCGGAGGGCACACCGTCACCGACCGTGAGCCAAAGTACGGCCTTTGCGTTACAGGCCTTGTAGACCCGGCTCGTATCATGCAAAAGGCCGGAGCGCGCCCCGGCGACCGCATGATCCTCACCAAGCCGCTCGGTACGGGCGTTATCACCACAGCCGCCAAGAATGACCGGGCCGACCCTGCCCACCTGCAAGAGGCTGTAGATTGGATGCTGAAGCTAAACGGCCCTGCTTCGCGCATCTTGCGTGGGGTGGGCATCCGCGCCTGCACCGATATTACAGGCTTCGGGCTGCTAGGGCATGCCTCGGAGGTGGCTGAGGCGAGCGGAGTGCGGCTGCGGATAGACGCCTCTGAGGTGCCGTTGATAAATGGCGCTCTCGACTATGTCAAAGACAAGCAAGTGCCTGGCGGCACAGGGCGCAACCGTGACTACCTTCTCGTGGAAGAAGCCGAAGCCGCCCACCCCAACGGCCCCCAAAATGTGGTAAGAGTACATGTGGAAGGCAACACTCGCTCCGACCTCCTCACCCTCTTGTTTGACCCTCAGACCTCCGGCGGCCTCTTCGCCTCAATACCCGCCGAGCAAATAGCCCGGGTACGCGCAATCTTCGAGGATGAAGGAGGCTCTTGCTGGGAAGTTGGCGAAGTAGAAGAAGGCCGGGGCGTAGTAGTCAGCTAATCTCAATTTCACCGCAGAGGCGCGGGATGTACAGAGAGCATTGTTGTTTACTCTGCACATCCCGCGCCTCTCGCGCCAGATATATCTTTCCAGGCTGCCCCTCACGTCACCTGTAGGCCATTGGCTGCGCACAGCTAGACATAAGGGCCTATGCGTCAGACGAATTGAGCGGTTCTGTGTGCATGAGGACCCAGCAAGAGAACTCCCAATTGGGGGCAGTGCTTACGGCCCAGGGCTTCTCAGGCCCAAAACCAATCAGCGGCAAAACGTTTTCCTCTGCTTGATTTAGCACGCATAAGCCCTAAGCTAGACATAAGGGCCTATTGACGTGTGACATCCTGGGTGCTATTATGAGCATGTATACATAAGAATGCTAAAGGATGTGGATAACCACGCTCTTGTTTATTGGAGGGAACATTTGAAATATAAACCTGCCAAGCTCCGACGCACCTGGGGCAGGTGGGCGTTGGCTGGCCTCTTCTTGCTGTTGATGATCCTGGGCCAGGTAGCGGGCGTATATGCCGCCGGCAGCTATACTGTGCAGCCGGGCGATACCCTTAGCGGCATCGCTGCACGCTTCGGGGTCACGGTAGACGCCATCATCGCCGCTAACTCGCTGCCTTCGCGCTCTACCATATATGTGAACCAGGTGCTCACTATCCCGTCGCCCGGCTCCAACCCGCCCCAGAGCATACCGCCATCGGGCCAAACGACATACACCGTACAACCGGGCGATGCATTGAGCACCATCGCAGTGCGCTACGGCACCACAACCGACGCCTTGATGCGCGCCAACGGCCTTACTTCTACCAACATTTACGCCGGGCAGGTGCTCCTGATAGTACCCGCCGCCAGCCCCGCCCTCCCCGCGCCGACCACACCCCCAGCCACCAACCAACCGCCCCAGGCTAATCCTGCCACCTATACAGTACAGCCAGGCGACAATTTGATAACCCTTGCGCAGCGGTTTGGGGTCAGCCGCGAGTCGCTGGCAGCCGCCAACGGCATAACACCGTCGAGCTTTCTGTATGTAGGGCAGGTGTTGGCTATACCGGGAGCATCTGCGGCAACTGTTACACCACCTCCACCACCTCTGCCACCTCCACCGCCCACTCCAACCGGCACGCCTCTTGCGGTCCAGGCTACCACTACACCTGAGCCTGCCTCAGTGCCCGCAGCGGCGGAGCCAGGCAAGCCGGTACAATACACTGTGCAGCCAGGAGACAATCTCTCTTCGATTGCCGCCAACTTCAACACCACCATTGACGCCCTTATCAGCTTGAATAAGCTGAATGATGGGAACTTCCTGCGTGTGGGCCAGGTGTTGACTATCGTGAAGGGCAACGATCAGGGCAACAGCCCCGCCAATAGCGCCCCGCCTACCGAGCCTGCGCCCCCTATGGGGCAGTTCGGCCCCAAGTGGGTAGATGTCAACCTCACCACGGAGATGATGTACGCCTATGAAGGCCAGACGCCCGTCTTCTCCTCCAAGATGAGTTCAGGAGTAGCTGACCACCCGACAGTAGAAGGCACCTACCGTATTTACGCCAAGTACAAGTCCACCCCAATGCAGGGTGGTGCTGGGGCCGATTATTACTACATACCGGATGTGCCCTATACCATGTACTTCTACTCAGGCTATGCTTTACATGGAGCTTACTGGCACAACAACTTCGGCCAGCCGATGAGCCACGGCTGCGTCAACCTGCCCGTAGACGCCTCCAAATGGATGTTCGACTGGGCACCTATAGGCACGACGGTGGTAACGCACAAGTAGATAGTAAGTGTTCAGACTTGGAGTAGATAATCCTCAAGGCGTCTCTGTGCAGGCGTACCATAATCTGAGCCGTTTGCGTAAGGTAGATACCCGGCTTGCTAAATGGCCGGAAGAGTAAGAGAGGCGACCCTTCTAAGGGTCGCCTCTCTTACTCTTTCTTGTTTGTGTCACTCCGATAGTGGAGCTATCACCGAACTATATCGCCGCTACTTGGGCATGTTCTGCAACGCGGTATAAGCGGGACGTGGGGTGAAATCGGGGTTCAGCACGGACCACGGTACTTTCTCATCCTGGAGTGAAATACCCTGTAGTGTGCTGAAATTGAGATTCCAGACGGCCATCACGCCCATCCACGGGTAGTCGGTCTTGCTCTTCTGGAAGGCGCGGACGAGATATTGAGCCTGTAGCTCAGGGCTGATAAGCTGCCCGTACTCGTAGCCGTCGGCGGTGTTATAGGTGCTCCAACCGAACTCGGTTAGCCACATTTGCTTGTTGCCGTCACCGCTGGCGTTCATCACGGCGTATTGCTGCTCAATACGTCTGAAGTAGAAGGATGGCTGGTTGCGCCAGCAGGTGCCTTCCTGAGAGGCGTACTTGGGCGGGCAGTGGCCGTCGCCTGGGTTATCAGGATACATCTGATCCGGTGAGTTGTTATTGGAACCGGGGTGCGCAGCCAGTACATCGAAGTAATCTTTGGCAATGCCGCCCTGGTAAGCGTACATCTGCTGCAAATACTTCACATCGTCAACGGCACGGTTAGGGTCGTTCACACCCGTTGGGGTGAGCGCGCCAAAGAGCACTATAGCCTTCGGATCGGCCCACTTGACGCCGCTGTAGCCATACTTGAGCATATCTACATACTGGGCTACGTTGACAGGCCCGCCCGTCTCACCTTGCAAGTTCTCCTCGTTCCACAGCTCGTATGCGTACACCTTGCCCTGGTAATGCCGGGCCATCATGTACATCAGGTTGCCGAAGTCGAGCGGGTTCTCAGGCATCCCCCCATTCGTCTTGGGCGAGGCCCACTTCGGCGACTTGGCGATAGAGAGGATCAGTTTTTCCTTATTGCGAGCGGCTGCTTCTACAACGCTGTCAAGCTCGCCCCAGGCGAAGAGCCGGTTGGGGCCTTGCAGGTCTTGCCACGCCACTTGCTGGCGCACCCAGTTGAAGCCTGCGTTGCGGGCAATCTGGAGCACTTTGTCCTTGTCTGTGTAGTAAAGCTGCACGTTGAAGCCGTAGCCGATGTGCGGACTTTTCAGAGGAAACTCGGGGTTCATCTTACCTGGACCCATGTAACGCCAGTCACGGTAATGCGCGCCGATATTGCCATTCTCTACCTGGAAGCCGTCCGGGTTTGAGGGGGTGTAGGTAACTACGCGCCTCTCGAAGGCCTGGATCAGGGTGGCGGTGGGGCGGCCCTTTATCTTGACTACTGCCCAGTATGCGTCCGATATAGGACGACCTGTGGCATAGAACCAGGGGTTTGCCAGCGGCTCTGTAACCACCTTGTCGCCATTTTGCACCTGGCCCTGGGAATTAAGGAAGTCCCATATGGCTTTAGGCACATTGTGGCGGGTTACATCATCATAGTAAGCCACCTCGATGCCGGGCACGCTACTCTTACCTGGGTCGTTGCCGATAGTGCCATCGCGATTGATGGTGGTAATCACCTTCTCGCCCATCTTGTTAGGGTCAGGATGGTCACCACCGGCGTTAGCGCGCCCAACGAACGATGCATAAGTAGGGGCGTTAGGATCATCAAAGTCGCCCGCTATGTTAATGTTGGCGGGCTTGCGGGTCTCAAATGTGCTATTGCCCACCTGCATCTGGCCGCTGATAAGCTCAACGGTGAGGAGGCCGTTGGTAACATAGAAGGGATCGCTCTTGTTACCGTTAGGGTCATTGATCTCCATGCGGCTCTTGTCCCAATATTGGACGAGGCGAGAGCCTGTGCCGGTGGGATCATCTACATAGACCTCGCGGGTGGTCCAGAAGGGCTGCGGACCCCAGAACCATGTGCGGCTAACACGCCCCGAAGCGACGAGCGAGTCGGTGCGGTTCCATACACTCTGGAAGGCGCTGGTATCGGGCGGCTGGTCCTGCTGGGCGGGAAGAGCTTGCGTAGGCGCGGCTTCTGCGGCGCTATCTGGCAAAGCCGATGGCAGCAGAGTAACCAGAAGCACCGCGACCCCTCCGAGCGAAACGATCTTCTCCTTTTTCAAATTTTTCCTCCTAGGGCTGGTAACATTGAGCGGAACATCGACGTTGAGGGCGATAGTTGTTCGTCTTCGTATATAATATAACGTCCTAATCCCCTCGCGGTTCTAGCAGGACCTACGCTAAAATCAGTATCTTTCCTTAACTCCTTATCCGCGCTCTCCAATTATTGACCCCTTGGCCCCTGGGCACTATGGATTCGGCGTGGGCTGCGAAGCCACTTTCGCCCCGCCAGGTATCTGCGACGCCGAGGCTACTATAAACCAGTTGGGCCAGGGCTTGTACGCGCTGTAGAACTGATCCACTTTATCAGCTTGCCCCGGTGTGACTATGCGGCGCGTGATAACGGTATCAAGACCGGCGCGGGCCGTTTCCACCTGCTTCTTAGAGCCTGCGGGCAGCCGTGTGTCTACTTCGTACACGTCTGGAGGGGCGGGTTGTCTGTTGGAAATCACAGGGCCTTCAAGCTTTACCTGGCCGGGGATCTTCGTGCCGTAGAAGTTGATCACAAGAGTATCGGAGGTGGTAGCGGCCTCTACCAGCAGATAATTAGAGGTGATATTGACGAACTTCAGGTCAACACCAGGATCGAAGACCGCTGCGTCAAAGCCCACAGGCTCGCCGTTGGCCTCGTACCAACCGACGCGATAGGAGTGTTGATTGCGCTCAGTAATTTGCATTCCGCTCCAGAAGGCGGCTCTAAAGGCGGTGGTTGACACCTGGCAAACGCCCCCGCCGACGCCAAGCACAGTCCTTTCAGCAGCGATCACATAGCCGGGCACGAAGCCATGCGCCTCATCTATGCCGCCCATCGTTTGTAAGAAGGAGAACGTGCCTCCAGGCGGCACTACGGCGCCGTTCAGCAGATTCGCAGCCACCTTTATATTTGTCGCCCTCTCAGGGGACGAGCCTTTGAAGGTAGAGGTGCCTGTACCCATAAGCTCCTTGATGCCGAGCGCGCCAATGTCTTTACTCGACACTGTAGGGGTTATAACCTTGCCGGGCAGCGCGTATTGCCGCTTGTCGCTTGTGCCTGTCGCCTCTTTTACAGAGCTAATCACAGTTGTGGCATCTATCTGGAAGCCGTCTGCCGACTCGCTCAGCACCGAGATGGAGCCGTTATTCCAGGCAAAACGAGCGTTTTGGGACGAGCGGTTCGACTCGCTTGCCCACTTGTCAGCGAGGGTCTTTAGCTCGTTCTCTTTCCACCCCAACTCAATGTGGCGCTGTGCCGAGCGATCAGGGTTACGCTCTATAGTGGTAAGGCTCACCAGTGCGTCGGGAGAGAGGGAGAAAGTCTTGCCGGGGGCGGTGGCGGTTATAGGCGAGCTAATACGCACTGCCAGCAGCCCCTGCACGTACGACACCTCCTGGGCCGAAACGGTCGGCTGAAGCACATCTACAGGCAGCTCTACCGATGCGGGTTTCGCCGTGCCCTGCTCCAGTTTGGCTACTGTATCGCGCATCGCCTCGCGCACCATAGTTATAGCGTCATAGGTACGTAGGCTGCGGCCCTCTTTACCCGGCATGGCGACTATCTGGGTGCCGTTTAGTCGCACATCGCCGTCGAATAGCGTCTCATCTATCTCATTAGCGGCGATGGTGGAGAGGTAACTTTGCAAAGCAGGCTCGCTCAACCGTAGTGTAATCGGCACCATGTAGCCCTGCTGAGCAGCAGTCCACTGTTGAGAGGCATTAGCTACGATGTCCGCATCCCTGCCTACCTGAAACGCCTGGTTCACTGTGCCGTCAACGTCTATCGTCACCCCTATCTGGTCGGCGCTTGGCCGCCACTCTTTACCGCGCCATGTAAGCACCACAGGCTGCGAGATGAAAGCCTGCACTTTGTCGTTCAATATGCTCTTTGCTTCGTCCGGCGTCTTCCCGCCCAGGTTGACGCCCAGGACCGAAACGCCTGAATATATCTTGCCTGCATATTGTCCCTGCCAGGCTAGAGAGAAGGCAACTACAGCTATCACTGCTATCGCCAGGATGCCCCCAAGCGTCCAGAGGATCCACCCGCCGCGACGCTTCTTTACGCCCTCAACATCAACAGCAAGGTAGCTACGGTTGGTGTTGACATTTACAGCGCGATTTTTCGCCTGAGGCAGGGGCCGGTAATCACGTGCAGGCGCATAGCTTTCATTCTCCTCATACTCCGGCTGCTCATCCCGTTCATACTGCCACCCACCGGATTTGCGCCCTTGCGGGCCTTGCACAGGTGGAGGTGGAGACGGCGTGTAGGGCTGCCTGGGCTGTGCGGGTGGCGGCTGCGCTTTGCTGCTCCGGGGCGGAGAGGTTGGCGCTGTGCGTGCGCCCTGGTTGCGGTCGAAGCGCGAAGGCTCAACTGTAGGCAGGAGACGCGTCTCTTTGGTCTCGCCTTCGCCTTGCCTGGGGTCAGGTGCGCCAGGGGCTTTAGAGGCAGGTGAATAGCCCTGCCGCCCCGCAGACTGGGCCGGGGATGCGTTGAGCCTGTCTGCCTGCTGGGGCGGATCGAGCCGAGGCCGCGAAATTTCAGGGCGCGGCCAGGTGGGGCGTTGCGGCCAGCCGGCATTCTGGTCCATGTCTCCATTGAGACTGTTCTCCCGGCTATTACCCGGGCTTTCTCCATTGCTTCTGTTATCCATAACAAACCCCCAACCCTCTCGTTATCCGGTCTTGTACCCTACGCAACAAATTGCTATCTGCCGGTTACTAATACCTACTTCACGCCTCTGTCCACTTGAAGCGGACGCCGCCTACTCCTATGATATCGCCTTCTGAAACGGCTACAGGGCGCGTGACTTCTGCGTCGTTGAGAAAGGTGCCATTAGTGGAGGCTACATCTTCAAGCCAGGCACGGCCGTCGCGCCAGCTTATCAAGGAGTGCTCGGCTGATATAAAGTCATCGTCAAGCACTATGCTATTGCTCGGTTTCCGACCCAACGAAGTGACAGATTGCAAGGTGAAAGTTGTGCCCGGCTCCAGGTTGCTCCGTCCCGGCTCAACAACTACCAGCTTGCCATACTTTGATCTCGGTTGCACCGGCTCGGCTGGGGCAACTTGCCTCAGGTCACGGACGATAACGCGCATCACTTGAAAGAGGAAGATGTATATAAGCCCGATAAACGCAATGCGTAAGCCGAGAATGAATATATCGAACGGCAGTGTCTGGAGGTTAGGCATATATCAAGTGAAACGTGACGTACTATCTACTGCATGAGCCGCGGGGTAAAGATACTGTATCTATAATCCCTCACGTTTCACGAGGCTACTCCTGAACAAAGGTAAGTTCAAAGCCGCCGAGGGAAACTATATCTCCTGAGGCGAGCACTACAGCCTCGACGGGCTGGTTGTTGACAAATGTGCCGTTGGTGGAGCGCAGGTCGCGCAGCAAGTAGTGGCTATGGCGGAAGGTGATTTGCGCGTGATGCCGAGAGACGCGCGGATCGTCTACCACAAGATCGTTGTCGAGTCCACGTCCCATAGACACCAGTGTTTTGCTGACCGGGAAGTCGCGTCCCACCATATCGCCTGTTTGCGGCTGAAGATAGGCGAGCGGGGGAGCTGCAACCGGCCTGGAGCCGGCGACGCCTGCTTGGGGGCGATTACGTGTTATCTGCGGCATAGCATGAGTACGCGTTATTTGCGGCTCCTCGCCCCCGCTACGCCGTGCCGTGGGCGCACCCGCGCTACTCGTGATAGTTGAGGCAGCAGGCTGATCACTCAACTGGGAATCGATCTCGATGCCCCGGCGCGGTGTGCCTTCGCCTGCCTGGAGTGTAACCCTGGGCCGCGACACGAGTGAATAACCCCGCTCAGATGCGAGATCGGAGACGAACTCGGCCATGTTGTGTTCAAGCGAATGGCGAAAAGGCTCGAACTCAGCGAAGTCCTCCGGGTTAAGTGTCACCTCGTAAACATTAGGCACATAGGTGCGCCCGACACTTATCGTGGGGTGGGCCTCCATCTCGCGCTCAAGGCGCTTGGCAATCTCGGCAGGCTGAATAGGGCTGCGAAAGAGGCGTGCGAACGACCCTTCCATTAGTCTTTCTACGAACTCTTCAAAGCGTTGCAAAGCCTGCACAGTTATCTCCAGTCCAAAAGCCGAAGCCCACCGCAAAACAAAGCACGGCACGCTGGCCGCACCAGAATTATACCCCCTGGCTCTGACCTGGGTCAAACCTGTGGAAAGTTGGTAAGCGTACTCTTAGCAAGAGCTTGTGGAAAGGCAGCGTGCCCGCAGACAAAGGGATGCGTAACATTATAGTGTTGCCTCTCTGGTATAGAAAGTGCTTAACACATTATGTAAAAGATGTGGAAAAGCATATTGTGCCAGTGCTATGGGCCTGATATAATTAACTTACAGCCGCACGCTGAATTTACCTTGAGGTGACTGACGGCGCCTAGAATAGAGCAATAGATGCCCATACGCCATTCACCCCCTCTCGTTGCTGATTTGGACGCAGCAGAGAAGATGAAGAGGCCTAAAACAACCGAGCCGCGCAAAAGACGCACAGAGAAGCCCCAGATCGTCTCTAAAAAAGAGACTAACTCTCTGACCCCGCCAGCGCCAGCATCTCCCCCACAAAGCAGTAACCTTACAGAACCCATCAACAGTCCGGCCCCTGCTAACCCCCTCCAACCTCAAGCCAGCACCCGCCCCTACACTCCTGACGACTCTATCCCAACGAAAGCCAAAGAGGGCGTCATCTCGATAGCGGGTATAGAGTTCCACCACGAGAGCGAGGCGGAATTTGCTCGCCTGCTCAACTACTACGGCATTGAATGGCAGTACGAGCCGAACCAGTTCCCATTACAGTGGAGAGAGGGCCGCCCGACGGTGATGTTCGCCCCCGATTTTTATCTCACCGAATATGACCTCTACATAGAGTTGACCACCATGCGACAATCGCTTGTGCGGCGAAAGAACCGCAAGCTGCGATTGCTGCGCGCACTCTACCCTGAGATCAATATCAAGCTCATATACCGGCGCGACTACCAACGCCTCCTTGAGCGATTTGGCATACCCACCGAAGAGCTAGAAGCAGAGCAACCCCAACCGAACGATAATTAGCCTCCTTACCAGGGCTAGTGATTTATGATCGAGACCCCTTCTCTGACAACCGAATCCTCTATACTCGCCGATATTGATGTGGAAGTCTTTGTCTCCGAAGATGAGCTACAGAGCCGCATTGGTGAGTTGGCGTATGAAATAGCCCAGGACTACCGCAGCCTGGGCGTAACACCCGACAAGCCGCTGCATATGCTTGGGGTACTCAAAGGCGTGGTGCCTTTCATGGCCGACCTGATGCGTGCCATACCACTCGATGTGCCCGTCAGCGCAGACTTCCTTGCGATCACACCCTACGGCCCCGAAACCCGTAATTCGGGCGGCGTGCGGCTACTTAAAGACCTTGACGAGCCTATCACAGGCCGTCATGTGCTGCTGATCGAAGATATAATAGACACCGGCCTCACTCTTGGCTACCTGATGAAATTGTTGCGCGGGCGGCAACCCGCATCGCTGCGGATATGTACTCTACTCGACAGGTCGAGCGTCCGGCTGATAGATGTGCCAACGGCCTATATAGGCTTCGAGATCCCTGACCAGTTTGTCATCGGCTACGGGCTTGACTACAATGAGCGCTACCGCAACCTTCCGTACATAGGGGTGCTAAAGAACAAGCGGTAGCTGCCTTTCTGATAGCTAGCCGCGCCTGACACCTGGCAAGACCCCCTCCCCATGGCTGGGGATTTTTCTTTGGCAAAGAGCAAACAGTGTTGTCAAGGAGCCGGAGAATGACCGACTCGCAGCCCAGACTACGCGCCTGGGTTATAATAAGGCGGGCCAAAGACTCTGGGGAGCAAACTTCGGCTTATGAAGGATATAAGTCGGCAGGCAACATGTGCCTCATCCTTGCAAGGCAATATCACCTTTTACGCAAAAACAATGGAGGATAGCATTTTGACACACAGCGGAACGCCGTTGACTAGATTACTTTGCGTGCTGGTGGTAAGCACGATTATTCTCAGCGCATGCGACAACAGCCAACCCGCCGGCATGACGCCGACACCCGGCCCTACGATGAGCATCGCTACCCCGAACATCACGCCAACGACAGCTATGATAGCTACCATAACTACACCACAGTCAACGCTCACGCTGGGAGAGACTTCACCAACTGACCTGGCGGCTACGCCACAGGGCATCCTGACAGGAACCATGCCGGCCCCAACAGGCAGCGTAGTAGATAGAACCGCCGCCCCCGCGATATCTACGGTTAGCGATAACCAACCCAGCCCCACACCGGTGACAGCCACAAGCACAGGCGCGGAGATAACTGCTCTGCAAGCGCTCGCAAGCCTTAAGCCAAAGGCGCTGGCCTGGCAATCTGATGCCCGCTTTGCACTGCTTAGCAACGTGCGCCCAGGCCAGCAAAAGAATGTGCTGGGCAGCAGCTTAGGCGATCCAAGCGTCAACGAGACAACACCCGGAGGCAAGGGAAGCAACTGGACGCTTGTGGTCTTCTCGCCGTCGGCGAATGGGGCAATAGCAGTTAGCATCGACGGCACACAGATAGACCTGGTGAAACAAGGCGGGGTAAACAGCGACATGGTTAACGCTTTCGCCGCAGATAACATGTCATACCTTAGCCTCTCCGCGCTTGATCTCTCTAAAATGGTAGACTCAGATAAAGTGCTTGACAAAGCGGGAGCGCGCGGCAAATCGGCTGAGATAGGTGTGGCCTTGCTGGCCCCTGACGGCCTCGGCCTCGGCCCGCTCCCCACTCCACAAGCCGGGGGTTCTTCCCCACAACTGGCTTACGAAATGTTCGGCTCAGACCCTGCAAAACAGACCTTCATCTTCTTTGATGCGATGACAGGTGAGGTGGTGCTGGATAGTTCAGCACCGTGACTATTACACAATCATCGGAGAGGACAACTATTGAACAGAACGGTAACTTATCTCTGGGGTCATTTGCCGCTGACACGAGCAATGCGCGGAGCTATTATCTTCTGGCTCACTCCCAAGTTCAACGTGGGGGTGATGGGCCTGGTGCGCGACGAACAAGGCAATGTGCTGCTACTTCGCCATACCTATCGTGGAGGAAGGCCCTGGGGCTTGCCAGGGGGTGGATTGAAGCCGGGCGAGATGCTGGAGGAGTGCCTGCGTAGAGAAATCCGCGAAGAGGTAGGCATCGAGGTCGAGATAGATGCTCTCTTGTCCCTGTCGTCGCACCGCAATCGCAGGGTCGTAGATATGATCTTCGCCTGCCACCCGGCGGGCGGTGAGACACTAGACAACTTCAAGTCCAACGCCGAAATTGATGAAGCTCGCTTCTTCACGCCCGACGGACTGCCCCAAGCGATAACTTCAGGACAGGTCAAGCTAGTTCGCATGGCCTTACGGCAGGCCGCTGCAAGCAAAAGCGGTGGATTCCAGGTTGGGCAAGGCGAGATGTCGTAGAGGAGGCGCTTACCGGCAACAAAGGTCCCGAAAGGAGCGGCCCCCGAAGGGGTAGTACCAATTGGTATGTGCAAAAGCTTGCGCGCTACGCCCGTTTTGCGTATAATAGCGCCAACCCGAAGGGTTTACTGAGCTGAGAGCGCCGGAAAGTTAGGCTTCTCAGTTTTTTCTATTGCGGGCGCTCTGTAAGAGTTACCCTGAGAGGAAGTTAAATATGGTAATGGACAAGCCTGTATACCTCACTGCTGAGGGTAAATCGTCTCTCGAAGAAGAACTTACACATCTAAAGATGACACGCCGCCCGGAGGTGGCCGACCGCATTCAGCAGGCCAAGCTGGATGGCGATATATCGGAGAGTGGCGAGTACGAAGACGCCAAAAATGAGCAAGCCTGGGTCGAAGGCCGCATTCGCACGCTGGAGCATATGCTCCAGAATGCCAAAGTGATCGAGGGAGTAAAAAGCGACACGATAGCGCTCGGCTCACAGGTAAAGCTACGCGATGGCGAAGGGGAGGAGTACGACTGGACGATGGTTGGTTCTGCCGAGGCCAACCCGCGGCAGTCGCGTATCTCAAACGAATCGCCCGTAGGCAAGGCGCTCATGGGCCACAAAAAGGGGGACAAAGTGCGCGTCGAGACCCCCGGAGGCATCGAAGAGTTCACCATCCTGAAAGTCGGCTAAGCCCCGCGAAGTAGACCGCAACCCCTACTCACCACAGGGTAGGGGCTTAGCTCATGCCTTTGTTTACATGCATCTGCGCCACCACCGGACGAATGCAGCGCAAACCCTGCCCGGCTATAAGAAAGCTATGCAACCTCTAAAAGCTGTACTCTTTGACCTTGACGGAACGCTCATTCACTCTATTGACCACATCATTGACTGCTGGCAGCATACAGCTAGCACCTGTTTGGGGCGTGAGATGAGCCGCGAAGAAATCCTGCCCACTCTGGGGCGCTCTTTGCCTGAATGCTTTGAGGAGTTAGCCCCTGGGCGCAGCGTGGAGCTACGCAACGTCTACCGTACCTACCAGCGGTCCACACACGACACTGCGGTGACCCTTGTGCCCGGCACGCACAAGACGCTGACCCGGTTGAGCGATATGGGGTTGAAGCTGGGGGTGGTTACTTCTAAGGGAATAGAGGTAGCAACCGAAGGTCTTGACCTCTTCGGCCTTGCGTCATACTTCGACATGATAGTCACGCACGAGGACTCCACCCGGCACAAGCCCCACCCCGACCCGCTGCTCGTAGCAGCCAGGCAGCTGAATATAGCGGCCTCTCAAATGCTCTACGTAGGTGATGCGGTAGTAGACATCGAGGCGGGCAAGGGGGCAGGCATGCACACGGCAGGCGTTCTGTGGGGTGCAGGCTCTCAGCAGGAGTTAGCTGCCGCCGAGCCTGATTACCTGCTTGAAAGTATGGGTGATCTCCTTGAGATAGCACCCCTGCGGGTGACTGCAAGGCAGATGCGTGAAACGTAAGGGATCATGCATGTACTATCCTTACCCCCTCATGCTTTACCCTGCTTCGTAGGCAAGGGCACCCATCTTGCTCTTATCTGGACGCTTGCATATTTACCCTCCTCAGAGCGCAAAAAATGGCAGGAGCAGAAACCACAAGCGAATACTCGGCGGGAGGCGTTGTTTACCGTCAGGTTGATCAGGGCTACGAGATTGTGATTGTGCAGCGAGCGCGGCACGATGATTGGTCGCTTCCCAAAGGGCATATAGAGGCTGGGGAGAGCCGTGAGCAAGCCGCCGTGCGTGAGGTCAGGGAGGAAACAGGCCTCGATGCTCATATCCTCTTGCCCATTGATGAAGTGGTATACTTCTACAGGCGTCCGAAGGAGGGCCTTACCCGTAAGACTGTATATCACTACCTTATGAGGGCAGATAACTATCTCCTCGGTGGCCCAAACTGGGAGGTATCTGAAGTTCGCTGGATACCCATTGACCAGGCATCGAGTCTACTCACCTACCGAAAAGATAAGGAGATAGTTAGCAAAGCCGAGGTTTTGCTGAAAACAAGGAATTAGAGAGCAGCTACTGATCCGTAGCCTCTAATCCCCAATCCCAAAGACCATGTTTTACGATAGAGCACGCATCTGGGTAAAGGCCGGGAACGGCGGCGATGGCAGCGCGTCGTTTCGACGAGAAAAGTACGAACCGAAGGGCGGTCCCGACGGTGGAGATGGCGGGCGGGGCGGCAGCGTATACTTGCGCGTCAACCCTGACCTTAACACACTCTTGCCCTTCCACTTCAAACAGCACTTCAAGGCAACTCATGGAGGTGCAGGAAGTGGCCGCCAGAAGCACGGCAAGGCAGGCGAGGACCTTTATATAGATGTGCCCCCAGGGACATTCGTTGAGGTCGTTGACGAAAACCCTGTGTCGGGTGCGGCCTCCGAGATAGTGCGGTCGGATATGGTGCGGCCCAGCCAGACCCTTATGGTGGCGCGTGGTGGCAGAGGCGGATTGGGCAACGTGCATTTCGCCACTTCGACCCATCAGGCTCCTCGCTTCGCGGAGAAAGGCGAGCCCGGTGAAGAGCGCCTCTTGCACCTTGAGCTAAAGATTATCGCCGACGTAGGTCTGCTCGGCTACCCGAACGTTGGTAAATCTACTCTGCTCGCCACCGTGAGCGCCGCCCAGCCGAAGATAGCCGACTACCCGTTTACTACCCTTGCTCCTATGCTGGGGGTAGTGACTGTGGACGATGAGACCTTTGTCATGGCAGATATTCCCGGCCTGATAGAGGGCGCGAGTGGCGGGGCTGGCCTCGGCTTGCATTTTCTGCGGCACGTAGAGCGCACCCGTCTGCTAGTACACATGGTAGACGGCTCGGCAGGGCTGTGGCAAGAAGAAATGCGGCAAGCTGCCGCGGAGAGCGGCGTGGAGGACCCATCCTCGGTAGAGGCGCACGTCTCGCAGACTACCGACCCTGTAGCCGATTTCAAGAGGATCAATGATGAGCTTGAAGAATATGATCCTCTTATGGCGACCAAGCCGCAGATCATAGCGATCAACAAAATTGACTTGCAAGAAGTGCGTGATCGCCTGCCCGCCCTCACAAAGCAGTTCAACGGCATGGGCTATGATGTCTATCCTATCTCTGCGGCCACAGGAGCCGGGGTGAAGGAGCTAATGCGGGTGGTTGCGGCCAGGCTGCGTGAACTGCCCAGGCCTGAGTGGGAGGAAGAGGAAGGGGAAGAGGTAGTGGTGCGACCGCACCACGTAGCCGCCGAGTCTAACCGGTATGAAGTGGCACAGGAGGGCAAAGGGATGTTCCGGGTTACCGGCCCCCGCATAGAACGGCTCGTCACGATGACGGACATGAGCAATCCCTTCGCCCTTGAGCGGCTGCAAAAAGAGATGGAGAAGCTGGGGGTAACTCACGCGCTAAGGGAGGCAGGCATCGAGCCAGGCGACACAGTTACCATAGCACACACCGAGCTAGAGTGGAGCGACGAACCTTGGGTGCGCTTCGAGAAGAGCCCATCGAGGCGCAAGCGCCACGAAGGTCCGGGCAAGCAGAAAAGCTAGCCAGGTGGTTACTGATCTGCAAGCAGCGCCAGCCCGTGTATAGTAGGCTACGGCAGAGGATATCTGAGCTACAGATGGTCTTGTCCAGCCAGGGGTTATGACCCCTAGCATTGCACTAGGGAAGGACCCCTCCCCATAAATGGGAGGGGCTTTTATTGCTCTGTGTTCATCTAATCTATTCCCCTTTCCCTGAGAGAAGGGGATGGGTGTTAGTTTAGCACAATGCAAGAGGAGCAGCTTAGCGTGCTCTTTCCACACGCGTCTATGCCAGCGCGTTGGTGACTTCCTCCTCGGCTTCCGTCTCAACGGGGCGCATCTCAGAGAGGGACATATTCTGCGACCAGAAGGCAAAGAGGCCGACTACCAGTGTAGTGATAAGCTGGCCGACGTGGAATATGAGGGCAAAGGCTACGGCCAACTCTTTGTCCACCTTGAAAAAGGCCATAGCTGCCACACAGAGCGCCTCGTATGTGCCCACATTACCGGGCAAAGCGGGTACCAGCAGCCCCAGGTTGACGATAGCGGTCATAAATAGAAGTCCAACGGGATTTTCGAGGTCGCCAAAGAGAGGAGATTGAAATGAGGCGAGCGCCACGAAGAACATGAGCGCCACCACCGCCCAAACGACGAGCGAGATGAGAGCCGCGCTTGCCAGAGGGCGCGGGCTTTTGAAGACGTGCATACCAGATGCAAAGGTTTCCACAAGGCGCACAGGCAATCGCCGCACTTTCTGCGGCAGTGGCAAAAGCGACATGATCTTTTCCGCGAAGGAAGCTATAAGGGCGCTGTAGAAGTAAAAGAGCGCGAGGCCCACCACAGCGGCCAGCAGCCCAATGCCCGCTGCCCATGCGAGGCCCGTCGGGTCAATCCCGATCCCTCTGGCAGAAGTGGCTGAAGGAAGGAGCAGGAGGCTGAGCAGCAGCATCAGAAGAAGCGCGATCCCATCGAAGGCTTTCTCGATAACGATAGTCGCTATGACGGTGGTCTTGCGTAAGCCTGTTGTGCGACCCAACAGGTATGCACGCACAATATCGCCGGCTCTGGCGGGGAAAAAGGCATTGAAGAAGTAGCCTGTCAGCACCTTGCCATAAAGACTAAAGACACTTTCGCGGCTGCGCACTCCCCGGGGAGCAGTGCCGTCAGTCGCTCCGGCGGAAGCAGAGATTTCAAGAGGATCGAGTAAATGCTGCCACCGCCAGGCCATTAAAAAATAGGCCAGCAGCATAAGGAGCATCGAAAGGAGGAAAAGGCCGATGTTCACCCGCTGCAAGTGATCCCAGACCTGGCGCCACTCGACGTTGCGCAGAACAAAGTAGAGGCTAATGCCACTTACCAGCAGCCCCAGGCCAATCTTGCGTATGCTCATGTCAGGCACACTCCAGGCACACTCTTCCACTCGTTAGCGGACAGAGAGGTAAAGGGGTAAAAGCAGAGGGCGTTATATATCTTGCAATGCTCTAAGCCCTTGCAGGTGGATTCTCTTTGCACCAGGTCCGAGCAAGCACTTTCTCAGCGCGGACGCAAAGCTCGTGGCTCCAACAGCCTAACCTGCGACTACCATCAACGGCTGCCCGTATTCGACGGGCTGAGCATTTTGGACCAGAATGCGAGCGATACGGCCTGCGACTTCCGACTCGATCTCGTTCATCATCTTCATAGCCTCTATAATGCCGACCACCTGCCCCGGCTCGACGGAATCGCCTTCCGTGACGAAAGGGTCCTCAGTGGGGGCGGGAGCGGAGTAGAAGGTGCCAAGCATAGGAGCAACGATCAACTGTTCTCCTTCGGCAAGGGCAATGTCTTCACCATGCGCCGGATTGTGGCCGATAAGGCTCACGGGACTTGCGGCCTCGGCAGCAGCAACTGAGTAGATCGGCGCATAAATGGGAGTGACATGACCGCCGGGGTGTTGGCTGCCACGCTTGATAATAATCCGAACCTGCCCGCTCTCCAGCTGAAGCTCGCTTATGTCAGTGGACGAGATGAGACGTACTAGCTCTTTGACCTCACGGCTCAAATCACCCAGGGTTGGAGCATCAGCCTGGCCCTGTTCATCACCTTTATCGGGAAGCCTTACCATGTGAACTCCGCTATCTGTTGAGTGTTGAGTGTTGCGTAATTGGGTGTCTCTTTAACCTTCAGCGTTGCGCTTGTACCTTACGCACTACGCATTATGTATTACAAGTCCCTACACTCGTTCCAGGTACTTACCGGATCGTGTGTCTACCTTGACGCTGTCGCCTTCGTTGACGAAGAGGGGGACGTTGACGGTGAGGCCCGTCTCTAATCTGGCGGATTTGACAGCGCCGGTGGCTGTATCACCTTTCACGCCGGGATCGCTCTGCACAATCTTGAGCACTACAGCAGCAGGCAGGTCTATATCTACAAACTGGTCGTTGTGCATTAGAATGTCTACCGTATCACCCTCTTTAATATAGTTCACCGAGTCGCCGAGCAAATCGCTGTTGAGCGCTGACTGCTCGTAGGACTCCGGGTCCATGAAGTTGTACTGGTCGCCGTCGGCATACATGAACTGCAAAGTGTGACGCTCCAGGCGTGCATCATCGAATTTAGCGCCAGCTTGGAAGGTGCGCTCGATGTTCGAGCCGGTGCGGAGGTTCTTTAGCTGCAAGCGCACCTGCGCGCTGCCACGCCCCTGCTTGTTATGCTGCCAGTCTGTAACTTTATATAGCTCTCCATCGAGCATAATCGTCAACCCTTTTTTTAACTCACTTGTTGTGACTGTCATCTTTATCCTTTCAGACTCCTATTTTGTAGTGCGTAATGGGCTGAAGACGGTTATCTCTTGAGCCTCCCAGCGTTGTGCTCATGCCTTACGCGTTATGCACTACTTGATAGGCCCTTGCTTCTCAGCTTTCGTCAGCACTTCTACTTTGTTGGGCTGGAATAGCACAAGGTCCTCTATGCGCACCCCTCCCCAGCCTTCTATGTAAATACCAGGTTCGACGCTCGTTACAGCGTCCTCGGGTATTGTGTCTTCCGACAGCTTGCTGAGGCTCGGCCCTTCGTGCACTTCGAGACCGATGCCGTGACCTGTGCTGTGGGTGTAGTTGTCACCATAGCCCGCCGCCGCGATCACATCACGAGTGTAGGCATCACCTTGCACGCCGCTCACCCCGGCCTTGAGATTCTCTTCGGCCTGAAGCTGAGCGTCGAGCACAATACTATAAATCTCGCGGAACTTATCGGTAGGCTCACCGAGGCAGAGGGTGCGCGTCATATCCGAGTTGTAGCCGTCGAGCCTCGCGCCCATGTCTATTACGATAGGCTCACCTTCCTTGATCGGACGGTCGCCGGGGACGGCATGGGCCATAGCCCCGTTCGGCCCGGCGGCGACGATAGTGCCGAAGGCTAGCCCGTCGGCCCCCAGGTCGCGCATTGTCTTCTCGATCTCCCACGCCACCCGCTTTTCGGTCATTCCCGGCTCAATGCGCTTGCTCACGATGTTGAACGCCTGGTCGGATATAGAAATAGCCCGGCGTATGATGCCAAGTTCATCCGCGTCTTTCACCTGGCGCATGGGCTCTACCAGTTTCTGCACAGGCACAAGATCAGTATCAGGGAGCAACTTGTCGAGGGCGCGCCACCATAAATGGATCAGGTGGGCGGTCTCGAAGCCCAGCTTTTTGTAGCTGCGGGCAGAAATCTGCTCGGCGAGGGTCGGCGCTATTTTGCCCGAGCGAACCACCACGGTGACGCCAAGCTCAGGGGCAAGC
Organism: Chloroflexota bacterium; assembly: GCA_015478675.1. Next base: position 24,718 of record JADMIH010000006.1, on the reverse strand, counting down.
TCGCCCGCCGCCTGGATGTTGTAGCGGCCATCTGTGATAAGGCAGATATCCTTTGTCCCGATGAGCAAAAAACCGGCAGTATCGAGGGGCGGCTGGTCGTGGCCGCTGAAGCCGCTCAGATAGCGGCGATTATCCGGGTGCGATATGAGCATGCTGTCAATGCCCATCTCGCCCATCTTCGCCCTTACCTTATCGAGGCGGCGAAGCAGCGTCTGAGAGCTGTATAAAGGGGCGGTTTTTGTCTCACCGCCATTTATCTCCGCGGGGTTAGGAACCTGCACCATAGCAGATTACTCCTTTCACTAGGGCTGCACACTGGCCTGACAAGCACATTCAAGATGCGATTATAACATAGAGGCTGTGCTTGTGAAAAGCTGCGTGCGGACGTAACTGTTCAGCTTCAGGGTGGAGCAATCTTCTTAGGGTATCTGTACGCCCTCACCCGCCCTCACCCCCATGCCCCTCTCCCATGAAGGGAGAGGGGGGGTTTAATCAACCTTGTAACCCCGTCAGGGGGCCGCCCCTGTGCACTCAGCATGCACAAAGCCCCCTCTCCCCTTGTGGGAGAGGGGCATGGGGGTGAGGGGAGGGACGCCCCTGCACCCCAACTCTGAACACCTGCGTGCGGACTCGTGAAGCGTGTGTCACAATGGTTGTTTGGGTTGTATAATAGACCGGCAATGCCGACAGTCTATCTCACCATCAGAATAGACGCGCCTATTGAGCGAGTTTTTGACCTGTCAAGATCTATAGACCTGCACGCGTCATCTATGGGTCGGCACAAGGAGAGGGCGGTTGGGGCATACGCACAGGGTTGATCAACGTCGGGCAAGAAGTGACATGGTGTGCCATTCACTTCGGCTTTCAGCAGTATCTCACCTCGCATATTACTGCTCTTGAACGACCTTATTACTTCAGGGATTCTATGGTAAAGGGCGCATTCAAACGCTTTGACCACAACCACTACTTTATACCAATTGGAGATACTACTACGATGATAGACGTCTTCGACTATACATCACCACTGGGGCTATTGGGGTTTATAGCAGACCTGCTTTTTCTCAAAGCATACATGACAAGGCTCCTTCGGGAGCGCAATAAAGCAATCAAGGCGATAGCTCAGAGTGGCGAGTATACAAAGTACTACACGCCAGTTAGCGCTTCACACCTTGAAATACAGTTGAGGTACAGATCGATTGTCAGACCCGACACAGAGATTCTCTAGCAGAGTTGAGAACTATATCAACTACAGGCCTGGATACCCGCCTGAGGTTGTTGCCTTCTTGAGGGAGAAGTGCGGGCTGGCGGAAAGTTCAGTAGTTGCCGACTTAGGCTCCGGCACAGGTATCCTAGCTGAAATCTTCCTCCAGAATGGCAACAGGGTATTCGGGGTTGAGCCGAACGACGATATGCGCGAGGCAGGCGAGCGATTACTGGCGCAGTACGACCGCTTCACCAGCATTACGGGCACAGCCGAGAGTACTACGCTAGAGGACAGGAGCGTTGATTTTGTTACCGCAGGCCAGGCGTTCCACTGGTTCAACCGTGCAGTAGCGCGAAAAGAGTTCGCTCGCATCCTCAGACCGCAAGGCTGGGTTGTGCTCATCTGGAACGAGAGGCAAACCGTTTCTACCCCTTTCCTTTCGGCATACGAGCATTTGTTGCACACCTATAGCACCGATTACGCCGCGATAGACCACAGAAACATAGACCTGAAGGTGATCGAGAGCTTCTTCAACCCTGATACCTTCTCCAGGCAAACATTCAACAACAAGCAAGTCTTTGACTTGGATGGCCTGAAGGGTCGCCTCTTATCCTCATCTTACACCCCGGAGCCCGGGCACCCAGACTACCAGCCGATGCTCGATAAGTTGGCCGCAATCTACAAAGAGTACCAGGTGGCCGGCAAAGTTGATTTCCTCTACGACACAAACGTCTACTGTGGACACCTTACGGAGCGGACGACTGACGGTTGAGAACGGATAAATTGCAACCCTCTGCCTCCTCAATGCAATAAACTTATATCCGTTCTTGGTGTTCTTGGCGATTCCCTCGTCGGTCCTCGGTGCATAGTAACTGTTCAGCATAGGGGTTACAGGGTGTCCCCGCCTTCACCCCATGCCCCTCTCCCATGAAGGGAGAGGGGCATGGGGTGAAGGCGGGTGAGGGCCACAGATACCTCTTGAACTTTGTTCTACTCTTACTCTGAGCGCTTATGGTGCATAACCACATTGACACAATAACCCAACGAGGGGTATACTCTGGTTGAGCCTGGACACGGTGCGCCGTGCGGGTGTGGCAAATACGACCTTTAATGAACAGCCCCGTGAGGTTGTCAAGGTTGGTGTAGAAGGCATCAGTGCGCCTGCATAACTACCAACCTTGCGAGAGCAAGGTTTTTTTGTGGGCTAAAGATGGCTCTGCATCTGCTGCCAGGAGGTAGAAAATGGAAGTTCCGATGCCAGTGTACAATCCTATTGCGCCACTTACGAGCTATGGTGCACGGCCCCAGAGTGCGAGCGCACAGATCGCCCGGATAAAAGCTGCCATGCTGCGCTCCGCCCAGGAAACGCTTGACGGCGAAGGCTTCACACAGCTAATGCCTCAACTCCTCACTACCATGTCAGGTGCGTGCGGCGACCCCGGCACTCTCATCCCCGTCAGCTTGCGCGGGCGCACCTCTTATCTGCGCCAGACCTCCCAGCTTCACCTTGAGCCGTTGATGCGAGAGCTTGGCAAAGTCTACTCTGTTGAGCGCTCTTTCCGTGCAGAACGGCGCAGCGACGAGCGTCATCTTACTGAGTTCACTTTGATCGAAGCTGAAGCCGCAGGGTACTCTCTGCCTGAGCTAATGACCCTCATAGAAACGCTGGTGGTAACTATGTTGAGCAGCGCCGCAGCTTCATCGGCAGAACACTTCTCTGCGCTCGGCGCTGATGCGCAGAAGCTGGCGCGTGTAGAAACCCCTTTTCCGAGCATCACTTATGACGAAGCAATCATAGCCTTGCAGAGGCGGGGGTTCTTCATAGAGTGGGGGGAAGACCTGTCGAACCTGCACGAGATTGCCCTGGCCGAGCTGGCTTTGGGCCCTCTCTTTGTGACGCATTATCCTGTTGAGCTACGCTTCTTCACAATGAAGATCAATCGGAGCGACCCGCGAGTAGTAGAATGTTGCGACCTTATCTTGCCCGGCGTTGGCGAGGTTATGGGTGCATCGGAAACTGAGAGTGACCCCGCACTCCTTGAAAGCAGGATGCTCGCCTCCAAAGGGATAAGGCAGCAATTTGACCTGGGAGGAAACGCCGACGACTACAGGTGGTACATAGATATGCATAAAGAGAGCAGCGCCGGTCAAGCAGGCTTCGGCATGGGCTTCGAGCGGCTGGTACGCTTCGCTTGCGCTCTCCCCTCAGTTGCCGAAGTGGTATCATAGAGGCATGTCCAGGCCGTTTTACAACCCTAATCTCTCATATCAGGAGAACTACGATTCCGGCCCGTTCGGTCCCATCACCGCAGAGCCTTCAGCCGAAGAAGTGGCAGCCCTTGAGCTGCCACGAAATGAGTGGGTGGATCTGGGTGGGCTGCTGCTGCGAAGGCCCATCGGCATACCTGCCGGGCCCCTCCTCAATTCCGATTACACTGACGCGGCATTTCGGTGGGGCTTCGACTTGCTGCACTATAAAACGGTACGCAGCCAGGCATGGCCCTCACACCCCGGCCCGAACGTCCTCTACGTCCATGCGCCGCAGCCTATACCCCCAGGCGAGATAGAGGTGGCCTCGCTGGTCGCTCGCCCTTTTGCCGACGATGAAGCTGTAGACCTGACGACCCTGAGCATCACCAACTCGTTCGGCATGCCCGCACAGCCTCCCGACATCTGGCAAGCCGATATGGAGAAGGCGGCTCGTGGCGCGGGGCCGGGACAGGCCCTTGTGGGGAGCGTTACAGGCACGCCATCACCATCAGGCGATGCCGCAGAATATCTAGCCGACTTCGCCAGGACAGCCGCCATGTGCACCGAAGCCGGAGCAGACGCTGTCGAGGTAAACCTGTCGTGTCCCAACCTGGGTGGGCACGGTCTGGTATGTCACGACCCGCAAGCGGCGGGAGAGGTGTGCAAGGAGGTAAAAAAGGCCATAGGCCAACTGCCTTTGTTCGCCAAGATAGGCAGCTACTCGCCTGATGCCGAAGGCGCAGCAACGTTGCGCCGCGTGATTGAGGCGACAGCCCATCACCTGAGCGGCTATGGTGCGGTAAACGCCGTGCCCCTACGGGTGATCGATGACAAGGGAGAGCAGGCCCTCCCCGGTGCAGATAGAAGGCTGGCGGGCGTCTGCGGCGCGGCTCTCAAAGCTACCGGGCTGGACATGGTGCGCCGCCTTGCTCGCATACGCGATGAGGGAAGCTACAGCTTTGTTATAATCGGTGTAGGCGGCTTTGCCACACCCTCAGATTTCCTGGCATATTGTGAGGCCGGAGCCAACGCGGTGCAGGGAGCCACAGGCCCCATGTGGAACCACAGGCTGGCCGTGGAGGTGGCGCTTACGCTTGCGCTCAAGGCGCAACAACCGGTAGCTTGTTGAAGAAATCGCCTCTTTCGCGATTGAAGCCGATCATACCAGGAGACCGCCCGGAGGTGTGCCACAGAGACGGCTACAATCTTTGCTAATATTGTCAAACAGCCTCTCCAAGAAAACCCTCTAACCACTAGCAAAGGAGGCAGCATGACCTTTATCATATCCCCGGAGGCTACCGACAGAGCCAGGGAGACCCTCAAGGCCGCACAACTTTTCAGCGACAACAGGCAGGCTATAGTTCTTGCCTGCGCCGCGGCCGCCGAGAGTGAAGTTGTGCTGGCGATAGTAAGGCGCGATCTCACTTTTGGGGGCACGCAGACATTACCCCTCAGGCAGTTGCGCGAGCATGTGCTGGCTCTTGAGCCGGGCGCATGGCCGCTCCTTTTCTCGCCTGATGCAGACGCAAACCAGGTAGAGATGCGCTGCCGAAAGATGGCCGACCTTGCCATCGCCAAGCTGGAAGCTATGCAGCGATGGACAAGCAGGCATTCTTAGGAAATAGGCAGTGAGGACTAAAGCGGAGGCAGTTACTAATCCCTGCATCCCTGGTCAACAAGGAGTAGATCACAAATGCTGACAGAGACTATCACCTGGGGCGAGCGCGTCGCGCTGGCTATCGCGGCTCGCAAGAGCATCCTCTGCGTCGGTCTCGACCCCATCTGGGAGAAGCTGCCGTCAGATGTGAAGTCAGGCGATGTAGCGCAAGGCCTCTTCGCATACAACCGCAACATCATAGACAGAGCCGCGCCCTTCGCCGCTTTCTTCAAGGCCCAGTATAAGTGCTACTCCGCCGAAGGTGAGGCAGGGATCGCTGCTCTGCGGCTCACCTGCGCCTACATAAAAGACCGGCACCCTGATATACCTGTCATTCTTGATGCCAAATACGCCGACATCGGCCATGTGGTAGAGCGTTGCGCCCACGAAGCATTTGACTTTTTCGGTGTGGATGCCGTCACCGCCATGCCCGCGCCCGGTCGTGAAGCCCTCGCGCCGCTCACCTCGCGCCCCGGCAAAGGCTGCTTTATGGTAGTGCGCACCTCAAATCCCGGGGCGCAAGAGCTTCAAGATATACCCACCTCCGGTGGCGATCCTTTGTACAAAACGATCACGGAGAAGATCGCCTCCGGTTGGAACGGATCAGGCAATGTTGGCCTGGTCGCCCCGGCCACAGACCCGCACGTCCTGCGCGAAGTCAGACGCGCCGCTCCGCACCTACCGATACTTTGCCCCGGCGTGGGCGTACAGGGAGGCGAGGCAGAAGATGCGGTGCTGGCCGGGGTCGACGCGCTGGGAGCCGGTTTACTGATCAACGTATCGCGTGGGATCATGGAAGCATCCGACCCCGGAGAAGCAGCCCGCCACTGGCGCGACCAGTTAGAGCTGCCCCGTGCTCAATACGTGCCTGAGCGCCAGGACGGACGCGCCCGCGCGCTGCATGACGTGGTGCTCGAGATGTTCAACATTGGAGCTATACGCTTCGAGGAAGTTACCCTTAAGTCGGGCCTGGTGTCGCCCTACTACACTGATCTGCGTCTGCTGGGGTCGTACCCGGCGCTGCTGCGTAAGGTAGCGGCGCTCATGGCAAGCACTACCAGGGACGCAGGGCTCAACCCCGACCTCCTGGTGGGCATAGCAATGGCGGGCATTCCCCTTGCCATCGCGCTGTCGCAGCACACCGGTATTCCTGCCGGGTACGTCCGCGCAGCCGCCAAATCATACGGCACAAAGAAGATGGTCGAAGGCGCGTGGCGCGAAGGAGCCACAGCCTTACTGGTGGATGATGTGGTATCCGATGGGGCAAGCAAGCTGGAAGTGCTAGAGAACTTGCACGAGGCAGGCCTCAAAGTGAGCGATATAATTGTGCTGGTAGACAGAGGCCAGGGCGGTCCACAGCTAATGGCAGATCACGGCCTGCGCTGCCACATGGTGCTTACAATGGAAGAGGTGCTAGAGATACTCCTCCAATCCAACCTTATAACGCCTGACAAGTTAGAAGAATCAAGGCGTTTCATGGTAGAAGCGCGAGAGCAAAACAAGGGGTAGGTGAGAACAAAGCAATAACTCCACATAGCGAAGCTATTGCTTTGTTCTCAAAAAGAAAGCTGCCCCGCGTATGCTTTTCCGGCTATATCTTTGGTCAGCACCCGCTATGTGACCTGATATTGTACTAAAGCAAGACCCCACCCACATAGGGGACCACCCTGTCACAACGCCCTCAGAGCACCAGCGAGCCTAGTAAGTAAGCCCCTATCAGTAGCAGCGCCAGGCCGTTGATGGCGTGCCAAAGGCCCATGCGTGCGATGATCCACTCACTTAAAGGCAAGGGATAGTCGCCACGCAGCACAGAAATGCCGCCAAGCGCCGCAGGCAGCCCACGAGACGCCCCATACAACATTCCCAGCAAAACAGCTGCTTTCAGCGACACCGCTCCGGCTACGAACTCCCAGGCCAGCAAGACCAAGAAGCTGGCGTATGGAATAAAAGTCAGCACGCCTGCGCCAAGCACCAGCCCATAAAGAATGTTACCCTCCAGGCGGCTGCGGCGCATCCACGACTTCGGCACCTGCCAGCCAACCTGGGGCACAGGCAAATGCAGTATCTTTAACTCGCGTAGCGCATAGAGGATAGAGATAATGCCCAGCACACCGGCCACCCAGGGTAGGGTGATACCGGAGAGGAGGAAAAACTGGTGCCCGATAAAACCGAGCAGCATGGCGAGCAGGCCCGCGCCCAGGGTTGACGCAGCCGTGTACATCGCTACGCGCACCACCCAATCCCGAACTTCCTTTGCCTCCTTCCCGAGGGGCACGATCACAAAGATCATGTTCAGCCCTCAGGCGGAAGTAGTTTTAGAAACCCCCACTATTATTGCCAGTCCCATCGCCACCACAAAGGCCAGCCCCGCCCAGGGACGCGCTATGCCGTCGGTAAAGGTAGCGAGTAGTAACCCGGCAGCGACGGAAGCTACGGCGGCCATGACAAGGCCCAACGTCCACGATCCGTAGCGTTGCGAAGGCGTCTCACCTGCCTGCCCTATATAACCTTCTGCCATCCTAAACGGCTCCTACAGAATCTCTAGCGGAAACCCATGCTGCGCAAGGTGTTACGAACCATGCTCACAGCCTGGCCGCCCAAAACAACCACGCACACAGTGGCAATCGCCAGCAGGACGATCGGTATCCCATCAACCACAGTCGGAAAGGACTCGCTGTTACTCGAAGCGGCGAGCGCCCCATCTACCGAGAGCCAGCCATCGAAGCTGGCAGCTACTAGCAGCGAAAGGGCCATCAGCACTACATTGCGCGCCACCGCCCACGGCGTCACCTTTTCATCTGAGAGCCTGCCAAAGCAGTGGCACGACTGATCCTTACCTGATGCCAGATCGTACACTATTAAGCCTGTGAAGAGAATAAAAAGGAGAAGAGCCGCAATAGCAGCGAGGGGCGTGAAGAGTCCCAACACCAGCATCAGCCCGACGATAAGCTCGATAAAAGGGAAGACGTTGGCTATAAACTTTCCTGAACCCACAGGCAGGAAAGTATAGCGGCTCATGCTCGCGGCAGTGCCTTCTTTATCAATCATCTTACCAAAAGACGAAGCTAGAAAGACCCCACCCACGCACAAACGCGCAAATAGGAGAAAATAAGGCGATGTAAAGAACGTCAACATACCAGCCTATCACCCCGAAGATTATTTATGCCCCGCGCAAGGAAGACCCGGTACTCATTATAGGAATAGTCGCAAAGATTATCAAGGTAGGCACGGGGAGTACCTTGTGAGCTACCACCCTACTGTTGGCACAGGCAAGCGTAACGGGTGTGCTGCATCCAGATTGCCGAAGAACTCCATTCTGTTCCGTCCTATGTTCTGAATGGTGCTATAAGATGGCTCGTAACCTGTAGCCCGAAGCCCGAAAGGAGAGAAGAGACGCGTAATCAAGGAAGCGCGGCTGGCGAGGCAATTGATAATCACTCTCTGGCTGTAGTCGTTGAGGCTGAGCACTTTGATTGCCTCAAATAACTCGGCCAGTGTGACGTTTAGGAATGGGGGGTCGCAGATAATTACCCCAAACTTCTCGCCGGGCGGCTCTGGTTTGTTGATGTCATAGAGGCGGAAGCCGTGCAGCATTGAGAATCGCTCGTCTATATCGAGGGTAGTGACATGGACGGCTCGCTTCTCAAGCTCCGCGCCAAGAGAGGGCGTGCAGAGGCAGCAGGGGTTATCAAAGCGCGATGCAAAGTCTGCAAGGTGGCCCAGCGTGGGTTTATCGAAGAAGTATTGCTCTATCTCTTGCCGTTCGCGCATATCTTCTCGGATGCGTTAGACGTTGGGGACCAGGGATTAGTGGTCCTCAGCATTCGCTGCTCACTCGGTGACCGAAACTATAAAAGGGTTGAAATTAGTGCCGACATCATAGTAATCTTCTTCTTCTTTGCGCTTGAGGAATCCAACTATGAGGTAGGTAATAGGGGTAAAGAGCACTTCTATCCCGACCTTGAAGATATAGTTGGAGACGATCAGTTGTTGGAACGCCCCACCTTCCATCGGGCTGCCCAACAGCGCTTCGCCGATAGCGAAGGCGATGGTAGCGAAAAGCAGGGTGTCTACCCCTTCGCCCACGATAGTCGAGCCGATGGTGCGCGTCCAGAGCCAGCGACCATTCGTAAGGATCTTCATCTTCGCAAGGACGAAAGAGTTAGAGAACTCACCGGCAAAGTAAGCTATCAGGCTGCCAAGCACGATGAATGGGGTAGTAGCGAGCGCCTGATTGAAGGCTGCGGCCTGGGCCTCCATACCCGCGAGGGGCGGCAGCGTCGTAACAAACCACAAGACCAGCGCCATCAGCGCCGCCGCGCCAAAGCCTGCCCAGATAACTCTCCTGGAACGTTTATAGCCATAGACTTCGGTAAGCACATCCCCGAAAATGTAACTGAGTGGGAAAAGAATGGTTCCGCCGTCATAGCCGAAAGGACCAAATTGCACGAGCTTATTTGAGGCTATGTTGCTGATCAGCAGCACGGCAACAAAAGCCACCATAACCAGGTCGAAGTAGCGAAATTGCTTCAAGGCGCATGCTCCTCTATTAGATGCGAATGCGAATTTCTCCCGTCTCGCACATGACGATTGCCCCTATAGGAAAACCCTGCCTTCAGGGGCAGTAGTGCGTCATCTGTTGAGTAAATTGAGCTATCTATAGCAAAGCCAGGAACCTATCTATCTCTTCTTCGCTGTTATAAAAGTGCGGCGACACACGTACTACACCTACCCTCACAGCTATCACCATCTTCTCAACTACAGCGCGTGCGTATATAGCCGCAGGGTCGCCTTTGGCGCGGAAGCAGACCACGCCTGATCTCTCATCGGGGTGTGTAGAGCTTACCACATCATAGCCGCGGCTCAACAGGCCGTCGATCAGCCTGCCGGCCAGGTGGAGGACGCGCTCCTCGATAAAGCCAGGACCCGCCTCCAGGATCAGCCCAAGCACAGCATCAAAGGCTACCAGGCCGCTGACGTTGTGCGTGCTCCCCTCGATGCGAGAAGCGGCGTCCACCCAGGGTTGGCCGTAAGCCAGATAATCGTGCCTGTCAGCTACACTGTACCAGCTAGAGGTGAGTGGGCGCAGTCTCTCCAGCATATCATGGCGCACGTAAATGACGCCAACGCCCTGCGGACCCAACAGCCACTTGTGCGCTCCTGCCCCAAGAAAGTGAATTCCTGCGTCATGCACGTTGAGCCGCAATGCGCCGATGCCCTGGATCGCATCGACGTTAAAGAGGATGCCGCGCTCCCGACAAAGCTGCCCAAGCAGGTAGAGGTTGTTGCGGAAGCCTGTAGAGAACTCTACGAAGCTTATAGTCAGCAGGCGCGTGTGGCTGTCTAAGGCAGCTGCTATATCGTCCACAAAGATGCGATTACCGCGAGGCTGCACGAAGCGAGTTTCCACGCCTTGCCCGCTGAGGCCGAGCCAGGGATAAACATTGGCGGGGAACTCACCTTGCACCGTAACTACGTTGTCGCCGCGCTGCCAGGTGAGGCCGTTGGCGACCAGGTTCATAGCACTGGCGGTGTTCTGCACCCAGCCTACTTCGTAACTATCAGCCCCGATAAGCCGCGCCATCTTCTCGCGAGCATAGTCCACAACCGGAAAGTATTCCGGCTCGCTCAGCACACCCTTCGTGCCCTGCTCGCCCCAATACCGAGCTAGCGCGTCCGTGCCGGGCCGAGGCAGAGGCGAACAGGCCGCATGGTTTAGATAGGCATACTCCTCCGTCACCGGAAATAGACGCCTGTATTCTGAGATAGTCTTCTGCATAGCTGTGTGATGCCTCGGATCAGCTACTAACTCCTGGCCCCTGGCTGCACGATAGGTTATTATACTCCCGGACAGTTGTATTTTACACGGGAGGCTTACATGTTAGAAGAACTGACGAGCGAGTATATACGCGAAGTATGGCAGATACTGCCTCCCCACCTGAAGCCTACGACTTTTCAGAGCACATTCCTCCTGAACAAGGCGCTGGATGCAGACGTGACGGTGGCTAGCGAGACGTTACAGGTCACGGGGAGCTTCAAGTTCCGCGCGGCGTATAATCTCTTGTCTACAGTGCCGCAAGACGAAGTGATCACATGGTCGTCGGGCAACTTCGGGCAGGCTGCGGCATACGCCTGCATGCTCCTCAACAAAAGCTGCACAGTAGTTATGCCTACCACTTCATCAAAGGCCAAACAAGCAGCAATACAAGCTTACGGCGCACAAATAGAGTTCGTGGACACCTCCGTCAAGAGCCGGAGTGAGCGCGTAGAAGAAGTCAAGGCCGAACGTCCGAATGCTTTCTACGCGCCGCCCTATGACCACTACAGGGTGGTAGCGGGCAACTCTACCCTGGGTAAAGAGATATTTGAGAAGCTGCACACAGAAGACCGCAGGCTTGACTGCGTGATATGCCCCATCGGGGGCGGCGGGCTTATTTCGGGTATCATCGTAGCCCGCGACCTCCTCGCTCCTGATGTAGAGATAGTGGGCGCCGAGCCGTTGCTGGGCAACGACGCCGCTCAATCGTTGCGAGAAGGCAGGCTCGTCTCGCTCCCTGCCGAGCCGCAGACGATAGCCGACGGTACACGCACACTCAGCCTCGGCAATATAAACTGGGAAATCATCAGCAAGGGCGTGCGGCGAATCATCGAAGTGCCCGAAGAGGATATATCCGGTGGACTGCGCACACTCTATGCGTGCGCCAACCTGAAAGTAGAGCCAACGGGCGCGCTCTCCGTAGGCGCGATGCTATACCAGCCCGACACTTTCCGGGGCAAGCGCGTCTGCTGCGTTGTAAGCGGTGGGAATGTAGACCCGGAGGTTTATGCCGGAATGCTGCAAGGCACAGGCTTCTAATCTGTGCTTTGCTGCGCTCTGTGACGCGCATCTCGGCAGCTGGCTGCACGCTCGGCATGCCCTTCTGATCTGGCAGCCTGCACGGAAAGAAGATCGCAACGGTTATTCTCCTTGTTACTTGCGTGACCCTTCACCCAGCGGAACTCCACTTCATGCTGAGAGCACAAATTCAGCAGCCTCTCCCACAGGTCGGGGTTGAGCGCCCTCTCCTTCGCGTTACGCATCCAGCCATTGCTCCGCCACCGCTTTGCCCAGCCGAGGGTGATGCTGTCAACCAGATATTTCGAGTCGGAATAAAGAGTGACAACGCTCCTGCTCTCTAACGCTTCAAGCCCCACTATGGCCGCCATGATCTCCATGCGGTTGTTGGTGGTCAGCCGGAACCCGCCTGATAGCTCTTTGCGTTGGTTGCCTTGTAGCAAGACCACGCCATAGCCGCCGGGGCCAGGGTTGTTCAAGCAGGCCCCATCCGTATATATCACAGATCCTTCTTTAGAAGTCATCCGATTTTGTTCCTCACTTTCTTCCCGATTCTCACCCATCTTGCGCCTTCTTGTGCAGCTCATAGAGGACGCCTAACGCTTCAAGGGGCGACATCTCCTCGGGACGGAGGCCACGCAAATCCTGGCGCAGAGGATCGGGGCCTGCGGCGAAGGACATTTGCAACTGCCCTGTGTCTGCGCTTTGCTGCATCGCCTTGCGCCTTGTCTCTTTGGTTCCGCCCGCCTCCAGGTCTTGCAGGATATCTTCAGCGCGTCGCAGGATCGCCCTCGGCAGCCCCGCCAGACGTGCCACGTGTATGCCATAAGAGCGGTCCGCGCCGCCTTGCACAATCTTGTGAAGGAAAACTACCTTCTCGCCCTCCTCGGCCACCGCTACATTATAGTTACGCACCCTGGGGAGCAACTTCTCAAGCTCCGTCAGCTCGTGGTAATGTGTGGCAAATAGCGTTTTTGAGCCAAGCCGCGGCGAATTATGTATATACTCAACAACTGACCTGGCAATCGCAAGCCCATCATAAGTTGACGTGCCCCGCCCTATCTCGTCCAGTACGATCAGCGAGCGGTGCGTGGCATGGTTCAGAATGTTGGCGGTTTCCTCCATCTCGACCATGAAAGTGCTGCGTCCCGTAGCGATGTCATCTTGTGCGCCCACCCGGGTGAAAATCCTGTCCACAAGCCCAATGTGCGCTTCCTCGGCGGGCACAAACGACCCTACTTGCGCCAGCAGCACCAGCAGCGCCACCTGTTTAATATAGACACTCTTGCCCGCCATGTTTGGGCCTGTTAGCAGCATCACGGCGGCACCCGCGCTATCAAGGGAGGTGTCATTGGGCACAAAGAGGTCTTCGCGCAAGGTAAGCTCAACAACCGGGTGCCGCCCCTCTCTGATCTCTATCGCGGTGCCATCATCAAGGAGCGGCCTGCTGTAGTTGTGGCGCACAGCTATCTCGGCGAGGGAGCTAAATACATCGAGGAGGGATATCGCTTCGGCCACCTGCAAGAGGCGGCCCGAGCAAGCTGCCACCTGCCTCAGCACTTCGCCGAAAGCCGCGCGCTCAAGCTCAACCAGTTTCTCCTGTGCGTTGAGGATCAGGTTTTCGTATTCCTTTAACTCAGGCGTTAGATAACGCTCGGCTCCAACTAACGTCTGTTTGCGTATATATTCCGCAGGCACAGCCACGCTCTTTGCGCTCGATATCTCTATGTAATAGCCAAAAACCTTATTGTATCCCACCTTCAGGCTCTTGATGCCGGTGCGCTCTCGCTCCTGCGCTTCTAACCTCGCTATCCAGCCCTTCGCGTCCCTCGATGCAGCCCGCAGATTGTCCAGCTCAGGGCTGAACCCCGCACGTATCGAATCGCCCGTGCCGAGTATCGCGGGGGGATCGTCAGCGATAGCCCTGCCGATAAGCTCGGAGAGGTCATCACAGGGTTGGATACGATTAGCAAGGGAGCCGAGCACTTTTGCACGGCCTTGCGCCATGAGAGCCTCTCTAATCTCAGGCAGACGGTCAGCCACACTCTTGATGGCTATCATGTCACGTGGGCCGGCTGTGCCCTGCACAGAGCGCGTGCAGAGCCGCTCAAGGTCGGGAAGGTTGTTGAGAAGCGAGCGCAACTCTACCCGTAGCGCCGCGTTGCCGACAAACGCCTCGATTGCATCCTGGCGGGCGGTGAGCCGTCCGAGATCGAGCAGAGGCTGGTTGAGCCATCGAGCAAGCAGGCGAGAACCCATAGCTGTGCGCGTGTCGTCAAGCACAGAGAGGAGCGAGTTGCGCCTGCCCCCTGGGCTTTCCGAGATTTCCAGGTTGCGCCGCGTCTGCGGATCAAGGGTCATATACTGCTCGGTGGAGTACGTTACCAGGCGCGACAACTGCTGCAAAGCAGAGCGGTTGGCCTCGCTTATATATGCGAGGAGAGCGCCTGCTGCTCTCGTCGCCAGGGGCAGGCGTGCACAGCCGTATGGCTCTAATGATGATGCGGAGAAGTGCTTCAAGAGCAAGCGCCGAGCCGCATCGTGTGACCAGAGATGGCCCGGAGTAACCGTGCGGTGAGGCGAAGATTGGTCGGCTAGCGGCGTAGCTGTGGCGCTGCTGTGACTGCTATCACCACTCTCGTCACCGTTGCCGTTGGCGCTTACACTATCTCCTTTGGACCACACCCGGTAAGCGTTTGCACCTGCTTTGCGGCCATTCTCATCTTCATCCTGTGTTAAAAGCTCAGCAGGTTTGAGGCGATCAAGCTCCTGCTGCACTGCGGTGGCTAGCTCATTGGCCGGGCGGTGTATCTCGGTGGTGGCGAACTCCCCTGTAGTGATGTCGGCGTATGCGATGCCCGCGCCAGTCTCCTCCATGAGCATAGCGGCAATATAGTTGTTACGCCTCGCGTCGAGCATTCCCGGCTCGGTGACGGTGCCCGGCGTAATCACGCGTACCACGTCGCGCTCTACAAGGTCGCGTCCCTTGCCTACCCGATGGTTTGGCACCCCCGCCTCTGCCCAGTTGGCGGTTACCGCCGATTCCTTTTTGCCCAGGCGGATGCGCCGTGCGGCGGTTTCCTCGTCCACGTTGGGCGCTGTCAACTGCTCGGCTATAGCCACTTTGTAGCCTGCCTGCACCAGCTTTGCGATGTAGCCCTCAGCCGAGTGATAAGGTACTCCCGCCATTGGTATCCGCTGCTCTTTGGAGGTGGGGCGAGAAGTAAGCACCACATCGCAGATGCGCGACACGATAGAGGCGTCATCGTCGAAGGTCTCATAGAAGTCGCCGAGGCGAAAAAAGACGATCGTATCGGGGTACTGCCGCTTGATTTGCAGGTACTGGAGCCTGAGGGGAGTTTCTGCCAAGTTAGAAGTCCCTTCTATTTGCTGCCTGATTGCAACAGGGTTTATAGCTGCTCGGTTCGATAGTGATAATCGTACAGAGGGCTGAATCCGAGCCGGGAATAAAGGCTGATGGCTGCATCGTTGGTCGAGAGCACCTGTAAATATAGCCTCTCTGCGCCGTTTTGCAGGCTCCAGGCGGCAAGAGCACGCACTATTTCTCTTCCGATGCCCTTGCGCCTGTGCTCAGGTGCTGTGGCGATGTTGAACAAGCCTGACCAGCCGCGCTCACAAGCAGCGCTGCCTATGCCTACCGCCTTACCTTCAAGCTCCAGACGCAAGTAGCAGGTGCGAGGCCCAATTCGTGAGAGGATCTGTTGGTAGACGGCCTTCTTCTCTTCCGCTATGCCCTCTATTTTGATGAACGTGTCGAGCCATCCTTCTTCCAGCATGCTGTATGTTGCGACACCGAACCGTCCGGTTTTCTCCACCCGCTCAAGCACTGCACGGCAACCGGCGATATATACGGCGCTGCGAGCCTCTACGATGTAATCGTGTCCTTCAAGGAAGGCATCCAGCCCGGCGGGTGAAGCATCGCAAAGCTGAAAACGTACAGGCAAGCTCAGCCGCCTGTAGAAGTCTGTTATCTCATCGAGCCATGCAGTGTAATGAGGAGTAGGCCCTACAGCGTGAACACTGTTGGCGCGTCTGGTGACATTGGAGGCGGCGCGTAATGTCCACCCCTCTAACTGCTGCTGAATGGGTGCAGGCCAGGCGTTGGCAGCCATCTCCTCTATTGTTTGTACCACTTCTTCCCTGCCGCTCATGCTTATGTAGCCGCCCAGGCGGAGCCGCGATCACTCGTCAGGGTAGATATAGCCGGCCCCATTTGCTGCGAGTGATAAAGCCTCATTACGGTAGAAAGTAGCTCCATAGCTTCCCGGATTTATATTATAGCATAGCACGCGTTGTATTTATGCTGTGCGAACAGTTACGAAGGATAGCGACCTTGCACCCTCTTTACCGCTAAGTTACAATACGATGCTACGAAAAATGGAGGGGATAGAACAAAGATGCCTATTTATGAATACAAATGTGCAGACTGCAAGAGGCTGGTCAGCATTTTCTTCCCTAGCTTTCAGGCCGCCGAGCGGCGTATAGCGGCGGGCGAGGCAACTTGCCCACGCTGCGGCAGCTTAAAGCTCACACGTCAGATGTCGCGTGTTACTATGCTACGCGCCGGTGATGCAAGCATCAACGATCTATCGGACGATCCTGATAGCCTCATGGAGGGGCTGAACGAAGACGACCCGCGCTCGGTGGCGAGATGGGCACGCCGCATGAAGGATAACATGGGCGAGGAAATGGATATGGGGCCTGAGTTCGACCAGGCGCTGACCCGCATCGAAAAAGGAGAAGACCCTGATAAGGTAATGGGAGATATAGATATGGACGCTATCGGCGGCATGGCTGGAGGTGGAGATGAAGTCGGTGACTTCGGTGATGACGACTTCGGGCCTGCATCTATAGGTTTGGGCTAGCAGACCTGTGGTTAGACCCTTCCTCTACATCCAGGTAATAGAACACCCATCTCCTGACCCTTCCCTGAGGAACGTATCTTGCCGTTGTGCGCGGCGGCTATTGCAGCAACAGCTCAAAGTGCACTCGGTCTTCGTCCTCATTGGCCCTTTTGAGTCGGTCCCACAGACTCTGTGCGAAGAGGAGACTCTTCTCACCCGTAAGCAATGTCACCACCGAGCCGAGGGCAAACCCGAAGATTACCCCAATGCCAAGCCCCACCACCAGATAGCCCGAAAAGGACTTCGGTGCGATAGAGACATGAATGGGGGGTCGTGGACTGTTGCCTATGTTTAAGAGGCCGCGTTCTGTTTTAACCTGCATATGGCTTTCCTCCCATAGGGCGTAAGAAGCTATATACTGCTATTGTAACTACCATGTTACTGCGGTGTTATTGCACTACCAGCACCGGCTGCGCAGCCGCCCAAAGCTGCTCAAGACGGTAAAAATCGCGTGTGGCCGGATCAAAGACATGTACTAACACGGCTCCATAATCCATTAGCACCCATCTGGCTTCGACCAGCCCTTCTATGTTGATAGGATTGACGCCGTCCTTCCCAAGCTGCTCGTCTATCTCTCGGGCTATAGCCCGCACCTGCCTGTCGCTTGTGCCCGTGCAGATGACAAAGTAATCAGCAATAATAGACACTTTGCTTATATCAAGCATCACAATATCTTCCGCTTTGCGGTCTGAGGCAATCTCGACCACTTTACGCGCCAACTCGTTCGCTTCCAGTACAATACCTCCCCTTCGCTTTGCCTGTATGCCCCTGTATGTCATTGTCTCTTATATTATACCATCCTTCCTATGTGTGCCATGTATGATTGGAAAACAGGCGCTAAGCAAAACAACAGGCAACAAGGATTAGCCATTAACCCTGACCTTGAAGCCCTCGGCATCATATTGCTCGCGTAACGCGCAACGCTCCAGCTTTGGGCCGGAGCATTGGGTAGTCTTATTGATTGCCGGGCTGTTAGCGCGGTACGTTTGTCAGCAGCCAGGCAAAGATTATCAGGTAGCAAATGATCGCTAGGATGATCAGGGCCTTGCCGGGGCTTAGTGATAAGAGGCCACGTCGAGAGGCAGATGAAGTCACGCGTTGCCTGCTCTGCTCGCTCACAACAGATGTTTCTCTATTGGGATCATAAGGCAAAACTTCCTCTCCCAGGTATGCAGCTTCAGAAGCGCCAGCGCCAGCTGCGGTCGGTGCCGGCTCAGGCGCGGGTACTGCGGCCCCGTAGGAGCTTTTATAGGCAGGAGCTTCGACAGGAGCGAAGAGCGTAGCACTCTGTGCGTTCACTGGCCGGCGCAAAGTGACCCAGCGCAAGCCCAGAGCCGCTTCTTCGTTAGAAGGGTCGAGGGAGTGAGCGCGTGAAAAAGCTAGCTCTGCTTCATCCAGGTCCTGGCTTGTGCCACCAAGCCACACCCATACCTCAGCCTCAGAGGGGTGTGTTGAGGCAAGTTGCTGGAAAATATCATGAGCAGCAGCCTTATTGCCTGCCTGCGCCGCAGCTATACCGCGCCGCATGGCGTCTGCCGCATCTCCCCTCTCAGTTGTAGCGTCAACAACATTTGTCTGCATGATTCTTACCTCGCGAAACTAGGCGTAATAGACGTGGCGGCCAGACGCCCGATGAACTTATCTTACATTAGAGGCACAGCGGCGGCAATAGTTTCGGCTTAATTTCGGGACTAATGTACTGCCCGAAAGTAGCTGTGACGCGCACCTGCGGGCCCTCATGCAACAGCAAGGGAAACAGAAAAGGCAGAGGAAGCTCGATGTCCTGGGAATTACACACCCATAAGGACGGCGTTTCCTCTGCCTAGCCGTGGACAGGACAGCACTACCTGCTAAGCCACGTTGCTGTCCCGCTCTGGCGTTGGGGCTGCACCACGCTGGTCAGCGGTAAAGAGGGAAAGCTGGCGCGTGAGGGAGCTGCGGCCCGCAGGCTCGCGGAAGCGCAACAAGTCGCCTTTGCGTACCAGCAATCCGCGCTGCATCGGCATATTCCAGGCGCGCAGCTTCCCTTCCCGAACTGCCAACCTCACGTCGGCTTCCGTCACACCCAGGTAGAGGGCGGCTTGTTTGGTTGTGTACATCTCATCGCTCATATCTCTCTCCCGCTTTGTGTGGGTGCGCGCCATTCGCCCCACCTGCTCTACTTCTCTCCATTAGGCTGCGGCTTCACCTTTGAGCATGTCTATGAACTGTGAGGCCTCTGCTTTGGTAAGCTCGGTAGGTCGTACACCGAATACCTCATCACAGCGGTCATCTACCTGGCTCTCGGAGAGTCGCTTGCTGGCTCGGCCAATAGCATATATCGCCTTAACCTGTTTCTCTGTAGCCTGGAAGCCGTTGGGTGACGCCTCCGACGCGGCGGGCAGCCTGTCGAAGTCGTCGTCCTGGGCGGGCATGCGGCCTCCGTTGCTCGGCGCGGCAGATTTGAAGCCCCACGAGTTAGTTTCCCTGGCAGCCCCATTGCCGCTGTTACCCTTAGTGTTGCGGGCGAAGTTGCTAGCTCGGTCAATGATATTGCGCGGTTCCGCAAGGTTGACAGGGGCATCTACCACCTGTTTGGTGCCGGGGCGTGCGTTAGATGAGAAGTCGAAGTCCTGGCAGAACTGTGTTCCGAAGCCGAGAGCCGCGAGGGCACGGCCAAGAGCCTTTGTCTCGGCGGCTTCTATATAGTCGTGGAAGTCGCGCACAGTCTCGGAGCCCCAGCCGGTGGCTTTGCCGCCATTCGGCACTTCAACTTCGGCTCGGAAGAGGGCGAAGCCGCTCTCCTCGTTGTGCTGCACAATCTCGGTGGTCATGCGAGCATCGGGGTGCTGGCTGCGCAGCCAGAGGAGCCGCCACTTTACTTCAAGGTAGTCACGGCCATCAAAGTTGCTGAGGTACTGTGTAGGATCAAATGGCTGGGCTGCGGGCGATGTTCCGCTCTTTACCGCAGGCTTCGCGATGGACCCGTGCGTTGAATTTCCGCCTTGCTGGTCATCTGCGAAGCCCGTGGCAGCTACTTGTTGGGTGCCTTCACCCTCTACATCGTCAACCGGGAACTCTGCTCTTTTCTTGGCGCTCATTTACTCTTGCCTCCTAAGCTCTAAATCTCAAACTCAGCTCTACTTTTCGACTACTTTCAGCGAGCTTGCAAACCCCTCAGCAGATGCTTGCTCACTCACTTCTTGTACTAAGATTATAGCAAATATGTTCTTATTTGTCAAGTAGATAAGGCTATTTTGTTCTAAATTGCACGATCCGTTTCGGCAGCCCTGTGAGCAAAGTGAGGTGGGATTTAAAGGGTAGAAAGATATAGAGGCGGAGCTTATACGGTCACCTGCCGTCTGTCGTCCAGCCTCATAGCCGCGGCGTGATTACGCAATGGTTAGCAATGGCGCTGATGCGGGCCAGAGGTCACGGAAGCGTGCCATATCGCTGCAAGTATCGCTGCAAGCCAAGCGCGCCCAGAGTTACTTGCTCAGTACCATTAGAACTTTTGGTCACCTCGAGCCTTGACCGCTCAAAGTATTGCACACGCCGGGTCTGGTCGTCTATGGGATTGTACTCGTCTAATGCTTCGCTGACAGGGTAGCCGAGGGCAGTCACATCGCCATGAGAGCGCCAGTAGGAAAGAAAAGGCTCGGAAATATTGTGGCGAGTCTCAGGCATGTAAGTAGAGCCGGAGATAGGTTGCGCGGGGTCAAAACGCGTGTCCGTAGGAGTGTAATAGAAGAGGCGGAAATCTAGCTTGCTGAGCCTGATTTGAGGGCCTTTCTCGTCAGGATCAGGCCCAATTTCCAGCACGGCATCGCGGAAGTACTGCACGGTACGACCTGCTTCGCTCAACTCATCGGTCACGGCGGGTCCAAAGCGTGCCAGGCCGCCGTTGGCCTTCCAGAAGTCGAGGAAGCCGCCACGCACACAATACTTTGTGTCGTTGAAGCATTGCTCCGCGCCTACTAGCCTGGGAGCGAGCAGAGGCTTGCGGAAAGGAGCGAAGTTAGGTGGATTGCTACCTACCTGCGCCACCTTGTAAGGCGACGAGTTACCTGTGTAAGGCCCGGCGCTGAATGCGTAAAGATAACCATCGTTAGAGGCCACGTATAAGACGCCCCCCGCGATAGTGGTCGGCGCGTAGATTGTTCCGCCCGTAGCGTACTCCCACAACAGGTCGCCTGTGGAGGCGTTTAATACCTCAACGGTGTCATCACCCGCAGCCACTACGAGGCCGTTGGCGGCAGCAAGGGCAGGCAGCACTGACCCGCTGGTGGGGTGTATCCACTTTACGGCACCCGTTGTGGGGTCGAGCGCGTGAACTGTGCCCGCGAACTTCTGCGCCGTCCCGAGCGACAGGTAGCCCGCCGCCGCATAGATGGTGTTATAGGCGTATACGCTCGACGAAACATCTCCTTCACCGCACTGAGGACACGAGCCGCCATCCGCTACCTGTGTGCTCCATACGGGTCCTGCCACGAGTTTATCTGCACGGAAGGCGTAATAGTAGCCGTTCTTGGCGGCTGCGCCCACCATGGTTTTGCCGTCGCGGTCCTGAAAGAGTGTGGGGGTCGTGCCCCAATCACCATCGAATACCTGCTCTGATATTGGTATTTGCCAGGCATCCATGACCTTGAGGGTGTTCTTATCAAGCCGGGCAATGCTGTAGCTGTTGGGAATATAGAAGTCGCCGGAGGCTGTGGTTACATAGATATTACCCGTTGCCTGGTCCACCATTGGTGAGGTCCATAGACCTCCTCCCTTCTGGCCCTGGGACACGAAGCTCGACTGCATCTCGGCCTTGCCGGTCTCGGCGTTGACACCGAAGACTTGCGCGTACGGGAAGGGCCTGTCGCAGAGGGCTGCGATGCCGTAGTAAATCCTGCCGCCGTAAAGTAGGGGTGATGCCCAGTTGTATGCCCCACCGGTCTCGCTGTTGTCGCCCGTCTGAAACTTCCAGAGGGTGCTTCCTGTTTGCGGGTCGAGAGCATACAGGTACTGGTCACCGCCACCCACGTAAAGCGCCTTGTCGGTGACGACAGGGGCTGAAGTGACGCCTGCCGTTTGGGGCACGCACCTCTTAGAGGTGGTCTGCCCCAGGTTAGCCTTCCACTTTACCGAGCCGTCAGCGACATTGAGGGCGTACATGAAGCCATCCCAGGAGCCAAGATATATCAACCCACCTTTTACTATAGGTTGCGCGGCCAGCACGTTACCGAGCTTCTGCTTCCAGACCAGCTTCAGCTTTGAAGCGTTATCAGGCGATAGGCGCGTCTCCGCCGAGTTGAAGCCGCTGCGCGCAGCATCATACATGTAGGTGGGCCACTCATCAGGGTTGCCCACGTTTGTGTTGGAAGTGAGCTTGTTGGCGTCGCCCGCCAGGTAGGTTGCCCCCAGGCCAAGCGCTACGACACACAGCACTAGCAGAGCCAGCAAGCCGGTGTGCTTCTTAGATAACTTCATCATATACTTTTCTAGTGATGCTCACCGTACGCGGCAACCGGCGGTCGTCACTCGCCGGCTGTAAGGCAAGCTGCTATCTCGCAGGTCAGGATAGTTCCGCGATGTAGGCAGGCTTTGATTGGCCGCACATTGCCGAGGCAACGGGCTAGTCCAGGTAGCCACGTAGCTTGCTTGCACCGTAGCGGGCATAGCGCAGTTTGCGCAAGATGCGCGTTTCGATCTGGCGGATGCGCTCGCGGGTGATACCGAACTCCTTAGCCACTTCCTCCAAAGTGCGCGGGCGGTCATCAGTCAGGCCATAGCGCATCTGGAGGATAAGCCGCTCGCGGTCGGTCAGCTTACGCAGTATGTCGTCAACTTGCTCTTTGAGCATCTGGCGAGAAGCCTCTTCTTCAGGCGCGCCGGTGCCTTCATCCGGTATGAAGTCGCCCAGGAAGCTGTCTTCTCCTTCTTCCATAGGAGCGTCCAGTGAAGCCGGGTGGCGGGCCATGTCGAGTATCTTACGCACCCTTTCCGCGGGCATGTTAAGCGCTTCGCCCAACTCTTCCTCGGTCGGCTCTCGTAGCAGTAGCTGCTGTAGCTCATGGGCCTTGCGGCGCAGCCGGGTGACCATCTCCGTGACATGCACAGGCAGGCGGATCGTGCGGCTCTGGTCTGATATAGCGCGGGTGATGGCCTGGCGTATCCACCAGGTAGCATAGGTGGAGAATTTGAAGCCTTTACGGTAGTCGAACTTGTCGGCTGCCTTCATCAGGCCGATGTTGCCTTCCTGTATGAGATCGAGGAGCGACAGCCCACGGCCGATATATCGCCGTGCTATGCTCACCACCAGGCGGAGATTGGCCTGCACAAGCTGCTCTTTAGCCCGACGGCCTTCCTCTTTGAGCAGCATGCATTCCCGCATGGCTTCCTGGTGCTCTTCTGGAGTAAGCTCACCATCGGCGAGCCGTGCGTCAAGAGATGCAAGGTCTGCTCCCGCCTTGCGCCCCTGTACCATCTTTTCGGCCAGCGCGCTTTCATCGGGCGATTTGAGAAGGGCGGTGCGCCCTATCTCTCGCAGGTAGATACGCACCGAGTCGTCGGTAGAGACGCCCTCCATTGAGAGCGCGCGGTCTATGGCTTTTTGAAGATCTTCGGCTCGCTCAACCTCTACCTCTGCTACTTCATCGGCTGCACGCGCAAGCTCCGCGGCGTCGGGCTCGCTTTCCTCGCCTCCTTCAATCTCTTCCTCTAAAGACACTTCCAGCACCTCAACCTCGAGGATTTCCAGGTCAAGGTCAATCATGTGGGCGACAACAGGGGTGGAATGGCCGTTACCTTTGGAAGGCGAAATACGACTGGGCCTGGGGGTGCCAATGGGGGCTTGCGATACTTCGACTTCATCGAGGCCGAGCTTATCATAAGCCTCATCAAGAAGCTCAACAATGCTCTCGCGGGAAGCTCCGGCCCGGGAGCTGAGGGTGTCGCTCAGATCAAAGCGCTCCGTAGCGTCCAGGTCGTCGAGGGTGGTGCTACCTCTTTCTCCCTCAGATGCCCCGAGAGTAGGCTCTAAGACAGGCTCTTCATCAAAAAGGGGAGCGGGCGCGCCATTCACAGGAGCGCTCTTAGCACCGGCTTTACCTTTGCCACGCGGGGGTGCCGGGGTCTCCTTGCTCCGTGTGGCGGAGGCTGCGCTCTTCTTGGGTCCCTCAGCCGGCTGGCTGTCGTGGTGGTTGGTAGCTTTGGGCATTTTCCTTGCTCTTTTTCTTCCGCCTATTCTACCTCAATGTGCCTTACAACTTTGTCCGTAGAACTTTGGCGCGGGCTAAACCATTCTTTCCAGAGGCAAAATAGCGCCAGCGTGGCTTCTCTGCCCGCATTCTTGAGGTGGATACGTGTCTGCTCAGGTAAAATCTGGCCGGGCAGCTCTACAAGGTCTTGCCAGGTGAGTATAGTAGGCTCAGGCCAGACGCTAGCAGGGATATCCACGCCCGCGCTGCCCGGCGTTTCGACAGGCAAAGTTGGCCCCTGTGCCCCACCTGCCGGCTTCGTGGTTTGCGCATCCGTGCTGCGTCGTCTCTCTGTAATCGGCTCCATTACTTACATCCTCTGCTGGGATAACATGATACCACTGCGTTGAGCATTTGTCCAATAAGTTACGACAAGTAACTGTTCAGGGTTGGGGTAGAACAACGTTCAAGATGTAAATGTGCGGGTGCGCCCTCACCCCATGCCCCTCTCCCTTCATGGGAGAGGGGGCTTTCTCCCTGGTGAGTGTACAGGGGCAAAGCCCTTGCACCTCTATTCTGAACAGTTACTATGACGAGTGGTTTTGGACTGAAAGCGGGCCCGGGGTCAGTAGAATGCCGAGGTGGGGCGTGCAAGAAACCACCAGCCACAGCCTACCTTCCCAC
>JADMIH010000234.1 GCA_015478675.1 Chloroflexota bacterium | reverse complement strand
TAGAGTTGCTCTCCGTAGATATGCTGAGGCAGGAAATGACCCTGCTGGTAGTGCAGCTGGGCGACCTGGGTCTCAGCGGCACAGTGCAATTAGTGACCCAATGGGGATTCTTCCTTCTGAGCATGCTCGGTATCTTTGCGGCTATCAGGGCCGGGCGCACTCCCGCAGCGCTCCTATGCATATCTTTCGTGCTGGTGCCCGGCCTGCTGCTGGGCATTTTCAAGACGAGCAACACCGTCTTTATTCGCTATGGTCTCTTTGCTCTACCCTTCTACTTACTCATAATTAGCAATGGCCTGCTCTCCCTATGGCTCGGGCTACGCCCCGTACCCTCCCCTGTGTTCAAGACCTTGCGCCTTGCTGCTGTTGGGCTGGTCGCGACTACTGTTGCTCTCTTTGCCCTCTCGGTTTACGCTTATTTCGATCCTACGCAGTATCCCAAGCTATCCTATTATCCTGACTACAGGAGCGCGGCGCGCTATCTGTCGCAGACTGCCACCCGCGCTGACTTAATTATCGTGAACGACGAGCCTGCCCTGGGCTACCCAGTTTTCGACCTTTACTGGCACGGCAAGGCTCCTGCCCCTACCTTCGATGCTCGCGATCCGAGGCTCTTCAAGCAGCCAACAACCGGCTCTCTTTACTGGGTGGTCAGCTTCTTTCAGAATGATCCTTCCTTTCTGGGGCGATTGGCTGGCGAGAGCGCCGCCTGGAAAGAAATAGCTCAATACGACCGTATCCTTATCCTCAAGGAGGACCGCCCTGTGAAGCTGAGCACGTCTATGAACCGGATGGTAAGCAAGCTCGAAGAGGAGAACAGCCGGTTCCAGCCGGTGATTACACTGCGCGGCGCTCTTTATCAGGCGAGCGGTGACGCTGCGAATGCCGCCGCTGCTTACCACTCGGCAGGCTCTTATTTCCAGTCAGGGAATGAATACCTGCTCACCGCGCAAGGCTACGCGGCACGAGGTGATATGGCCGCTGCCTGGCGAGAGGCTATTATATCCAACTTTATGGAGCCTGACAAGCCTGAGATCCATGCCTGGTTAGCCCAGAGCTTGAAAGAAGCCAATGACATACAAGGCAGCCTGGTAGAAGATCAGATATCAAGGCTGTTGCGGGCAAGCCCATGAAGGATGGTTGCCCTCACTCAGGAAAGAATCTGACCTCGCGATAAAATTACGCTTACCGCGACTGTGGGTCCAGCGCGTCCCTGATGCCGTCTCCCAGGAAGCTGAAGGAGAGAACCAGCAGAGTGAGCGCGGCGCTTGGCACGAAGACCTGGAAGGGGTTGCGCTCAAGAGCGGGTATCGCCTGGGTTATCATGATCCCCAGGCTGGAGCCAGGGGTTTGTATGCCGAGGCCCAGGAGACTCAACACCGCTTCGTTGAGGACAACGCTCGATACGTCAAGGGTGGTGGCCGTTATGATCAGGCCAACTACATTAGGAAGAATATGGCGCAGCATAATACCCACATCTGAGGCCCCGATACTGCGGGCGGCGAGCACATACTCTTGCTCACGCAAAGAGAGCGTCTGAGCGCGCACATAGCGAGCCATAAGGGGCCAGCTGACCAGCGCCAGCGCGCCTGACACCAGCAGCAGGCGGCCTATATCGCCCGCCAGGTTTTGCGCCGCCGTGCCGAAGACCGCCGACACCAGAATAGCCAGCAGCAGGCCCGGAAAGGCAAAGAGCATGTCTGCCACTCGGCTCACCGCGAAGTCTATGAAGCCGCCGAAGTTACCCGCCATCAACCCCAGCGCCGCTCCCAGCCCAACATTGATAAGCTCGACGAACGCTGCCACCGCAAGGGAGACGCGCAGGCCGAGCAGCAAGCGGGTGAGGGTATCGCGCCCCAGTGCATCGGCTCCCAACCAGTGGACCGCGCTGGGCCAACTGTTTATATTCACATAGTCTTGGTAGTCATAGCTGCGATACTGTTGTAGTTCGGGTGATATAAGCTGGCCGTAGATAGCCGGACCAATCACAGCGAGGGCAATCGCGATAATAACGAAAATGAGGCTCGCGAAGGCTACAGGGTCGCGCCTCAGAAGCGCCCAGAAGCTGGGGGAATCGCTATGCTCTTCAGGCCGCAGGCGAGGGTCTGTACGTAGTTGCGCGTCGGTTCTGGCTCTCATCCCGTTATGATCCACCAACCCTGATGCGCGGATCTAACACCATGTAAAGCAGGTCGGTTATGAGGTTCATAAACGTCACCGCTGCCCCCAGCGCCAACGTCGTGGCCTCAATGACCGGGTAGTCGCGCTGGCCTATGCTCTGCACAGATATATAACCCACGCCCGGCACCGAGAATATCGTCTCCACCACGAAGGCCCCCGTCACCACAAAGGCCGCTGATGGCCCCAGCACCGTTACAATGGGCAAGAGGCCGTTGCGCAGAGCATGGCGCACGATTACTGCTCGCTCACGCAACCCCTTGGAGCGCGCGGTCCGTATGTAGTCCTGCCTGAGCACCTCTAACATAGACGAGCGCGTCAGGCGAGTGATATAGCCCATACTTGCCGCCGAGAGGACAATAACAGGCAACACCCACTGAGCGGGCGCGCCCCACCCCGCCACAGGCAAGCTCGGAAGGCTGGCATTATACGCCATGAAGTTGAAATAGCGAAGGATCGGAATAAGGACGACGGAGGGTATAGAAAAGAGGCTGAGCATAAGAAACATGATAGCGCGATCAGAGATGCGGTTATGGTTGATAGCCGCCAGCACGCCAGCAGGCACACCAACCAGGGTACTCACTACGAGCGCTACTATCCCCAGCTCGAATGACACCGGCACACCCGCCCTGAGTATGTCAGCCACGGGGCGGCCTGCATATTTGAACGACTTGCCGAGATCGCCGTGCAGCAGGCCCCATATGTATGCCAGGTATTGCTCATACAAAGGGCGATCAAAGCCGTAATCATGCAGCAGCTGCGCGTATCGCTGTGGATCACGCCTGTTACCGAGCAGGCCCTGAATAGGGTCGCCCGGCGCGAGGTGCCCCACAATGAAGGTGATGAAAGTAAGGCTGAAGAGCACAAAGATCAAGCTCCCCAGCCTCTTGATGATGATCTGAAGCATGGTCAGGAGAGGAACCAGGGATCAGGGGCCTACTTTCCTCACCTGCTAATCCCCAACCCCAACCCGCTGGTTCATAACCCTTTATTTATTCGTCACCTGCGTCCAATCTTCGGCAAAGAGGCCCTGGGCTGTGTAGGTCAGCCCCTTTACAGTTGGACGTATCAGGATGCTGCCTTTGCCGTTGTAGAGGGGCAGCCAGCCAACCTTGTCTATGGCGATCTGCTCAGCCTGATTATAGAGGCTCATCCGCTTCGCCTGGTCTGTCTCTATGTCGGCCTGCTCGGTCAGCTTATCGAAGTCCGCGTCGCTCCAATGTCCATTGTTGTTGCCCACACCGGTGTGAAGCTGCTGGGTCAGGAAGTTCTGCGGGTCGGGATAGTCGGCTCCCCACACGCTGATGTACATCTCCAGGTTGCTCTTTGTGGGGTCGTTAGCCATAGCTGTGAGGTCATCGTTGAACTTTCCCTGCTCCTCGCCGTTTAGCGTTACATCTAACCCCAGGTTCTGCTTCCACATTTGCTGTAAGGTAGCCGCCACTTTGTCGAAGTCGGCCTGCCCTGTAGTGAAGCTGAGGCTGATCTTACCTATAGAGCCGGCCCTGGTAAGCTCCTGCTTAGCCTGGTCTACATTGAAGGCGAGTGGCTTCAGCGCGTCAAAGTAGCCGGGCATGCCGGGCGGCACAATATGGTCCGTGGCTACCGCCGCGCCACCCAGCACCTGGTCGGCGAGTGTCTTTTTGTCTACAGCCAGCGCGAGGGCACGCCGCAAGTTGACATTATCCAGAGGCACTTTCTTGTTGTTGAAACCAACGTAGGCGTCAAAAAACTGTGGTACCTGTTGGAAGCCTGGCTTGCCCGTCATGTCTGCCACGCGAGCAGGGGGGAACTGCTGTGAACCCATAATGTCCAACTGGTTGGTCTGGTAGAGCTGGTAGGCAGTCTCCGGGTCCTGCACGAAGGGCATCGAAATGCCGCCCAGTTGCAGCTTACCCTTCCAGTAGTTAGGGTTGGGCGCGAGCGCCAGCGATTGATTATGCTTCCACTCGGTGAGAATGAAAGGCCCTGTGCCCATCGCGTGCTCCACCCACTTATCCTGGTACTGGTCTATCAGCTTCTTCGGAACCACCGCCCCGCCGGTATAGGTCAGCTGGTCCAGGAAGTAGACGCCCGCTTTCTGGATTTTGATTACGAGCTTGTCCGGCCCATCAGTGGTGACGCCGCTCAACCCTTGTGCCTTACCCGCGGTCCAGTCGGGAGCGCCCTGGATATTGCTCAGGTAATAACCCGCCGAGCCATTGGCGAACGCCTGGCTCAATGCGCGCTCCAGCGAATAGCGGAAATCTTCTGAGGTTACGGCAGTGCCGTCGGCCCACTTGAGGCCCTTACGTATTGTGAAGGTATACGTCTTGCCGTCGGGCGAAATAGTCCAGCTTTCAGCACCCGCAGGCTGTACAGTTAGCTTCGAGTCGAGACGCACTAGCCCCTCAAAGATAAGGCTGGACGCCATTATGCTGTTGGATGACTGCGTTTTGGGCGGGTCCAGTGTATCTATCTCGCTAACGCCTTCGTTAGACCAGCGCAGTGTGCCGCCACCCCCTGCTGCGCTAACTGTGCTGCTAATTGTGCCGCTCATGGTGGGCTGCATTGTTGCCTCCCCTACTGGAGCAACCGTCGCCGTAGCTTCCACCTGGCCCGCAGTAGGTTGCGTGGTTGATGCGGGGGCTGAGGTGGTAGGCGTGTTGTTGGCGCCTCCACATGCCGACAAAGCCACCGGCACCAGCAACCCAAGCAGCGCGACCAGCTTCGCGGGCCTCTTCAATGTTGTCCCTTCAGATTTATTCATCTATCCTCTCCTCCTTTTTATCCCTCTGCTATCTAACACCGGCCTTGTTGTAACATTAAATATATACCATCATATATGCGAGCGGCTTCTAAAGCAAGCCTGGCGGTAACCATGCTCTGTGTGCAGCCGCCATCTCACTATAGAGCACCTCTACTCTATCCAGGTCGAGCTTCCACACCAGGGGGTTGGAGGCAAGCGCGCT
>JADMIH010000233.1 GCA_015478675.1 Chloroflexota bacterium | reverse complement strand
GGGGCTTGCTTCCTGGTGAGTATCAGGGGACACCCCTGCAACCCCGTCAGGGGCATAGCCCCTGCACCCCTACTCTGGCATAGCCATTGCACCCCTGCTCTGAACGCTTACTTGTGCCTGTAAGTGTTCAGAGAGGGGGTTGGGGGAAGGACCCTCACCCCCAACCCCCTCTCCCTTCATGGGAGAGGGGGCTTTGTATGGATGGAGGTATGGATGTGTGGGGGGCGCTTACGGCTCGGCCAGGGTAGGATATAGCCATTGCACCCCTATTCTGAACGCTTACGTAACACGCACCACGCAGTAATCTCGTGGCAAAAGTGTGCGATTGGTGTAGAATTATGATATGAGCGCAACCTTACCGCAGAAGGGCTATATACCGGCGGCGCCGGGCGATGTGCCTGGGAAAGCGCCTGTGGGGAGGCTGGTGAATGTCGTCAAGGCGTATCCTATGGGCAACAGGCAGTATATCGCGCTCAGAGGAGTGAACCTGACCCTTTATGCGGGGGAGTTCACGGCTATAGTTGGCCCTTCGGGAAGTGGTAAGTCCACTATACTCAACATGGTTACAGGAATAGACAGGCCGTCTACGGGGCAGGTGTTGATGGCAGGTGCGCCTCTTCACATGATGAGTGAAAATGAGCTTGCCAAATGGCGTGGGGCAAATGTTGGGATAGTCTTTCAGTTCTTCCAGTTGCTGCCTACTCTTACCGCGCTTGAGAACGTTATGCTGCCGATGGACTTTCTCAACAGCTATGGCGCTCGACGTGGCGACAGGGCTTTGTCGCTGTTGGAGCGGGTGGGGCTAGGTGGGCGGGCGAGCCATTTGCCGAGTGAGCTTTCGGGTGGCGAGCAGCAGCGAGTAGCTATAGCGCGCTCGCTTGCCAATGACCCGCCAATAGTCATTGCCGACGAGCCGACAGGCAACCTCGATAGTGCCACAGGTGAGCATATAATGGGGCTGCTGGAGGAGTTGAGCAGGCAGGGGAAGTCGGTGGTCTTTGTGACGCACGACGCTGTTCTGGCCGCCCACGCACGTCGCGTTATCAGGGTGCAGGACGGCCATATCGTCTCCGACGAGTATCACTAGGCGGGGTGAGTTAGCTGGCCTGTTCTATTTCGGTAAGCGAGAGACCGGGGTCGAGGATGGCTTCGGGGTGAATGGCTAGTTCTCTCTTCTCGGTGTGATCGTCTTCGGGCTTGTCTTTGAGGGTGATGGCAGGGAGCACCAGCCAGGCGATAATACCCATGAGCAGGCAGATGACGCCGGCTATCAGGAAAACGATTGGTATGCCGAGGATTGCGCCCAGCACGCCCGCAAGGCTCATCGAGCCTACTGTGGCTGTGTCTATGACTGTGCCCATGCCGCCGTTAACGCGGCCTAGCTGTTCGTTGGGCACCACTATCTGAACGAGAGTGGAGACGCCTGTGTTGATGGGTGCTACGAACGCGCCGAGGAGCACGATGGCTGCGGTGATTGTCCAATAGTCGGGCAAGTAGCCGAAGACGGCCAGCATAATGCCTATTCCCAGTAGGCTACCGACGCAGAACCACTTGGGCGCAAGGCTCGACAGCAGATTGCCTGTGATTACGGTGGATAGTATCATTCCGGCGGCGAAGGCAATATCGAGTATGCTTAACCGCCATGCCAGTTCTGGGCCCTCAAGCCCGAAGCGGGTTTTCAGGTAGACTACCCAGAGGACATTTACCGCGCCCATTCCGAGCATTGTGATGCCCAAGATGACTGTGACTGTGCCGATTGTGCGGTTGAGCACAAGGGTCTTCAGGCCGACGAGGAGTTCCTCCCAGACGCGGCGCACCGCTCCGTTTTCGGAGCCGGAAGTTGAGGGCTGGGTGTTGGCTGTATGCTCAGGTGGCATTGATATGAAGAATATCGCCGTGGCCGAGATGAGGAAAGAGAGGGAGTCTACCAGGAAAGCGACCCATTCGTTGCCTGTGCCAGCTAACTTGAGTGTAGTGCCTGCCAGGGCGGGGCCGATGAGCACAGCCAGCATCTGGCTGGTCTGGGAGAGGGAGTTGGCAGAAAGGAGATGCTCTTTGGGCACCAGCTTTGGTATGAGCGCGCCTTTGGCGGGGTTGAAGAGAGTGCCCACTGCTGACATCGCGAAGGTGAGGACGAAAAGGGCAGGCAGGTTCTTGTCGAGGAAAGCGGGGATCATTGTAAGGGTGAGGGCAGCACGCAGCAAGTCGGAGGTCAGCATGGTGCGGCGGCGGTCCCACCTATCTACGAAGACGCCCGCAAGCATGCCAAAGAGAAGGCGTGGCAGGGTGCTAGCTATCATGATGCCGGATACGGCAAGGGTGGTGCTCTGTAGGTTGTTGGAGAGGCCGCTGATCACTACGAGCAGGGCGAGGAAGGCGAAGTAGTCACCCACCTGTGACACCACCTGTCCAAGCCAGAGGTTGCGGAAGCCGCCGTTTTTAAGGACGGTGATGAAGGTGATTTTGGGTGTGTTTTCATTTGCGCCTGCGGGCTGTCCGGCATTTGCTTCGTGGATCGTGTTTGTATCGTGTGCCATGCGTCTCCTCACCTGGTGGGTTTTGGTGTTCTTATAGAGTATACCGCTTCTATGGTTGCAGCAAATCGGTCGTTATGAGTATATATTGTGGGTTGCTGGCCTGATGTGCATCTCCGTAAAGATGGAGTCATCCCGAATTTAATATTCGTCTATGACCCGTGGAGTGAGGTATTCCTAACACCACACCAACCCCTCCCCAACAGGCGGGAGAGGGGCCTTCTAAGCTATCTACGCTCACGAAGCATAAATCTTAAATTTGGGATGGCTCATGTTTCATAAGAGAAGACCCCTCCCCCACAGGCGGGGAGGGGTCTTGCTTTAGCACAATAGCGGGTGCCACAGGCCCATGCTGAGCAGGTGGTTTTCTACTTGGTGGTTGTGAGGCCCCAGTTGGGCTGCTGATCTTTGCCTGGCTCGATAGTGAGGCGCTGCTGGTTGGTGCCGTCTATGTTCATGTCGTAAAGCTCAAGGTTGGTTGAGTCGCCACCGAACTCCTCGGCGTAGACTATCTTGCTGTTGTCGGGTGAGTAGGCCGGATCCCAATCGTTGTAAGTATTGAGGGTGAGCCTGGTCTGCTCTTCACCACCTGGGCGCATAGTGTATACCTCACCGGTGCCATCGCGGGTAGAGATGAAGACTATACGTTTGGCTAAGGTGTTCCATTTTGGCAGGAAGTTCTCTCCGGTATTGGTGATTTGCGTGACGGCGGCGGGCGCATCGGGGTTGAGGGTATATATCTGAGCAGCGCCTGAGCGCTTGGAGGTAAAGGCTATCAGGTTGTTGACGCCCCAGGAGGGGTTGTCATCGTCGCCTGCGAGGAAGGTAAGGTTCGTCTGGTTGGTGCCGTTGGAGTTCATCATGTAGACGTCCGCTTGGCCGCCTGAGCGCTTGGAGACAAAAGCGATCTTCGTGCCGTCGGGCGACCATGTTGGTTGGTAGTCATCGGCAGGGTCGTTGGTGAGACGGGTGGGGGATGAGCCATCGGCGTTCATAACGTAGATATCCTGGTTGCCATCGCGGCTTGAGGTGAAGGCGATCTTGGTGTAATCGGGCGAGAAGGCAGGATTGGTATCGTCTCTTGGGCTGTTGGAAGTGAGGTCCTTAGCGCCTGTGCCGTCGCCTTTGATGGTGTATACGTCGAAGTTACCGCTCCGGTTGGAGGAGAAGGCAATAAGCCCCTGGGTGATGACGTTAGGGGTAGGGGTGACGGTGGGAGTAGAGGTGGGAGGTGTGCCTGTGACGGTAGGAGTGGGGCTGCCGGGCGTGCCTGTGGCTGTAGCAGTGCCTAAAGTGCCGGTAACGGTGGGCAC
Source organism: Chloroflexota bacterium (assembly GCA_015478675.1). The sequence continues at coordinate 1,324 of JADMIH010000233.1, read as the reverse complement.
GGCTGTAGCTGGCGTGCCTGTTGCGGGAACAACGGTTACGGTGCCTGTGGGCTTGCCTGCGTCCTTATAGCGCCAGTCGTAGTAATGAAGGCCGATGTTGCCCATTTCGACCTGGAAGCCGGGGTCGTTGGTGGGCACGTAAGTAAGGACGCGGCGTTCAAATGCCTGGATCATGACGTCCTGCATAACGCCTTTTATCTTGACACGGCTCCAGTAGGCATCGGAGATGGGGAGGCCGGAAGCGTAGAACCAGGGGTCTATGAGGCGCTGGTTGACTATCTGGCCTGTCTGACTGATAGGGCCGGTGGCGTTGAGGAACTGCCAGAATCTTTCAGGTATGTTGTGCTTGGTAGAAGGCTCGAAGTAGACGAGCTTGGTACCGGGCACATTGGCTTTGGCGGGGTCGTTGCCTATCTGGCCCGCCTGGTTGATGGTGGAGGTGGCGAACTGGCCTGTGCGGTCGGGCTGCGGGTGGTCGCCTCTGCGGGTGTTAGAGACGGAGATAAAGGAGGCGTATGTAGGGGCCTGGGTGTCGTCAACGTCGCCGGAGATAGGTATGGCTGCTGGATAGCGATTGACGAAGGCGTTGTTGCCTATCTGCATCTGGCCGCTGATCAGTTCGATGGTGAGGAGGCCATTGGTAACGAAGAAGGGGCTGCTTGCGTTTGCGCCGGGGTCGTTGATCTCCATGCGCGACTTATCGAAGTATTGGACGAGGCGGGTGCCTGTGCCGTTCGGTGCGTCTACATATTGCTCCTGGGCGGCTGCGCGAGGCTCTGGGCCCCAGAAGAATGTGCGGCTCACCTGGCCTGATGCCACAAGGGAGTCGGTGCGGTCCCACAGGTTCTTGAAAGCGGGGTGGGCAAATTCTACTGCGGCGGCAGGGATGGCGTTGAGTAGCACGGCGCCTGCCATTGCGACGCTGGCGATTGCTGCTCCTGCCCTGGCAGTTTTACGCTGCACTGGTTTCATAATCTCTTGTCCTCCTAGTTATTGCCTGTTTGTCTGTTGTGTCGTTCTGCGCGGGCGCTTACGGTCCCACAAACATAACGATTTACAGCGGCAGGGGTTGCACTACCAGCCTGGGGGGAGTATAGCACTGGGGGTTGGGGGCAGGGGTTGTTTTCCACTTGTGGGTAGTGGCCGGTGGTTAGTGATGAGTGGTTTGTAAGTGTTCAGGGTTAGGGTAGAGCAATGCAGTAGATTAGCATGGTACAAGGGCAAGGCCCACCCCCTGACCCCCTCCCACACGTGGGATGGGGAACTGTTATCAGGGAGAGATTAGGGTAGGGGACACCCCTAATACCCCGTCAGGGGAGTATCC
>JADMIH010000232.1 GCA_015478675.1 Chloroflexota bacterium | reverse complement strand
TAACTTAACTCAACTTATACAGTTACGCACATTAGAGCATGATGCAGGCACAAGACTGGCCGCAGTTGCATAACGTGAGTCACTATTTCTACTCGATCCTCTCAAAAGTTCGGCGCGGATCACATAATATTCAGCCTCGGTTATAGGCATCTTTCTCTTGGTTTATCCCCCCCCTAGATTTGCGAACAAATCGGAGAGGGATAAACCAAGAGCATGAGCCAGCCTACTGGCCGTCTCAATCGTGACCGTCTTCTCGCCGCGCTCTATCTGGCCCGTATAGGTGCGGTGCACTCCACATATGTAAAGCAAATTTCTCCTGTGACATGCCAGCGGCATAACGCAGGCGCCGAATCACTGCACCGAAGTCACGAGCAAGCAGTTTATCCCTCATGAGTACACAGTCTAGAAGGAAGCAGACTATACATCTACAGACTAAAGATAGCAGAAGCACATGAGTAACATGGAGGACCCCACTTTTTGACCTCTTTACATAGAAAGAGAAGTAGTATAATCAGTATCGGCACCAACGCTAAAACGGTACAAATCACACTGTTGACGTATGAGAACGCTCCAAAGTATGATACTTTGGAGCGTTCTCATACCTATTTTATTTGCGCGCCCGGAGGGATTCGAACCCCCGACCCTCTGATCCGAAGTCAGATGCTCTGGTCCACTGAGCTACGAGCGCGGGATGGCAGATTATACTCTGCCATTATAACACAACTCCAGCCTGCTGCTTAGATTATCCCTACGGCTATCAGCGTCACCATCAACGCGGCCAGAACGAAGATGCCGAGCCAGAGGGGTGAGTTGCGGCGGAAGAGTGTCCAGCCGTCGGCGGGCGGCTCTGAGACCGATGTGAAGGCCAACACCAACATTGAGGCGAACATCGCCAGGCGCATAGAAGGCCAGCCAGTGAGCCAATAGACAAGCCCAAAGAGAGCGCCTATCACCAGGTTGGTTGCCAGCCCCGCGAAAAGGATACGCGCCGCCGGACTCAACCCTAGCAGACCTGTATCGCCCAGAGTTATATTCGTCGGACGCGGCGCTGCGAGGGTCGCTGCTCTGTCCGAGTCGGGGTCAGCTGCTGCTTCTATTTGCGCCTCATAAGCCAGGTCGAGTTCCTCGCCTGTGCGCAGCTGGCGTCCTGTAACACCCCGCCGTGCAGTCGCGCCGTCGCCCGCCTCGGGAGCAGGCTGCACGCGTGTAACGTTTTGCCAGCCATAGACGAAGCCGAGCGGTATGCTCAATATCCCCAGCATAATGCCAAGCGGCCATATGTGGTGCAGAGTCACGCCGTATCTGCGCCGGGCGGCTATATATTGAGCAAGCTCGTTACCCCCGAAGGCTATTAGCGCAGCAAGCAAGGCTACAGGTAGAAATACCAGCCACACAGCGAGAGAACCATGCGCCGCGCCCCACGCCAGCCCGAACATGCCCACAACTGAGGGTATAACTATCGCCAGCGCCAGGGCAGTCATATCGCTACGCGGCGTTACCAGCCCTGGCGTGAAGGTTTTCACCTTGCTGTCCAGCCTTTGTGCCAGCCAACCGAGCACGCCCCGCGTGGGCACCAGCCCCATGCGGTTCGTCAAGCGGTCGTTACCGACGAGGGTATGGAGCAACAGCAAGAGCAATATTATCACGGCGGGCAACCTGGAGAGCAGGTCACCTGCGGGCGCTGCGGGGGATGGCACCGGCCCTCTATCATCGTAGCGCAGGTTATAACCCCATTGCAGGCTTTGTGGGCCTACACTCTTGATGGCATCTCCCTGTGCGCTCTCCGCCGCGAAGAAGCTGCCGAGGCCCTGCTCGTAGAAGAAAGCCGCCAGGTTGTGGTTCCCCAGGGCGTAAGTAGCGCTACTTACGCCCGCCGCGTTGAGGTACTTACTCGCAAAGCTCGATTTTCCGTCCTGAGCGTAAGCCACCCCCAGGTTATTGGCGGCGGCTGCCAGGCCAGGGTCGAGTTGTGATGCCTGTCTGTAACGCATCAGCGCCAACGGATCGCCTGTGCCGTTCACAGTGCGGGCCTGATCTGAGGATTGCAGAGCAAGATAGGCGGGCACCAGGGTGCCGTTGGCTTGCCAGATAGGTCTGCCCACGCCTGAGAAGGCACGCGCATCCTGGAGATTCCGCGTTATTGAAGCTACACGCAACGCATCGGCTGCCTGGGCGGGCTGGCCCACATCCTTAAGCAGAAGATACGCCTGGTAAAGAATGTCGGGAGCATCAAGGTCGGTGGCGACGCTGGTCTTGAGGGCTTTAGGGTCGTAGCCGTTGCTCGCCAGCAGAGCCAGGCCATCATTGGCGCTTTTGCCCTGCAATAGGGCGGTAGTGCGCGCCAGGCCAGCAAGCGCAGCGCCCCTGCCGGGAGTGCCCGGTGCCTGGCTCTTCAACTTGTCCCATGCGCGGCTGTAGCTGGCTGCCGCTTTGTCCTGCATACCTGCGGCTTCGTCGGCGTAGCCTGCATAGAGGTAAAGGATACCACCCTGGGCGGCAGGCAATTGCCCCGCTTTCTGAGTAAAGCCTGCTGTAAGGGAAGCTACAGCTGTCGTGTCCCCCTGCTTGCCCCAGGCACGGGCACGCAGCAAGTTGGCGTCGAGAAGCTGTTGCGCTGCATCTCTGTCGGCGAGTGATGTGGTAGTAGTACTGACGGCAGCAGCCACGCTCGACAGATCGGATGTGGCTGGGTCCATATTCAGCTTGCGTATCGCTTCCTGCGCCTGCTCGATAGCGCCCTTGTGGTCGCCGCGGCTTTCAAGGGACTGGCCGTAGGAGATTAGCAGACCCGCATCGCTATCGCCCTGGCTGATAGCTTGACGATATTCGGCGTCTGCCTCTGACTGCCTGCCGAGGAAGCTGAGGAGCCTGGCGCGGTCGTGGTGCAGGCGCGGCTGCTGCATGGAGGCATTGGCCTGTATCAATAACTCCATATCCGCCACCATGCTCTCGTATCCATGCTGCTGCAACCCCAGGTTGAGCCACTTGGTATAAAGGCCAGGATTATCTATGTTGAGCAGCAGAAGGTTCAGGTAAGTTTGATACGCTTGGCCGGGCATGCCTGCGGCCCACTGAGCGTCGCCAAGCGCTTCTTCCGATAGAGTTCTGGCGTTCTCATATTCCGTCGCAACGGTGGAGGTGGCCCCGGAAGGCACCTGGGCATTGATAGCCACATTGAAGTTGCGTATAGCCTCTTGTGTGTTACCAAGCCGCAGCGCGGCCAGCCCCACCCAGAAAGGAGTAAGCTTGTTGTTATCGGCGTCAGCTTTCTGGGAAACTGCGCGCATACCCTCATAGGCGGCAGCATAGTTGCCTTGCATGAAGTTGGAGAGCGCCCAGTTGTAGGCGAACTGCCACACACTCGGTTGGTTGAGTACGGTATCCGCGAGGCTCTGGCTGGCGTTGTTTTCCATGTTGGTACGGGCGACGCTCGGCGGCCTCAGTAGCGCTCGGAGCAGCACCATCGCGGCCAGGCCGTTTTCGCCCCGGCCTGCATTGGTACCGGTCGGGTCGTTCAACTGTTGGCTGTAAGCGCTTTCTAAACCTTGCAGCTTGTCTTCGGACGGGTTGCCTTCCAGGCCGGTGTCTTTGAGCCTGGTGGAGAGGCTGCCACTTGTTGAAGCATACATCTGGCCTAGTACGGCCCACCGCGCCCGCAGGCTGGTAGGATCGTAGTGAAGCACGTCGCTGGCATCGGGCCACGTAGAGGCAAGGTTGCCCTGGTTCCGCTCGATAACTGTCAGGTACGGGAAGATTGTCTCCTCAAGGGCAGAGCCTGACAAGGTGCCTGGTATCGAGCCGGCGCCATTTATCCTCGGCGTGAGGAAAGGCGCAGGGTCGGGTGGGGTGGGGGCGAGCGGCGCAAAGATAGAGACGAGCAGCAGCAGTGCCAGAGATGCGGCAGCAAAAGCTCTGTGTATATCAATGGGCAATGCGGCGGCTGTTCTCCTGCTCGCAGGTAGCATTGTCCCGACCCGCCGGGGCGTGCTCTGCGGAAGCGCGGCGTTACGGATTGTGGCTGCTGGACGTTGTGTGCGGGCATCGCGGGCGCGGTCGGGACTCGGAGCGTGCGGTCTGTCGTTGCGATTAGACATTAGCGCCCTCCCTGCAGGGCGAATTTGCTGCCGTCCCACTTCCAGACTTGCACGCCCTTCAGGTTGTCGGCGACCACTTCGTACACGCCGTCGTTATCCAAATCTGCCATGTTGACATCGAGGTCCGCGTCGAAAACCGCGTCGCGCTCAGCGCCCCCGCCTGCGGACACCATTTTTAGAGGTTCGCCTGTGCGCTTCTGCTTGTCCCAGCGCCACAAAGCCAGGCGAGCGTGCCCGGCACGTTCGGTGGTACGCAGTACAAGAATAGGCGCGCCTACATGCACGAGGTCGCCGCCGTTATAACCTCCCGGCTGAGAGTATAGAGGGAGCGGGCTGGCTGTGCCTGTTATCTCCGTAGAGGACCAGGTGGGGGTCCACTCACGGTATACGGGATCATAGGTCAACACGCTCAAGGCGCTATGCTCCTCTTGAGTGATCGGCTGGGTGGCGGTGGATACTGTGTAGAAGGCCTGGCCCGGGCCGCTGTCGCCGTTGAGAGGTAATACGTCGCTCTTTACAAGGGTAAGGTCCAATGGGTTGACGAAGGTAAAGACATTCAGAACATCGAGCGGGTTGGGTGGGGTGCCGCTGGGTGTGGGGCGCACGGTGGGTGTGCCTGGTGTGCCTGGTGTGCCGGTAGCGCCTGCCGTTGCATCCGCCGGGGGTGTGGTTACGGTAGAGGTAGCACCGGGGACTACCGCAGAAGTGGGTGACGCGGGCGGCGGGTTAGCAACGGTGGGCGATGGAATGGCGCCGGCGGTCGCAGTAGCCGCCTGCGCCATCTTCTGAGGTGAGCAGCCTGTAGATGTAAGCGCTAAGAGCAGGAGAAGACCGAGGGCGGTAAAAACAGTCAGTTTCCGGCGCGTGCATACACCCAGACGTGTAAGTTCAGGCATATTAGAGATGGTTTAACTCCGTTCTATTAGAGAGTATATCGTGTTATTGTACCATGCGCTACTAAAGCCTGACAAGCTGAGTTTTCCCTGCGTGAGTGTTCAGAGTAGGGGTGCAGGGGAGTATCCCCTGACGGGGTTGCAGGGGTGTCCCCTGATACTCACCAGCAAGCAAGCCCCCTCTCCC
>JADMIH010000231.1 GCA_015478675.1 Chloroflexota bacterium | reverse complement strand
ATAGGGTGGGCAAGTCAAGAAGGCATAATAGGTGGCTATCCATGCAATACCAGAGGTCATACGTGCCAGCCAGGAAACCGGCCATACTTTGAGCCTGCCAGTTTCGTTAACAGAGGGCAATTCGCTAAAATGATGGTCGAGGGCCTGGGAATAGCTATCAACACCTCAGGAGGTCCGCACTACGTCGATGTTCCCGCCGATTACTGGGCCTATGCTTACATCGAGACTCTTTACAACACGATGGCAAACGGTCAGCGCCTAATGTCAGGCAGCCCATGTTCCGGTGGCATCTGCTTTCGACCTGTAGACAATATCTGGCGCGGGGAGGTGTCTAAAGTCGTGGAGTTGACTGGTGAGTACAAAGGCTGGTTGTCAGGTTATGGCAGCGGTGGAGGGCCAGACTTCTGGGACGTTCCCTCTGGCAGTACCTTTTATAGCTATATAGAAAAACTGTACAACGCAGGCGCTGTCCAATACAGAGTTGAAGATAACGGCGCCGGAAACGGTGGACACTATTTCGTTGGTTGGTTTGCCACAAGGGCGGAGATAGCAATGTATCTCCACGAGCTTATCTATGCTGCACGGTGAGATGCAGATTTTAGCAGGGAGATATATCTGCCGTAGCCTGGCTGGTGTTGCCAACGGGAATCGGGGCACTGCCTTCCTGCTCGGCGTATTGCAACTGGTAGAGCCTGTAGTAGTACCCGTTGCGCGCTAACAGCTCTTCGTGCGACCCTTCTTCTACTATTTGCCCCTTGTGCAGCACGATTATCCTGTCTACGTGCTTGATCGTCGAGAGGCGGTGGGCAATAATGATACTTGTGCGGCCACGCATTAGCTTCTCAAGGGCATCCTGAATCAGCGCCTCAGTCTCTGTGTCAACGCTGGAGGTCGCCTCGTCCATTACCAGTAGCACAGCCGGATTGAAGGCTATCGCCCGTGCGAATGCCAATAGCTGCCTCTGCCCCACGGAGAGATTTGAGCCGCGCTCGCGAATCTCATGATCGTAGCCGTCTGGGAATCGGTCTATAAAGGTGGCGGCGTTGACGAAGTGTGCCGCCTCTTTCATCTGCTCATCCGTTATCTCGTCATCGAGCAAGCGTATATTGCGCGCAATCGTCCCTGAGAAAAGCACAGGGTCTTGCAGCACTACACCTATGTGCCTGCGTAGCTGCCCCTGGGCTACATCGCGCACATCCACACCATCGAGCAGTATCTGCCCCTGCTGAACGTCGTAGAAGCGGCTGAGAAGGCTTATAATGCTCGTCTTGCCTGCGCCCGTTGCACCCACTATAGCCACGCTTGTGCCTGCCGGTATATTGAAGCTGATGCCTTTAAGCACAGGCTCATCCGGGTTGTAGGCAAAATGCACGTTGCGGAACTCTATGTCGCCCACCACGTTGTTAAGCCGCTTCGGGTTCGGAGGGTCCACCACTGAGGGTTTCTCATCCAGGAGCATAAACACACGCTCCGCGGCGGCCATCGCAGCTTGCATGATGTTATATTTCTCTGCCAGGTCACGTATAGGCTGGAAGGCGCGGTCGGTATATTGGAAGAAAGCAAAGAGCACACCCAGCGTGATTGTCTTGTCAAGCACGCCGCCGGAGCCGTACCAGAGGAGGAGCGCCACCGCCAGGGTAGACAAGAAGCTGACGATAGGATAGAAGACGGCGAAGACCCGCAGCGCATCGTTGTTGGCCTTCAGATAATCGCTGTTGAGCTCATCGAACTCGCCGAACTTGCGCTTCTCGCGGTTGAATAACTGCACTACGAGCATACCTGAAAGGTTCTCCTGCAAGAAAGCATTCACTCTGGCGAGGCGCACGCGCTGCTGCCGATAGGTGGTGCGCATCAGCTTTTGGAACCACATACTGGCAAGAGCGATCAACGGCAGCACCGCAAGGCTCACCAGAGCAAGCCGCCAATCGAGCGCAACCATGATGGCGATAACGCCCACCAAAATAGCCACGTCGCCCGCCACAGTCACCACACCCGAACCTATAAACTCGTTGAGAGCATCTACGTCGTTGGTGAGGCGGCTGATGAGGCGCCCAACAGGATTGTGGTCGAAGTATTTGAGCGATTGTCGCTGCAAGTGGGCGAAAATCTGGTAGCGTATGTCGTACATCACGTCTTGCCCGATAAGCTGCATAATGTAGTTTTGCGCGTAGCGCAGGACGAACGCCGCCAGAAGAACACCCACATATGCCGCAGCAATCGGCAGCAAAGCCTCAAGCTTGCCGGGCACAATGGCGTTGTCAATAGCCATCTTGACCAGGTATGGTGATGCAAGCTCAAAAGCTGCCGTAGCGAAAATAATCACCAGGGCAATCGCCACGCGGCCCTTGTAAGGGCGCAGGTAGACCAGGATCCGCTGCATCAGCCGCGCATCATACGCTTTGCCTAATATCTCGTCCTCTTGTACTGCTATACTACCTGCCATTTACCCCCACCTTACCGCTTCGCGGAATTATGAATTATGATTGGACTCGTAGCCATTCATAATTGCTAACTCATAATTCATAATTTACTCAACCCCCAACTCGCTCGACAGCAATTCACGCCTGTACATCTGAGCGTAGATGCCTCTCTGCTCCACCAGCTCTGAGTGAGTGCCGCGTTCCACTATGCGGCCTTCGTCCAGCACCAGTATCTGGTCGGCGGCTTTCACTGTGGAGATACGCTGCGAGATAATGATGCTGGTGCGCCCTTCCAGCACGTCGCGCAGGCCCGCCAGTATCTCCGACTGCGTGTGCGTATCTATGCTCGACAGCGAGTCGTCCAAAATCAAGATAGCGGGGTCTCGCATGACGGCGCGAGCCAGCGCGGTACGCTGCTTTTGCCCGCCTGAGAGGGTTACGCCGCGCTCACCGATAACCGTTTGCAGCCCATCGGGGAACTGATCCAGGTCCTGGCTGAGGCGAGCGACCTCCACCGAGCGCGCAACCCTGACAGGCTCCGGCTCGTCCACACCAAAGGCCACATTCTCGTCCAGCGACGAGGAAAAGAGAAAGGTATCCTGCGGCACATAGCCGATATTGCGCCTCAGCACAGCCAACGGTATCTGCTGAACGTTGGTGCCATCCACCAGCACCTCTCCCACCTGAGGCTCGTGTACGCGTGCGATCAGGCTCACTATGGAGGTCTTACCTGCGCCTGTCGCGCCCACTATGGCAAGGGTACTTCCGGCGGGCGCATGGAACGATACATCATCCAGTATCTTCTGCTTGTCGTAGGAAAGCGACACGTGGTCGAATCTTATATCACCTTTGATGGTCTTTATATCCACTGTCTCCTCGTTATCTATGATCTTCGGCTGCTCGCGCATCAACTGGCGAATGCGCCCCATCGAGGCCGCGCCTTGCTGGTAGAGGCTCACTACCCACCCCAGGGCGATCATCGGCCAGCTCAGCATTGTCAGGTAAAGAATGAACTGCGCAAACTGCCCGACGGTGAGCCTGCGTGATATGACTTCGTCCCCGCCGACATAAAGTATCGCCACCGCTGCGATGCCAAGCACCAGGCTCATCATCGGCCAGAGTAGCTGGTTGAGACGCTGGTATCGCATACTGAGGTTGGCGTAATGGCGGCTGGCGCGGGCGAAGTGCTCTATTTCATAGTCCTCCTGAGCGTATGCCTTCACAACCCTTATCCCCGAAAAGTTCTCCTGCGCGTATGTGGCAAGCGCGCCGAACTGCGCCTGCACCTTCTCATAGCGGCTGTGCATCCGCCGCCCGATGAGCACGAAAGCCACACTTACCAGAGGCATAAAAACCATCACGATAATCGCCAGCTTCAGGTTGATACCAATCATCAGAGCCGATGCGATAACGAACATGGCTACTGTGTTGGCGCTATTGCTGATGCCAGGGCCGAGAAAGGCGCGCACCGCCGTGAGGTCGTTCGTGGCGCGGGCCATGATGTCGCCTGTGTGCATCTTATGGAAGAAGCTTTGCTGCATCTTCTGCAGGTGGGCGAACATATCGTTGCGAAGCTCGTATTCAACCTGTCGTGCAACGCTATTCACCGTAAAGCGTGTGAAAAAAGTGAATACTCCTTGCACCGCAGCCAGCAGCACTATCAGCCCAGCCATGACAAGCACTTCGTCCCTGGGCCGGCCATTCTGCAGCTTATCAATTGCCGCTCCCACAAGATATGGCTGTGTGAGGCCCAGCGCGGTGCTGATAATAGTTATACCCAGCCCAAAAATGAGCTTCCACCGGTAGCGGGCCATGTAAGGCCATAACGCCTTCAGATCGTGCAACGAACATCTCCTGAATAAACTTCTATAACGTCCTTTTTACCACCCGAAGGTTAATTATACCGCAAAAATGCACCTCTTCGGCTCGGACTGGAGATGTATTTTGATGATAATCTAAGCTCTGAACTTAGTTCATGAATCAAAAAGAGGCGCTTCGAGCTATATAGCCTGAAATGCCTCTTTTTGATTCTCGGCCGCTTTACGCCTCGTCCACTCGCTCCAGCCGGAACCAGTAGAAGCCGTGCGGCGCGAGCGTCAGAAAGTAGGGTAGCTCGCCTATGCGTGGGAAGCGCGTTTCACCCAGCATCTCTACGGGCACCATCCCGTTGCAGTGAGAGAGGTCTAGTTCGGCGGGCTGCGCGAAGCGGGATAAGTTGTTCACAATCAGCAGGCGCTGCTCACCATACTCAAGAAAGTAGGCTAGCACTTTCTGGTTGGCTGGGTGCAGGAATGTGATGTCGCCCCGGCCAAAAGCTGTGTACTTGCGGCGAACTTTGATCAGCCTGCGCATCCAGTTTAGCAGGCTGGTAGGGGTGCGTAGCTGCGCCTCTACATTCACCGCCTGGTACCCATAAACGGGATCGGTGATCACCGGAGCGTAGAGGCGAGCGCCATCTGCTGTCGAGAAGCCTGCGTTGCGGTCGCCCGTCCACTGCATAGGTGTACGCACGCCGTCGCGGTCGCCAAGATAGATGTTATCTCCCATTCCTATCTCATCGCCATAGTATATAACAGGCGTGCCGGGGAGGGTGAAAAGCAAGCTGTTGAGCAGTTCTATCTGCCTGCGCCCATTATCCATGAGAGGAGCCAGCCTGCGGCGTATACCGATATTGATCTTCATGCGCGGGTCGCGGGCATACTCTCTATACATGTAGTCGCGGTCATCGTCCGTGACCATCTCCAGGGTAAGCTCGTCGTGGTTACGCAGGAAGATGCCCCA
>JADMIH010000230.1 GCA_015478675.1 Chloroflexota bacterium | reverse complement strand
TAGAGGATTTTGCACTATCTGTGAAGCTGAGCTACACGTATTAACATGAGAAGCGTATGTCACAATACAAAATGAGAGCGTTAGACGCTAAGGCATGAGGTAAACGTAGAATGAGCGCTACTGAAGCAAGAACCGAGCCTGTAATCCTGAGGTCGGCGGCGGATACTCCACACCACCCCTACACCGAGAATACGTACGCTTACAAGCGGCGGCCCACGCGTGAGGTGATGGTAGGCAAGGTTGGAGTTGGCGGCGACAACCCGATCAGGGTGCAGTCTATGACCACTACTAGCACCCAGGATGTTGAGGCAACACTCGCCCAGACTATACGCCTGGTAGAGGTAGGCTGCGAGATAGTGAGGATTACCACTCCTACGTCGCAGGATGCTCGCGCGCTTGGTGAAGTGAAGCGCCGCCTCATGGCGATGGGCCTGGATGTGCCCCTGGTGGCTGACATCCACTTTAGCCCGGCAGCCGCTATGGAGGCGGCCCTCTACGCGGATAAGGTGCGTATCAACCCGGGCAACTTCGCCGACGAGAAGCGCTTCAAGGTACGCGACTATACCGACGCGGAGTATCAAGAGGAGCTTGCGCGCATCGAGGAGAAATTCCGCCCCGTGGTGCTGCGTTGCCAGGAGCGGGGCATCTCGATGCGTATCGGCACCAATCATGGCTCGCTCTCAGACCGCATTATGAACCGCTTCGGCGACACACCGGAAGGTATGGTGGAGTCGGCGATAGAGTTTGCCGCTATATGCCGCAAGTACGACTATCACGAGCTTATCTTTTCAATGAAGGCAAGCAACCCCAAAGTGATGATCGCCGCTTACCGCCTGCTGGTGTCGCGGCTGGATGCCCTGGGGTGGAACTACCCTCTGCACCTGGGTGTGACTGAGGCGGGCAATGCTGAGGATGGCCGCATCAAATCGGCCACAGGCATAGGTGCGCTTCTCGATGACGGACTTGGCGATACAGTGCGCGTGTCGCTCACTGAGGAACCCGAAGAGGAGGTGCCTGTCGCTTTCTCTCTCGTCAACCCATACAACGCGATGCTAAACACACAGGGCGTGCAGAGCAACGTCGTATCAGGCCAGAGCTTGCCCGACCTGCGCGACCCTTATCATTACGCGCCGAGGCCCACCTACGAAGTCGCATCAGGTGCGGTGAAGGTGGGGGGCATGCAGCCTGTGGCCGTCGTCGCCTCGGTGGGCGACAGCAGCACCTGGCCTGACGGCGACCTCTTTGCGGCGGTGGCGGAGCTCGCGAAGCGCAAAGGTAGTAACGCCATACGACCTGATTTGATTCGCGTGCCCCTCACGGGGTTAGAGGAGATAACACCCCTCACTGATGAGTTACGGCGGCGTAGCGAGGAAGAAGACCCGAGCGCAGGCAAATCGGCTCTTGGTCTGATAGTAGACGTGGGCAGCGACCTGGAAGGCGCACTTGACGCGAAGCTGGCTCCCCGGCTAGCGGGTGTAGGAGCTATCGAGATTGAGGTGGGTGCGGGCGATTCGACAGATTGGGGGCGCGACAAACTCTTTGAGGCATTGGTGAAAGCCGCTGTTGAAGCTCACGTGCCGCTCTGGCTGCGGGCCAGAGAAAAGCGTTCGAGCAACGATCTGCTGGCCGAGCTAGACGAAGGTAGCGCCACTTTCCCTGTAGTCGAGCGCCTGCTGGCAGTGGCGGCAGACGCCCACGCGCTTGGGCATAGAGGGCTGACCCTCTCTATCTCGGCGGACGACCCGGTGCCATCCTATGTGGTTAGGGCCTACAGGCTTCTGTCAACGCGCCTCGTAGAGGCTGGACGCAAATACCCGTTGCATCTGGAAGACTTTGCTCACGAACAAGATGCACAGGGTGAGGGCATCCACTCCGATAGCTGGCTGCTCGAGCCGTCTGTAGCCATTGGGTCGCTCCTCTGCGACGGTATAGGCAACAGCATTGAGGTCAGCGGCGATGGCACTGCCGACGACCGGGTGACCCTTGCCTTCAATATTTTACAGGCCGCAGGCTCGCGCTCGGTCAAGGCCGAGTTTGTCGCCTGCCCATCTTGTGGGCGCACACTCTTTGACCTTCAGGAGACCACCGAGCGGATAAAGGCCTCTACGGGCCACTTACGCGGCGTGAAGATCGCCGTGATGGGTTGTATCGTGAACGGCCTGGGAGAGCTTGCCGATGCCGACTTCGGCTACATGGGGGGCGCTCCGGGCAAGGTGAACCTCTTTGTAGGCAAAGAGTGTGTGGAAAAAGGCGTGCCGACCGACGACGCAGTCAATCGCCTCATAGAGATCATCAAGTCGCGGGGCAAGTGGGTTGAGCGCACAGTGAGGGCTGAGTAACGAGGAGTGAGCGGTTGGCTTCCCGGCCAGTAGCCGGCGGTACTCCTCGTTACTCACTCCTGCCTACTGGTTAAGGTCTACTTGCACGCTTCCAAGCCTCGGAAGGTTATCCACCCGGTAGATCAGGGTCTTGAAGGTGACATTCTGGCTTATGCCATTGAAGCCTGTCGCCCCGTCAAAGGTCTGGCCCGGTTGCAGGGTGATGTTGATTACCCTGTCCGGCTGGGACGACGGTTGTGGACCTGTACTTGTTATCAGCTGCTGGTCAGCATCGGCCAGCCTCAGAGTAATGGCTGACGAGGTGGTATTGCGAATCTGGTAAATTACATCTAGCCGCCGAGTGCCCCTGTCCACTCTTGTGACAGTAAATGCAAGCCCGGCGCGCGTAAGTACATCGCCTACTCCGCCTGTCACGGGGTTAGAGGGGGGTGGAGCAGTAGGTGTTGCACTTGAAGCAGTCGCAGTAGGTGAAGGCTGAGGGGCAGGTGTGGCCTGCGCGCCGGGAGCGCCATTAGGGTACTTGCGCTTGAACTCAAAAGTACCAAGCTGGGAGAGCAGCACATCGTAAGGCGGCTGGTTCTCAGGGTGGTACTCAAAGACGGCACGCTCGAAGTATTGCACTGTATATGTCTGCCCATTCAGATCCGACTTCTCCTGGAACTCACCGCTGATCGGGAAACCCTGCTGCGCAAGCCCGCCATGCTCTTGCCAGTACTTTAGAAAGCGCCCACAGACCGCTTTGCCCGTCTCCTTGAACGTCTGGCAGTCAGTCTGTTGCTGCGCCACCGGCCCCGCAACTGTAACAGCCGACCAGGTCAAGCCCAGGAGATAACCGACAGAGAGCAGCCCTATCGCCGCCACAGTAAAGAATATCCGCCTAGCCATTGTATACCCTCCTTCTAGATAGCTTCTTGTCGCACGAACTCATGAAACGTGGCGAGCATTGCACACGGCGTAGGGTAGGTGCCGGATACCGTGCCCACAGCCCTTACCCGACACGCAGCGCTCAATGTCCGCCTGCCTTCCAACTTTGCCCAACTCCCGCACGGTGGTATACTACAACGTTATACGAGAGCACCCGCGATCATATTTTGCATATAGTACCAGCAGGAGGCTTTTATGTCAAGTATCTACGGGCTTGGTCATGCGCAGAAGTTCACCGAGTTTGCCGACAGGCAGCTAACACTGATGTTCGAGTTTATGCCGCCGATGGCGTCAAACTTCGGGCTGCACGAATACGATGGTAGGACGCCCGACCTGTCGAAGGAGGCAGTCCAGCGCCGGATAGAGGAGCTTAATCAAGCGTTGGCTGAGATGAAAACTATTGACCCGAGCAACTTTGAGCCTGATATGCAGCTTGATTACAGCCTCCTTGAGCAAGGGTTAGCTTCACAACTCTTTGATATTGCCGAAGATCGCAAACAAAGCTACGACCCCATGACGATTTCCTGGTTCGCTGATGTAACCAACTACATCAAGCGCGACTATGCGCCAATTGAAGAGCGGCTGCGTAAGCTAATCGAGCTAGAGCGAGGCATCCCCAGGCTGATAGAACAAGGTATCGCGCTGCTGGAGCCTCCTCTCTCACGCCCTCACCTGGAGATTTCGATTCAGATGTGCGGCGGGCAAGCGGATTATATGAGGAAGAATCTGCCCGAAAGCCTTGCTGGCGTTGACAACTCTCAGCTCATGGCCGAGTTTCAGCAGGCTAACAATAAGGCTGTTGAAGCCCTGGATGGATATGTGCAGTTTCTCAAGAACCAACAAGCGAGCGCCAAAGAGGAGTTCGCCATTGGCGCGGAAATGTTCTCACGAATGCTCGTGGTCAACGAGCTGGTGGATATGCCGCTGGAGCATTTGCTTGAGGTGGGTCGCGCCAACCTGGAAGCCAACAAACAAGCATTCATCGAAACCGCCCGGCTAATTAACCCTTCCAGGGATGCCCGCGAGGTAGCAAATAATGTAGCGGAGGACCATCCCACCGAAGATAGCCTTATTGTCGAAACGGCGGCAATGCTTGACGAGATAAGGCAGTACCTCATTGACAAGGATATTATCTCCGTCCCTTCGAACGTGCGCTGCAAAGTGCAAGAAACACCGGAGTTCCTGCGCTGGGGCTTCGCCTTCATGGACTCTCCCGGCCCCTTCGAGGAGAAGGCTACTGAAGCCTATTATTACGTGACACCCGTTGAGAAGAATTGGACCCCGGAGCAAAAAGAGGAGTGGCTGAGGCGCTTCAACTACGCCACCCTGCGTGATGTCTCCGTACATGAGGCGTATCCCGGCCACTACGTACATTTTCTGCACGCGGCCAATGTCATGTCGCCTGTGCGCAAGGCTTTTGGCTCATACTCGTTCGTTGAGGGGTGGGCGCACTATTGCGAGCAGATGATGGTGGAGGAAGGCTATAGAAGCGAGAACAATCTTTTGCGCTTTGCACAATTGAGCGAGGCTCTACTGCGCAACTGCCGCTACGTTGTTTCAATCATGATGCATACAGGGCGTATGACGCTGGAAGAGGCAGTGCAGTTCTTTATGGAGAACGCCTTCATGGAGGAGCTACCTGCTCAGAAGGAGGCAATGAGAGGCACCTTCGATCCTGGCTACCTCAACTACACCCTCGGCAAGCTAATGCTGCTACGCCTGCGCGAAGATATGAAAGCCAAAGAAGGCGCTAACTTCAACCTGAAGAATTTCCACGACAGAGTGTTAGCTCTCGGCTACCCTCCCGTGCCCCTGGTGCGCAGACATTTGCTTGGCAACTCGGCTGGGGAAATTCTCTAACAGCTTTCTGCCCGTGACTGCACCTCAAAGTATCTAATCCTACAGCCGCAGTTATATAATGTAAAATAGATCTCCAAGAGAAAGAAGTTGGA
>JADMIH010000416.1 GCA_015478675.1 Chloroflexota bacterium | reverse complement strand
GTGTTCACCCAGAGGGTATCACTTTTCTCCCTTTCCTAAAAGCTGACATGCACCCCCTGAGTGTTCAGGGGGCATCTTTTTATGAGCCGAAGAGTAAGAGTGCAGGGGGCGCAGGATCAGTCCAGATCAGCGAGAATACCTGGCGATAGGGGCGCGAACCTCTGGTCTGCTACGTGCTCGAATCTCTTGCTGCTATGCGGCATCTCCTGGCTATCCGCACTACAGCGATGACACAAGGCTGACACAAGCACGCTGCCTGCTATCAACACACGCCGGGCACTGTGCGTAACCAGGAGATGATCCTATCGGCCACGGTTTGCCAGCCGGGCTCTAGCATCAGGTCGTGGCCCATGCCGGGAAGTATGGATCCGCTGGCACGGTAGGCTCGGGCTGTGCCTCGTACTTCGGCGGGGGTAAAGAGGGCGTCGTCCCCGCCTCCCAGCACAAGCATCGGCGCTCTACAGACGCGGGCAGGACGTGGCAAGCGAAGGAACGTCATGTCACAGTAGGCACGATACGAGTCGTCCTGCAGCTTTGGGAAGTAGCGGTCGGCATATTCGGCGGGGGTCTGTTTCGAGAACAGGCCGGTGCGCGCCAGTTCGGGGCTACCCACTATAGGCCAGAGCCTCATCTGCAGGTTGGCCTTGAGGAAAGCCAGCGGATGCAAGCGCGTCACCCGCAGGCTTGCACCCAAGCCTCGTATGGGGGCACCGCTGCCAGTAATACAGCCGCCCTGACAGGGGCCGTTCGAGGTATTTCTGCACGATGTAACCGCCCATCGAGTGCCCTATCAGCACGGGGGTCTGGCCGATCATCTCGACTACCTGCGCTACATCCTCTACGTATTCGGCGCCGCGTATCCAGCGGATCGAGCCTGTGCTCTGGCTCTTGCCGTGATGGCGCAGGCTGAGTGCGTACGCGGTGAAGCCCTTCTCGGCGAAGTAGGGCAAGAAATGCTCGTCCCAACACCAGGCAGCATGCCACACGCCATGCACAAAGAGGATCGGCGTCCCGCATATCTCGCACCCGGTCGTGCCTGCGGCATAGTCTTGCGGCGCTCTCTTGATTACTTCCAGGTTCACGGTGTTGCTCCTCTGCTCC
>JADMIH010000415.1 GCA_015478675.1 Chloroflexota bacterium | reverse complement strand
TGCGGCCTCAGGCTATGACTCCAATCCGCGCGGTATTACACGAAGGTCTTTAGGTTGCGAACCTGCTGGGTGACCCACTCTCCCACTGGGTTTGCGGTGACGCCGGCGAAGTAGATCCTTCGGGTGTTGATCTCGATGAAGAACAGCACGTAGAGGCGTTTGAGCAACACCGTGTCGACGGTGAGGAAGTCGCAGGCCAGCATGGTCTCTGCCTGCGCTCGTAGGAATTCTGCCCAAGTTGGGCCCGATCGGCGAGGAGTGGGTTCAATGTCATGTCGGCGAAGGATTGCCCACACGCTCGAGGGAGCGAGTCGCACGCCCATGGAGGCCACCTCCCCATGGATCCGCCGATAGCCCCAGGTAGGGTTCTCTCTTGCCAGACGAAGGACCAACGAGACCGTGCCCGCGGGAACAGCTGGACGTCCAGGCCGTCGGTGCGAGTAAGTCCACTTTCGTCGCACCAACTCTCGATGCCAGCGCAGCAGGGTCTCCGGCTGGACAAAGAAGCGTCCTCGACGAGTAGCCGACAGAAGCCGGCTCAATCCAGCGAGCACTGCTCGATCTGCTGGCTGCAGGGCCGGACGCGCCGCCTGTCGGCGCAAAACGGCTACCTCGTGACGGAGCATGACGATCTCAACAGCCAACTCCTGTTGGCCTCTGCGAGACAAGCGGACCAGCTGGAGGAGGCGGACGAAGGCTATGTAGAAGAAGGAGAGTGCCACGCTCCATCTTTGTCAACGGAGTCGTGCAGTCGAAGGCCCAGGTCAGCGGGTCCGGATGGCGTTTTCGGCGCCACGCTCCATCTTCGTCGCCAGGATCACGCCAACGAAAGTCCAGGTCGACGGTCCGGATTACGTTTTCGGCACCCACAGGCCCTGTTCGTGGTGCGCAGTCTATGGGATGGATATGGGAGGACTGCTAGGTGGGAGGCAAACAGTGGTGCCAGCGAGCGAGAAGGATGAGGAGCTGAAGGAACTCGAAACCGAGGCGCCAAAGGCTACACCGCCAACCAAATGTCAACTCGCTGGAGCCATAGGGCTTTCCAGATCGTAACTGTTCAGGTGGGAACCGGAAGCCAAGCCTGACCATCGAACAGCCGACG
>JADMIH010000229.1 GCA_015478675.1 Chloroflexota bacterium | reverse complement strand
CACCCTGGGCAACTCTTGACACCGCCCTACCCCGGTGATATGCTTGCACTATCGATCATAAGCGTGAATACGCGATGACGCGCCACGCATAACAGGAGGCATACACAATGAACCCCGAAGAAACAACCGGAGTTGGCGTAGCAAGTGATTATCAGACAGACGATGCCATCACCTACGATGGCAATGGCATCGTCGCCGCCACGAGCCGCCCATCGGCACGAGCGCGCCGCGCAGAGCAAGAAGACACATTCCCGATACAAGGTATAGATTACGTAGAGTTTTATGTTGGCAACGCCAGGCAAGCTGCTCACTACTATCGCAGCGCCATGGGCTTCAGCATCACCGCGTACGCAGGTCCCGAAACCAGGGTGCGCGACCGCGCTTCCTATGTCCTGGAGCAAGAGAAGATTCGCTTTGTGCTTACCGCCCCGATGGGTCCCGACGGCGAGATCGCTGACCACGTACGCAAGCACAGCGACGGCGTGAAAGACATTGCCCTGCGCGTGCCTGATGTAGATTACGCCTACAATACGGCCCTGGAGCGCGGCGCTAAGGGCGTATACGAGCCGGTGAACGTTGAGAGCGAGAAAGGGCGCATTCGCAAGGCCGCCATCGCAGCTTGCGGCGACACCATTCACACCTTTATCAACCGTGACGACTACACAGGCACCTTTGCTCCCGGCTACCATAGGCGCGACATTCCGGGCGTGCCCACCGGCGTCAAGGCTATCGACCATATTGTGCTCAATGTCGAGCTTGGCAAGATGAACGAGCTTGTGGAATATTATGCTCGCATCATGGGGTTTAACCAGCTAATCTCCTTCGAGGACAAAGATATCTCCACCGAGTACTCGGCCCTCATGTCAAAGGTGATGCAGGACGGCACAGGCCGCGTGAAGTTCCCCATCAACGAGCCTGCCGAGGGGCGTAAGAAATCGCAGATTCAGGA
Organism: Chloroflexota bacterium; assembly: GCA_015478675.1. Next base: position 4,352 of record JADMIH010000229.1, on the reverse strand, counting down.
ATACCTGGACTTCTATGGAGGCCCCGGCGCACAGCACATCGCCCTGATCACAGGCGACATCCTCGGCACCGTATCCAACCTGAAGCGCAACGGCATGGAGTTCCTCAAAGTGCCTCACAACTACTACGAGGAAGTGCCCACACGCATAGGGCAGATAAAGGAAGATATCAACCAGCTTGAGGAGCTGGGCATCCTAATAGACCGTGACGACGAGGGCTACTTGCTTCAGATATTCTCCAAGAATGTGCAAGACCGCCCCACCCTCTTCTACGAGATCATCGAGCGACACGGCTCAAGAGGCTTCGGCAAAGGTAACTTCAGAGCCTTGTTCGAGGCAATCGAGCGCGAGCAGGATTTGAGGGGTAATCTGTAGATGTGGACGGGCCGCGTGAAGGCGATAGCAGCACCCGTATGACAGCCGGACGCCTCATCTTCCGCGCCCACGCAATCCGTCGCATCTTCGAGCGCGGCATAAGCATTGCAGATGTTCATCATCTGATGCTAAAGAAGAAGCAGCAGCGCGAGGTGGTATCCGCGAGTACAGGGCTGTCTAACCAAGCCTCTCGTACCACAACATGAGAGATCCAATTGACCCATGAAGCTTGTAACTTTCTCACACCTCCACCGTGTCACACCTGATGTAACGTCGGGGCAAGACACCCATGTAGGCATCTACTTACCAGGTAATTCACCTCGCGTGCTCAATGTGGAAGCGGCGCATGAGTTCCTCAGGAAGAAAGGAAGCATGTCGCACGCCCACCCGCCTCTGTCCATGCTGGAGTTGCTCGACGGCGGGCCGGCTGCTATGGAGCAAGTGCGCGGCCTCTATGATGTGGTCGTGCAGGACGAGCAGGGCTTGTGGGAATGCTCGCAAAGCATAGACGATGTGCAGCTTCTCGCGCCGATCCCCTTCCCACGCACTATCCGCGACTTCTACGCATTCGAGCAGCACGTCAAGGCTGCACGCGCCTTGCGCGGCCTCGACATGATACCTGAGTGGTACGATCATCCTGTCTTTTACTACTCGAATCCGGGCGCGGTCTACGGTCCCAATGCCGACGTACCTTACCCCAGAGGCTCGAACGAAGTGGATTATGAGCTGGAGATAGCCTGCGTCATTGGCAAACCGGGGCGCGACATCGCCGCTGAGGAGGCCAACAGCTACATAGCAGGCTATATGGTGATGAACGACTGGAGCGCCCGCGACACCTGGCGCAACTTCGAGGCCAAGCTAAGCATGGGGCCGGCCAAAAGCAAAGACTTCGCCAACTCCCTCGGCCCATACCTGGTGACACCCGACGAATTAGAGGAACGACGCGAAGGAGAAGGAGCCGAAACGCGCTACAATCTACCCATGTCGGCCCGCATCAATGGCCGTGAGCTATCCACAGGCAACGCCAATAGCCTGACCCACACCTTCGCCCAGATGATAGAATGGGCCTCAACCGATGTCTGGCTCCGCCCTGGAGATGTAATAGGCTCAGGCACAGTGGGCACAGGCTGTATACTTGAGCTAAGGCCGGAAAACACAGGCGGCTGGCTCAAGCCTGGCGATGAGGTAGAGTTAGAGATAAGAGGTCTGGGAGTGCTGAGGAACAAGCTGGTAGAGAACAACAGGTAGAGAAACGTTAGCACGTGAACAGTGGCTCGCATTCTGACTACGATAAACTGATCTCTCAGCTATAAGCTAAACAAAGGGGGCAAAGATGCCATTCTACCACAAGCTAGGCAGCATTCCGCATAAACGGCACACTCAGCACCGCAGGCCCGACGGCAAGCTCTACACCGAGGAGCTCTTTGGCTTTGAGGGCTTCTCAGGGTGCGACTCGCTGCTTTACCACCATAACCCGCCCGTACGTGTGGTGGATATTAAGCCTTGCGCGCCGGAGAACCTTGAGGAGTGGACCCAGAAGGTGCAACGCCACCATCACTTGCGCACCAAAGCCTCCTCAGAGGGTGGCGATCCCATCTCAGGTCGCCGTGTGCTTATGTACAATTCAGATTGCAGGCTTGGCATCGTGCGCCCTACGGAGCAAATGAAGTACCACTACAAGAACGGGCAGGCAGACGAGCTATATTTCATCCATGAGGGGGCGGGGCGCTTCGAGACGGTCTTTGGCCTGCTGCCGTACCACGAAGGTGATTACGTGCTCATCCCGCATGGCACCACTTACAAGATCGTCATGGACGAAGGCAAGCCTCAACGCTGGCTCACAGTCGAAGGTAAATATATAGAGCCGCCCAAGCGTTACCGCAACGACTACGGCCAACTCCTGGAGCACTCACCCTACTGCGAGCGCGACATCCGCGTGCCTGAGGAGCTTGTGACCGTTACAGGAGAGGAGCAAGGCAAAGGCCCGTTCGAGGTACGGGTGCGCGCTAATGACATACTCACAGCCTACTATTACGATCACCACCCCCTAGATGTAGTGGGCTGGGACGGCTATCTCTACCCCTATATTTTCAATATCGCCGATTTCGAGCCGATTACAGGCCGCGTACACCAGCCACCGCCTGTACACCAGACCTTCCAGGCGCAGAACTTTGTCGTTTGCTCGTTCGTACCGCGTAAGTACGACTACCATCCGCTCTCCATACCCGCGCCCTACAATCACTCGAACATAGATAGCGAAGAAGTGCTTTACTATGTCAACGGCAACTTCATGAGCCGCAAGGGGATAGATGTAGCCTCATTCACCCTCCACCCTCATGGCATCCCGCATGGCCCCCACCCCGGAGCCGCCGAAGCCTCTATAGGCCACGAGCAAACCGAGGAGTTAGCTGTCATGGTAGATACCTTCCGCCCACTCAAGCTCACCAAATGGGCGCAAGAATATGACGACCCGGCCTATCCAATGAGCTGGCTTGACGCCAAGAAAACAGATGAGATGCCCACCGATACAGATTAGTGGAATGCACGATTCCACGCCTGCGCTCTCAGTTGCGTGCGGCGACTGTTGTTCTGGCTGGCGTTCTAACACCTGATGTTGTACTAACCCCCATATGTGGGGCGGGGCTTCTCTTCTCGAAAGCAGAGAGAAGATGCGCATAGCATCTGGCGGATCCATCATGGCACCGCTTTTGCTCTTATATACCCTTCACGCAGTCGCAAAGCTGGCGAAATAGCGCGGCTGAATCGATCCGAGGAGGATAATAAGATGAGCGAACGAGGACTGCTTTTGGCCTTGCAGCGTTACCACGACGATCCAGGCTTCTGCGATAGAGTGGCCCAGGAGCCGCAAATCGCCCTGGGGCCCTATGACCTCGACGATACCGAGAGGCAGGCGCTGATCGAGGCATTCACAAAAGAGGGCGATACAGCTGTACGCCAGATGGCCGCGAGCATCGGCCTCGATTGGACAGCCGACCATATACAGGGCGTAGGCGCGCTCGATGAATCGCAGACAAGTGCCGAAGGCTCCACCGTTGCGGGTGTGAACAAGCCCAACGCCATGACCGGCGACGGCTACGAAGGTGTGATGCCCACCCGCACCGCAGGCTCTTAGGAGTAATGAGCCATGAGGGCTGGAGGCTGAGGGCTGAGTAGCATCGGCCCGATCATTGCTCAGTCCTCCTATGTAATTCTGCACTCGTTAGCCCTGCTCTCGTGCAGAGCACCGCTGCTTCTGTGCGACTCTCAACTCCTAACTTGTGCAAGATGCGGCTGACGTGCGCCTTGACCCCGTGTGTGGTGATTAGCAGGGCGCGCGCTATGTCCTTGTTGCTTAACCCCTCCGTTATCAGGTGTAGCACCGCGATTTCCCGCTCGGTTAGCCTGTCCAGCGGCTCTGTTCCTTCTTCACTTTGGCTTCGCTTGCGGCGATCTCTGACCATACAATAATCCTTTCCTCCGGCCCATCACCCTCCGAGTACTATTGACCCGAAGTTTCCTTGCGAAAAGAGAAGAGCGGGCTGAACCCTTCCTCTCACAAGACTACTGGCTCACAGTATAACGAACAAATGTGCTAAAATCAAGCGTGTGGCCTTCTGCTCCGGGTGGAAATCGAAGGCAGAGCGGATAAATCCCCGTATTTAGCTATTTGCATGCAATCTTACCCCTGAAGACCTAGCTGGTAAGTGCTCAGATTCAGGGTGGAGGGGCTAAGCTAGCCCCCTCTCCCCTTGTGGGAGAACAACTGTATCCCTTGTGCACTCACTATGTACAAAGCCCCCTCTCCCATGAAGGGAGAGGGGGCATGGGGTGAGGGTGGGTTGGGGCTACTCCTTCAAGATTGCTACACCCTAAATCTGAACAGCTACCCTAGCTAGTAACTGTTCAGAGTAGGGGTGGAGGGGCATAGCCGCCGATACTCCCCAGCAATAAAGCCCCCTCTCCCCTTGTGGGAGAGGGG
>JADMIH010000414.1 GCA_015478675.1 Chloroflexota bacterium | reverse complement strand
GTATCTGTTGTGCCTGGCACTATCGTCGCTGTGGACGTGGCTATGGCGTAGTTGCCTGAAGCGCCACAGGTTGTAGGCGTCGCGGTGGGGGTGTTAGTAGCAGTGTTGGTTGATGTTGCGGTAGGAGGCGTGCCTGTGACTGTGGGGGTAGGCGTGCCTACAGCGACGTTCAGCTTGTCGAAGAAGACGTCCTGCTGCGAATTCCCGCTAATGATAACACGACCATCCACCCATGTGACGTAGGCCGTGTTGCCATCGGCACTGGCATAATCATAATCGCCCACATAGGCGCCCTGGACGTTGGGATCCGGCTGGGCAGGTAGAGGGCTGATTACGTCGCTGATAGTTGCATCCTGCTGCCAGGTCGCGCCGTTATCCAGCGAGACGCGTGCGAAGCGCTCGTAGCAAGGGGTGGACGAGCCTGGGTTGCCGCAGCTGCCGCCGTTGTTGCGCTCGTCATACCATGTTGCTGTCACTGCGCCGTCTGCTGTGACCGATAGCGACGGCTCCCACTGTGCCTTTGTCGTTGTATCGGTATTTAGCTGGAGCGGCGTTGAGAAGGTTGTGCCGTTGTCCGTCGAGCGGATGTACATGACGTTACCGGGGTCGGTACCCTGGATGCCCATCGCGTAGACGTAGTGGATCACGTTCTGGCCGCCAAGCTGCGGACCACCTGCCGCCGGCTGGCCCCAGCCCATGTGCCGCCAGTAGCCACCGTTAGCCGTGTACATGGTGGCGAAGTAGCCACTGGTTCCGCGGCCCGGGCCATAGAAGGCGGGACCTGTGTAGGCTAGCTGGAAGGTGACGCCGCCGTCGGTGGAGCGATAGAAGATATTGTTGCGGTTGCCGAGGCCTCCACCGTTTTCGTTCATCGCGGCTTCAATGACCGTGCCATTAAGGGCGCCTGTCATCTGCACGTCACGCACGAAGGAGGTGCTGAGCTGTGCCGCAGCCCATGTAACGCCTGCGTCTGTAGAGCGTGACACGTAGAGCGCGCCGCCCCCCACATTGAAGTCGTTATACGATGAGTAGACTGTGCCGTAATATGGGCTGGACGGCGAGTTGTCCACCCAGCTGGAGTTGCGGTCACCCTGGGAGCTGGACATCGCGC
>JADMIH010000005.1 GCA_015478675.1 Chloroflexota bacterium | reverse complement strand
CAAAGCCCCCTCTCCCCTTGTGGGAGAGGGGCATGGGGTGAGGGGAGGGACGCCCTTCCACCTCAAATCTGAACAGTTACGAACGGCTGTAAATGTTCAGATTTGAGGTGGCCGAAAAGGGGAAACGCACCGCAGAGGCAGTGCGGAGATTACGAGGGGCATACAGAAAGACAGGGCGTTACTTCCGCGGTGCGTTGGTGCTTTGCGCTTCTAGTTGCGTACGCTGCTCAACCACAGCAGAATGCCGCAGATTGACTTCGCGTCGCAAATCTCGCCACGCTGTATGGCGTCGCGCGCTTCTTCTGAGCTTAGCTTCACAACCTCGATCTTTTCGTCGTCGTCGGGTTGCAGGCGACTCTCCTTGAGGTCGGTCAGGAGGTAGCAGTCCAGGTATTCGGTACAGAAGCCGGGTGCAGAATAGAAGCCGCCCAGCCTCTCTACTCTCCCCGCCGCATAGCCTACCTCTTCCTGCACTTCACGCCTGGCGCACGCCTCGGCGTCCTCGTCACTTTCCCTTGTGCCTGCGGGTATCTCCAGCAGTACTTTATCAGTAGCACGCCTGTACTGCCTGACCAGCACCAGCTTCTCGTCCTGGTCAACCACCACCAGGGCCACCGCCCCAGGGTGAACCACGATCTCTCGCGGGCGCACATTGCCATCAGGCAGACGCACCATCTCCTTCAACACCTTGATCAGTTTGCCGTCAAATACTGTTTCGCGAGAGAGCTCTACCTCCGGTTCTATAGCCACATAAACCTCCTGTAGCATGAAAGGTGATGAGTAGGGCGTAAATTGGGGATAAAGATGCGTTGCCCATAATCCCTTACGCACTACTCATACGCACTACCAGTCCTCTTCACCTCACAACGGCATACCACTTGCTTCGTCTGTATTATACAGACCATCAGGAGTAACGCCATGTCAAAAGCCGCACAGCCACACGCCCACGCCAGCGTTGAGGAAATCATACACCCTCATGAGAGTATGTTGGCTGACACCCCCGACCAGGCGGCTGGGCCTGGCTACCATGGGAGCAAAGCTGAAGCTCTGGCGGCGCTTCGTGAGCCTGGAGTGCGCTGCTGCCGCTGCGATCTATGCGCTACTCGCACGCAGGTGGTCTTTGGGGAAGGCTCGCCCACTGCCACCCTTTTGATAATCGGTGAGGCACCGGGCGAAGGGGAAGATAAGTCGGGGCACCCCTTTTATGGCAAAGCGGGCCAGATGCTGAACTCTCTGCTTGAGGAAGCTGGTATCAGGCGTGACGAAGTTTGGATTACAAATACCGTCAAGTGCCGCCCCACGAGGGTACAGGGACGCCGGGTCTCCAACCGCGCTCCACTTGTGCCTGAGGTAAAGGCATGCACCATCTGGCGCGCCGGTGAGCTTGACATAATCAAACCACAGATCGTTTGCTGCCTGGGAGCAGTCGCTGCCAGGGTGATCATGGGCCGTGATGTCAAGATGACGGTTGAGCGCGGCCAATGGCTCCCTTTTCCCTTGCCCATAGAAGGGATGGAAAAGAGCGAGGTGGTGGTGACTTATCATCCCTCCTACATCATGCGGCAGGAAGGCGAAGCGTTAGAGAGGATAAGAGGCCAGTCAGCCGCCGACTTCGGGGCTATAGCGGCTCGGCTGAGTGCAGGCGGCTGACCTAAAGCGCGCAATGTTGAACTTGCCTGAGTGGCTGATGCAACTTACAATAGGGCTATGTCAGTAGCAGCCGACAGTAGCACTTCCCTTGCCGGTGCAAGCGCTAACCCGCGCAGGCGCTTCCGCTTGTGGCTCTGGTTGGCCGCCTTCCTCTTTGCCCTGTCTTGCGCCGGCTCTTTCGCTTTGCTTGTGGCTGCCGACCAGACCGCTTTCCTCGGCCTTACCTATGTAAACGCCATCAGCAGTGGCAACACCGCCCTCGCAGAGTTCCTTGGAGATCACTTCTCGGAGAACAAAGGCTGGAACCGACAATCGTTAGCTCTGGACGTACAGCGTGACTCGCTTTGGCTCAAAGGCGCTGAGTTATCAAACGTTACTACCAGTCGAGAGCAAACTCTGAGCGGCCAGTGGGTGACGATGGTGCGTTTCAAGTACCGGGGTGTGCGTTCTTCCGGTCCCTGGCGCGACGCTGCTCTACGTGTTAAGACAGATGCGTGGTACTTGCTGCCGTATGTACGTGTGGTGGAGATTGCTGAACCTTGAGGAGGCGAAGCCGTTCACACCCTAGCTGTTGTCCAGGATACCTTGCCTGTTAGCCTCAAAGAGTGCGCCTATTGACCCGCCGGTATGTATGCGGGCTATCGTCTCAGCGAGCATGGGAGCGACGCTCAACACTCGCATGTTGTCCAACCGCTTTTCAGGTGGTATAGGGATAGTGTCGGTGGTTACGAACTCAACGATCGGGCTTTCGCGCAATCTCTCAATGGCTGACCCTGATAGAACGGGGTGTACGCAAGCTGCATAAATCTGCTTCGCGCCATGCTCCAGAACTGTGTTGGCTGCCTGAGTTACAGAGCCTGCCGTATCTATCTCATCGTCCACCAGGATAGCTGTTTTACCTTCCACTTCACCTATCAGATTCATGACCTCCGTGCGGTCGGCGTTGCCTAGTCGCCTTTTCTCCACGATGGCAAGGGGCGCATCCAACAGCTCGGCAAAGTTTCGCGCTCGCTTGGCGTTACCGATGTCGGTTGAGACCACTACCTTGTCCCTGATCTTCTTCGCACGATAATAGTTGGCGAGGAGGTACATGGCGGTTAGCTCATCTACCGGAATATTGAAAAATCCCTGGATTTGCCCCGCGTGCAAATCGACCGTGAGAATACGGTCCGCCCCCGCCGTTGTGATCAGGTCTGCGATCAGACGCGCGGTGATCGGCACTCGTGGCTGATCTTTCTTATCGGTTCGTCCATAGGCATAGTAAGGCACAACTGCTGTAATTCGGCCCGCTGATGCTCGCTTTGCAGCATCAATGATAATCAACAGCTCCATGATAGACCTGTTGACCGGCGATGAAAAAGGCTGCACTATGAAGACGTCGTTCTCACGCACGCTCTCATTTATTTTGACGAAGATATTCTCGTTAGAGAACTCCGTCACCTGTAGATTGCCTAGCCCCACCTTCAGATCGGCGGCTATTGCCTCGGCCAGTTGTGGGTTCGCGTTGCCTGTGAATATCGTCAAGTCTTCAAAGTGCACGCTCAAGACCTTTCTAGCTCCATTTCGGCTTCGTCGTCGCCTCCGCCATCTGCTGCTTCTTCGCTCGTTAGCGCCCCTAATGCTTGTTGCGCTGCTGCCTGTTCAGCGATTTGCTTGTTCTTACCACTGCCCCTTGCCAGCACTTGGTTATCCGCGACTACCTCAACATGAAAGTGCTGTGCATGCGCCGGCCCGCTGGTATTTACGAGCCGGTAGACGGGGGTCGCTTTGAGGTGCGCCTGGGTGAATTGCTGAAGCTGGCTCTTGTAATCTCCGCTCAACACGGCTTGCATCTGCTCTATGCTCCTGCCTCCCAGAGCTTTATGCCAGACAGTGGCAGCAGCCTCAAGCCCTCCATCCAGGTATACTGCTCCCAGTAGCGCCTCCACCGCCCGACCCATATTGCTGGGCCTCGCTCTGCCGCCTGCTGCTTCTTCGCCGCGACTCATATACAGATATTCGCCGAGCGCCAAAGGCTCAGCGACCTCGGCCAGCGTGCTCAGTCTCACCAGCGCGCCGCGCCAGGCGGTTAGCTGCCCTTCCGACACATCCCTGTGCTCATTGAAGAGGTCGCTTGATACGATGAAGCCGAGCGCCGCATCGCCCAGGAACTCAAGCCGCTCGTTGGAGCCGAGGCTGAACTCCGGTACGTCATGCAGGTAAGACTTATGTACCATCGCTGTCCGCAGGTAATCTTCCTCCTTGAAGCTATAGCCGATTGCTTGCTCAAGCTCAGAAAGAGGCCTTTTGGGTGGCGCGCCTGTCTCCGTGCGCGCACCCATCGCTGTATCGTGTGCCCTGCTCTCCTTCGGCCTCGGTGCGTCCAACAGCATTACTACTTTGTATTCGCCAACGCCGCATCAAGATTGATGCCTGCCTGCTCTGCGAGAGAGCGTAGCCGGCGCCAATCTACGTCGAAGGTGTACCTGTAGTGTGAGTTGGCGAGAGGCGTGCTCCGCGATGTCGCCAGGTTGGTCGTCACGAGAAAACGGGCAAAGGCGTCGGCTACAGAGTTGCCCAGAGGATCGGTATCGTCCACCACCAGAGAGCCTCCCGCCGCCATACGCAGTCCACGCGCGAAGTATGGCGCTAACCTCTCGGCGTCTGCTCTGTGGTCTGCGTCTATTTCGCTTATCTCCCGGTTCACGTCCTGCACCGCTGATGCGTCAAGTTGCGCCTCGGTGCTTTCGCGCTCCATAAGCGGATGAGCGACTATATAGTTCAACAGGGTCTGTAATTCGTCGGGCATGGCTGGTTCTCCTCATTTTTGGTGCTATCCAAGATTATAGCATACGGGAGATGCGAGATCAGGGGCTACGAGTTAGGAGCCGCAAAACGGCAGAGAGTAGCCAACAATCCTATCTCCCGTTCTCCAACCCCTGGTATGCTATAATCTTCTCATGGGTGGTGAGAAGGAAAGCTCGGCAGCCAGACAGGGTATGCTCCTCATCAGATTGCCTCTGCCGCCTGGTATCAACGAGCAGTACGCCACGGTGAAGGGCCGCCGCGTGCTCTCTGCGGAAGCGCGTCGCTTCAAGGCTGAGGTCAAGTCTGAGATCGCGTCGCTCAGCTACGCAGGCCGCTTACCCGCCGCAATGATCGAGGCGTTGCGTTCAGCCTATCTTGCCCTTTTCATAGATTTCTATTTCAAGACGCCCATGAAGCGCGACCTCGACGGCGGTCTGAAGATAACCCAGGACGCACTTTGCGAATCCCTTGGCATCAATGACAATCGAGTTGTAGATATACACCTTGTCAAGCGTATAGACCCACTCAACCCTCGGATTGATGTCACCCTGGAAGCGATAAAGGAAGAAGATTGGCACTTCGATGACGAATACATCTATATCAGCACCCCCCAAGCTACGAACCAACCGTAGAGGTGATGCTATTCGTTTCGCGGAGGTAAATGGCACGCGCATCAGGTACATCGAAGCGGGCGCTGACCACGCAGGCGTACCTGTAGTTTTGCTGCACGGTTATCAGGCAGGAGGCGACTACTGGTATCCACATCTGCTGCCCGCGCTCTCCGCTGAGCGTCGGGTAATTGCTCCTGACATTCCTGGGTTCGGCTATTCAGGACGGCTACCAAGCTACAATTTATCAGCCTTCGCTAACATTCTCAACGCTTTTCTCGACAGCCTGGGCGTAGAGCAAACTGACCTGCTGGGCCATTCTATGGGCGGCCAGGTAGCCATAGCCACCGCTGCGGAGCAACCTGCCCGCATACGCAAGCTGGTGTTGGTAGACAGCGCCGGTCTTGCTCGCACCGAACCGCGATGGCAGGTTCCCATTAAGATGATCGCTGACCGCAGCACCTTCCATCTCGGAATCTACCCAACTATGATCCGGCTCTCCACCAGGGCCACAGCCCTGCGCCCCGCGTTACAAATGCTGCAAAGTGAGTTCGTGGACGGCTACCTGCCCGGGCTGACAATGCCTACCCTCATCGTCTGGGGTTCACGTGACCGCATCGTGCCTCTTGAGCATGGCGTTTTCCTGGTCAAACATATTGCAAGTGCGCGGATCGCCATCATACGTGGTGCGGGGCATATGCCTTTCTATCAGAAGCCGCAAGAGTTTAATCGCATCGTCTTGAGTTTCTTGCGGAAGTCGGAGTAGACGGAAAAGATGACACCGGACCAGCCGTTGGCTAGCAGATGTGCAACAGCTAAACAGGGAGAAAGTATGCAGGAAACCAGTATAACCGAGCCACTGCCGGAGGGTATGGAAGCAGTAGCTATGGACACCCTTCTGCTCGTAGCGGAAGAGGAGACAGCCGAGCGCGAAGGCGCTGCGCCTGTTAAAGGAGCTCTCGTCGCCGCTCCGCGCCCATTGAAGCAGCGCGACACTGTGGCTATTCTCGACTTCGGTTCGCAATACAGCCAGCTTATCGCTCGCAGGGTGCGCGAGCTTGGTGTCTACTGCGAGCTGCTCCCGTTCGATACTCCTATCTCTGAAGTGCAGCGTCTGCACCCTGGCGCGTATATACTATCCGGCGGGCCTGCCAGCGTCTATGAGCCTGGCGCGCCAGCCTTGCCGCCCTACGTCATCGAGAGCGGCTTGCCTGTGCTTGGCATTTGTTACGGCATGCATCTGCTGACACAAGCCTACGGTGGGCATGTTGAGGCCGCCGAGCATCGCGAGTATGGCCCTGCTCGCGTGACGCGCACAGGCCACTCTCCTCTCTTTGCCGGTCTGGACGGCAATCTTGCGGTCTGGATGAGTCACGGCGACCATGTTGCTCGTTTGCCGGAAGGCTTTGAGGTGCTGGCCTCCTCGGACAATGCTCCGACTGCTGCGATGGGTCGGGGCAGCACGCTCGGCATCCAGTTTCACCCGGAGGTAGTACACACTCCGCAGGGCAAGGAGATACTCGGCAATTTCCTCTTCGAGGTGGCAAAGCTACACCCCACCTGGAATGCAGCCTCATTCATTGACGAAGCCGTCGGCCAAATCAAGAGCGCAGTGGGTGATAGTCGTGTGCTCTGCGGCTTGAGCGGTGGCGTAGACTCGTCGGTGGCCGCGGCGCTGGTTCACAGAGCCATTGGCGACCGTCTTACCTGCCTTTTTGTTGATAATGGCCTCCTGCGCCAGGGCGAGGCCCGTGAAGTTGAAGAAACCTTTGGCCGCAACCTGCATATGAACCTCGTGGCTGTAAACTCATCGCGGCGCTTTTTGGAAGCGCTGGCGGGCGTTACTGACCCTGAAGAGAAGCGCAAGCGTATCGGCGCTACATTCATCAGGGTCTTCGAAGACGAAGCGGCCAGGCTGGGACACTTCGAGTTCCTTGCGCAGGGCACCGTCTATCCCGATGTGATAGAGAGCGCCAGCCCTGAGCGGCCCTCGGCGGCGCGCATCAAGACGCACCACAATGTGGGAGGTCTCCCTGCGGACTTGCGCTTCAAGCTCGTAGAGCCTCTGCGCTATCTCTTCAAGGACGAAGTGCGCCGTGTGGGTTTGGAGCTTGGCTTGCCGGAAGAAATTGTCTGGCGGCAGCCCTTTCCGGGTCCTGGACTTGCGGTACGAGTGCTGGGCGCTGTCTCCTACCCCCGCCTGGAGACGCTCAGGGCGGCGGACTCCATAGTCAGGGCCGAGCTTCACAATGCCGGATTACAAAGGGTTATCTGGCAGGCGTTCGCGGTGCTCTTGCCTGTGCAGAGTGTAGGTGTCATGGGCGACAACCGCACATATGCGGATGTGGTAGCTGTGCGGGCCGTTACCTCTGTTGAGGGGATGACAGCTGATTGGGCGCAGATCCCCTACGACGTGCTGGGGCGGATTTCTAACCGGATTGTCAACGAGGTGCCTCATGTCAACCGAGTGGTGTATGACGTTACCTCCAAGCCCCCGGCTACAATAGAGTGGGAATGAATCCACGCCTTCTATAGAGCAATTGCTGACGAAGAGAGCACCTTGAAACAGACACTCGCCGCGTTGCTTGCGGCTCCCGCAAGAGATAGAGCTAGTAAGAGCACCTACGTAAAAAGCGCAATTGGCTTATTGGCGAACGAATGGGCTACTGCCGCTCTCATATTTTTCTTTACAAGGGGCGTAGCCCTCCTGAGTGCCTACTCAGGGGTTAGTCGGCTCATTGCAGTTGAGCCTGCGCGCAGCAAAGGGTGGCTGGCAGAGCTGGCGCTGATGTGGGATGCTGCCTGGTACGCAGGCATTGCCCAACATTCATATACCTACGATCCGGCATCCCCCGGCGGCACCAACGTCGCTTTTGCTCCATTATTCCCATTCCTGATGAACGCCATTGCCACCTTCCTTCGCTGGCTGACTTTCGGCTGGAACTGGGGCAACGAGCCCTATGGCGCTCTCATCGCCGCAGGTTTTCTGATCAGCAACCTCAGCTTTTTCGTTGCGCTTATCTTGCTGATGCGCCTGCTTGCTCCCAGGCTCGGCGTGGTGGGTGGCGCAATAGTGGCATTAGCTCTCGCTGCTCTGCCCACCGCCTTCTTCTTTTCAGCGCTGTACACAGAGGGCCTCTTCCTGATGCTGGTGCTGGCATCGCTCGTTGTGGCGCGCTCCACTTGGCGGCAGAAGTGGCTTTGCGCCGGGCTGCTTGGCATGCTAGCTTCACTCACTCGCTTCACGGGAGTGCTTTTGCTGGCTATGCTGCTGGTTGACTATCTGGCTCAGCGCAACTGGCGGTGGCGCAAAGTGCGTGCTGACATCCTCTGGCTTGGGCTAACGCCTCTCGGTGTGGGGATATACGCAGGGTTCCTGTGGTGGCGCTTCGGCACCCCATTTGCCCTCAACGATAGTATGCTCAAGGGGTGGAACCATCAGGCCTCCTTCTTCCTGTTGACTTACTGGGAGAGCGCGGCGAAGCTCTGGCAGAGTGTAGCAGGGTTGGTGCCTGTGGACAAAGACCCTGTGCTATACTATGGGAACGGCAGCAGGCTCTATCTGATCCTTGATCTTGCCATGCCAGCCATACTGCTGGCTGGCGCGTTCGCGGCGCGGAAGAAGCTCCTCGCGTCGGAGTGGGTCTGGCTTGTCCTGGGTATTATCTATCCGCTCAGCACCAATATTACTTTCTCAATGGCGCGCTACGTGCTGCCGCTGTGGCCGGGCCTCATCTGGCTGGGCACATTGAAGAAGGGCCAGAGGTGGGCGGCAGTGGGCTTCATAGCCTCTTCTTTAGCACTGCTGGCATGGTGCAGTTACATCTACGCAAGCGCAAAGTGGATAGGCTGACGCGGCGAGAGATTCCGAATTCCGAGGAGTTGAAAGAGGGAGCAGAGACTAGATGAAAGTGCTTGTTGTGGGTTCAGGGGGACGTGAACATGCGATTGTCTGGAAGCTAGCGACCAGCCCCGCTGTTGATACGGTCTACTGCGCCCCCGGCAACGGCGGCACCGCACTCATCGCGCAGAACCTCGCCATGCAGATCAGTACCGAAACCAACTGCGACCAACTGGCGGGCTGGGCCTTTAATAACAATATTGACCTGGTGATTGTTGGCCCTGAAGTGCCTCTGCGTCACGGCATCGTCGATTCGCTCCTCCTGCTGGGAGTGCCCGTCTTCGGCCCAACGCAAGCCGCCGCCCGCATAGAGTGGAGTAAGGCCTGGGCGCGTGACTTCATGCAGCGGCACGACATACCGTCGCCAGCTTACAGTGTGGCGGAGGGGATGGCCGCGCTCCTCGACGTGCTTCGCTCGCCTGCCACACGTTACCCTCTGGTGCTGAAGGCCGACGGCCTGGCGGCGGGCAAGGGCGCAGCGGTCGTTGGCGATGCGAGCGAGGCGGAAGACGCCATTGCCCAGATGCAGGTGAGCGGCGCACTGCCTCATGAGCCTGACATCATAAAGGTGGTGATGGAGGAGTTTCTACAAGGCTTTGAGGTGAGCGCGCACGCCTTCACAGATGGTGAGCGTATATCCATGTTGCCTCTCGCCTGCGACTACAAAAGGCTGCTCGAAGCTGATCATGGCCCTCTCACAGGCGGTATGGGCGCTTACACTCCTACCCACATGATCAGCCCCGAATTGCGGCAGCAAATCGAAGAGAAGATAATCCGCAAAGCAGTACAAGGGCTGGCGAGTGAGGGTGCCCCATTCAAGGGAGTGCTTTATGCAGGGCTGATGATAACTGAGAGCGGCCCGAAGGTGCTGGAGTTCAACTGCCGCCTGGGCGACCCCGAAACGCAGGTTCTATTGCCGCGTCTCCAAACGCCACTTGATGAGATCTGCACGGCTGTCGCCGCCGGCGATCTATCGCGAGCAGGCGCTATTTCCTGGAGTGATGAGGCTGCGGTGGGTGTGGTGCTGGCATCGGAGAGCTACCCCTTGCGTAACTCCGCGCCGGCTCAGATTAGCGGCCTGGGCGACCTGGACGAAGGTGTGTTGGTTTTTCACGCAGGTACCGAGGCCCAAGGTATGTTATCACTCCAGCCTGAGCATGCAGCCTCCCCCAGAGAGCGTTCTATCTTCCGCACACTTTTCCCGCGGTCGAGCTTGGCTGCTAACTCTAACCCTCCTCTACCCCTGGATGCAGGTATCACCGCCACCGGAGGGCGCATCCTCACGGTCGTGGCCAAAGCCGCGACTATCGGCGAGGCCCGCGAAGTGGTATACCGCAATATCCCCCGCATAAAGATCATCGGCGCGCAATACCGCAAAGATATAGCAGAGCGCGAAGTCGAATCATAACAACTCTGCAATTAGAAAGAGGTAGTCTCTCCTAACTCGCAAACTATGAGCGCAAAATTTATATACAACTTATATGCTCTTGCATGAGGATTGCTATTGTCTTGCTCGGCTTTGTGGGGTAAACTACTCGTTAGTGGTTTCGTTCTTATAAGCTTGAGGGCACGGCTTTGCATCACTTTGCAAAGGTGCCCCACCTGCGCTTGAGGTGAAGAATATGTCTGCTTTGACGATCCTGCCGCTCACCGTCACCATTATTGGAGCGGCTTTTGCTATAGTCATCCTGAATCACTACTTCGCCACCAAGCACAGGCCGCACGAGCTTGTCTGGAGCGTGGCCTTTATCCTCTTTGCCCTCGCAGGCGCGGCGCAGGTCCTTGCCGACCTTCGCGGCTGGACCCCCCTCGAAGCGCGCTTCTACTATCTGGCAGGGGCCATACTCAATGTAGCTTTCCTCGGGGTGGGCACCGTTTATCTCATCTTCCCGCGCAGCGTCGCCAATGTCGCCCTGGCGATTACCCTCGCGGTGACGGCTATCAGCATCTACGTTATCTTCACCGCGCCTATCAATCAGGCGATACTTGGCCAGGAGGCGGGTTGGAAGGCTGTCGCCATTGACGCGCTGGACCCCAAGAAGTTCACCCTGCCCCGTCTGCTTGCCGCGATCACAAACTCTATAGGCACCCTGCTGGTGGTGGGCGGCGCACTCTGGTCCGGCTTCGTTTTCTGGCGCAAAAGGATCATGAAGAACAGGATGATAGGCGTCTTTCTGCTGGCGGCAGGCACCTTCATCGTTGCCCTCGGCGGCACAGTCACCAGCCTCACAGGCTTAAATAACCACGACTACCTTTACCTGAGCATGGTAATTGGTGTGCTCGTGATGTTCATCGGCTACTTACAGACTGTGCGCCCTGCCCCTCCTGCTCGTGTAGCCGAACGTGCTACCGCACCAGGCGTCAGAGATTAGCTGTTAGTTCCTGCCCCTCATTCTCCACGTGATAATTGACTTCCACACTCACATCTTTTCGGATGAGATGCGGGCACGACGTGAAGATTACCTTGAGCGGGATGCCTGGTTTGCCGAGCTTTACGCCAGCCCAAAGCACCGACTTGCCTCCGCAGAGGATCTGGTTGCTTCAATGGAGCAGGCGGGGGTTGACCGCAGCGTCGTCTTCGGCTTCCCTTGGCGTGACAGCGCGCTATGCCGCGAGCACAACGACTACATCATAAAGGCGGTACGAACCTTCCCCAACAAGCTTGTAGGCTTCGCCTGCGTACAGCCACTGGACGCCAATGATGCAAAGGAGCTTGACCGCTGCCTCTCAGCAGGCCTGATGGGTCTAGGCGAGCTTGGTCCTGACGGGCAGAAGTTCGATGTCGCTGACAAGTGGGCCTTACAAGCCGCCGCCGAGGTGTTGCAGCATCATGACCGGCCTCTGCTCACCCATAGTAGCGAGCCTGTCGGGCATACTTATCCCGGCAAAGGCAAGACATATCCCTCGTCTCTACTTACTCTCGCGCAGAACTTTCCTGACCTCAAGATCGTGCTTGCCCACTGGGGAGGCGGGCTTCCATTCTACGAGTTGATGCCCGAAGTGCGTGAGGCCCTGAGAAATGTCTACTACGACAGCGCGGCTTCCACTTACCTTTATGACTTCACCATCTTCCCTCTGATGGCGCAATTGGTAGGTGTTGAGCGGATCCTCTGGGGCACAGACTATCCACTCTTATCACAGGCCAAGTTCCTATCTCGTCTTTGCGCTTGTGGCCTGGACGAAGAGGCCCTTGGCGCACTGCTTGGCGGCAACGCGATGCGCTTGCTTAGAATTACGGCCTGAGCCGCGCTAGCCTCCCCCCTTGCCCATACAGGCCCGCTTGTCCCCGGGCCGGCTAGGCTACAGGCAGGCCTGTTGCTTCCTTATCAGTGACGACGAGCGCTGCCCTGTTGGTCGGGCAGCGCTCATTCGAGGTGCTATCATCTCTACGGCTGCGCGGTGGCAGTTGCGCTTTCTCCTGTGCTACCGGCAGGCAGAGGCTCAGGCGTTTCTGTTGGCGTGGCGTGCGCTGCTCCGGCGGGCATCGCGGGCAGTTTCAGCGACGGGTCGTTTTGGCGGCTGATGTCAATTCTAAAATTGATGGTTTGCGACGGGATTGCCGTGGGTGCCGGGCCACCAGGCGTTGGTGTGCCATTGAAGGCGGCTCCTAAGTCCGCTAGCATTTGCATGAGCGGCCCCATATCGATATTCATCTCCAGGCGCTCGACGTACTTACCGTCAGCATCAACCCATACCGCGCCCCCACCAATAGATGGTATATTCGCCCCTAGCTGGCTGGGCAGTGGCTGCCCCGACTGGCCCGATGCCATCTTTTGGGCATCAAGCACAAAGGTGTAATGCTTGGTGCTTTTGCCGTTTACACTCTCCTCACCTACCAGCTTCAAGTCTGAGCCGGCATCTACTAATTGCGAAATGTCCGCCAGTGGGTTTGCGGTGCCCACAATGTCCTTGGGGTTGATAAAGCCTGTGCTGCTGGAGCTTGTATCCACCTGCTCCACCCAGTTGCCACTCGCATCCTTGGTATAGGCTTTGTTGTTGACAATTATCTCCTCAACCTGCTGGTTGCCGATGGTGCCCTTTACGTAGGCCGAGTCCGGCCCGATGTAGTCGCCTTGAACGGCAACAGTCTGCGTAATGGCGCTACCCGACGCATTGACCACGTAATGATAGCTGTTTAGCTTCTCGGTCGCGCTGACAGCGTTGGTAACTAAGCTCATATCGGCTGAAAGCGGAGCGGTCGTAGCGCTCACCCCGGTGTCACCCGTCGTTGGCACGGCACCCGCGCTGCTCACAGTAGTTGCTGTTGGCGGTACAGATGTGGCTGTGGGTGGTACAGATGTGGCTGTGGGTGGCGGCAAGGTGGCCGTAGCCGGTGTCTCGCCGCCGCAAGCAGTTAGTCCAATACCACCCACGAAGGTGAGTAAGAGGGCTATTGAAACGTTTCTCAGTTTGTTCATTGTCTTTTTCCTCCTGACAAGTCTATGAATAGCGTGACCCGAACATTATACCTAACAACGATATTTCCACAAAAGGCTCAGCAGAGTGTAAACGTTCAGAGTAAGTCGGGCCACCATTAGCGACGAAAATAGAAGTGATTCTACCTCTGTATATACTACCAATCCGCGCATTTTTAGAGCAGCTGGGGGTGAGGGAGCACCGTGCTATCGATCTCCTCCACCCCTCGGCTGAGCATCTAACGGCGGCACCGAACCGGTGTGATCCTACTCTGGGCGCTCGCTTTCAGCGCTGTGAAGAAGAGCCAGCAGTTGCGGTTGCAGGCGTGGGTTCGCGGCTACCGCGCTCGTTCTCCCTATGGTGAGCGCTTGGCCCTCCCAACTGGTGATAGTGCCCCCGGCCTCTCTAACGAGCAAGGAGGCCGCGCCGATGTCCCAGGGCTGAAGGTTCAGGTGGCAATACCCATCGAAACGTCCCGCCGCCACATAGGTGATCGCAAGCACTGCACTGCCGAGGAGCCTCACTCTGTTGACCTGCGGCTGTACCTTACCTGCCAGCAGCATCATGCGCCGCGACACTTCTTCCTCATACCCGATGTCAAAGGCAAGGGTAATATCATCTGTGTTGCTTGTCTGCGACACGCTTATCGTCGCGCCGTTCATGAATGCTCCGCCGCCAAGCGATCCAGCAAAAAGCTCTCCATGTTCAGCATCGAGCACAGCGCCTGCTACCACTTCCTCTTGTTCCAGGTCGGCCACAGCAACAGACGAGCACCAGAATGGAAGCTGCATCGCATAGTTGTGTGTGCCGTCTATGGGATCAACTGTCCACTGGTATCGGCTACTTGCCTCTTCCCTTGCAGCATTCGGGCCGCTCTCCTCCGCGAGGATCGAGTGGTGAGGGAAGCGCCTGGTGATTACCCCGATGGCGGCGCGCTCGGCTGCGATGTCGTACTGCGTTACGATGTCCTTGCTGCCCTTAGAGCTAATCGCCAGGTTGCCTCGAAAGCCGGCAAGAGCTACGGCCCCGGCAGCCCTTACCGCCTCTTCCGCGACCAGGCGCAGTTCTTCAGGTTGTTCATCCCATCTGCTCATCTTCGCTCCATGAAGAGTTATATGACAGGTTGCCCCGCTTCCGAGAAGCAAGCAGATCAAGCTTCTCGCCATTCTCTACATTGCAATGGCATCAAGGTGTCGTTGGTGTTCCGGCGGATCCAGGCTGCGGCGCGACGGTGGCCGGCACGGCAGTTCCCAGCGGCTCGGGCGCTGTGGGCGTCCCCAGGCCGGGGAGAGGTACATCGGATGGCAGCCCGCTGGTGCAGGGATCATTCTTCGCCGTAAAGGTGAGATTGACCTTCACATCGTAGCTCTGGCGCGTGGTACAGATCCACTTTATGAAGGCATCGGTCCTCTCCTGGTCGGTGCCTGTCTTTGGCATGTGTTTATCAGCCATGACCGTGTAAACCACATTGGCAACGACCGCACGGTCATACTGCCCTTCTGATATATTCTTTTCCTTCAGGAAAGTGGTGAAGCTGGTGCCACTCGCCAGGTCTTTTCCCCTGGCTTGCTGTATCAGGCCTTGTTGTTGAGCGTCGGTAGGGTACAGCCCTTCTTTCTTCGCCTGTTGCTGGATGACTTCCAGGTTTATCAGTTTGTCGAGCGAGTCCGAGCTTACAATCTGGAGCATCCGAGTGCCGGTGATGCCCTGAAAGTTGTTAATGAGCGGGGCGAAAAGTGGGTCTTGAGCGATATTCGCTTTGTCGCGCGCTAGTCGCTCCTGGTAATCCTGCATATAAATCGGTGCGCCGTTCACGGTGGCTACTATCTCGCCCCGCGACTCCGCTCCTGCTTGGCCGCCATTCTTCGCAATGAAGAAAGTGACCACGAGCGCGAGTACGAAAAGGAGCAAGGCGCCCAATAGGAATGGCATTACAGGCAATCTCCTACGCTCGACCACCACTGCTCGCGGCCTTGCTGCCGAGCGCCGCCTGGCTTTCACTGTGCTACTCGGTGATGGCTGCTTTACGGCACGCTTGGATGGCTCTGCTGGTTGCCCCTGACGCGTAACCGTTTGGACTGCCTCCACTTGCGCCGGCTCGCCCAGCGTCTGCTGCTTGGCCTCCACCGTCGCGGCTGCGGTGGACGTTAAAGGGTTTACACCGCTCACTATATCGCTACCGCTGCCAGCCTTCTTCCTGGCTATTCCTAACTGCCGATCGAGAGCCGCACGCCGCTGCGGATCGACCAGCAGAGCGCGTGCATTGTTTAGCTGATCTAGAGCATTTATTGCATCAACGCTTCCCGCCTGCGCCTGTGGCTCGTACCGATCAAAGAGCACATCATAGGCGTCCTCGATTTCGTCCTCAGTGGCATCGTCGGGAACCTGTAAAAGGGTGTATGGATCAACTTCCGGCAAAAGGCTCCTCCTTCCCGCCTGTGGTGGAATTACGAATTACGGCAGCTGAACTCGTAATTCGTCACCCGTTGGCAGGCTCTTCAAGGGAGAGCACCGCCATGAATGCTTCCTGTGGTATCTCTACATTGCCCACCATCTTCATGCGCGCTTTGCCTTCTTTTTGCTTTTCCAGCAGCTTGCGCTTGCGGCTCACGTCGCCGCCGTAGCACTTGGCGAGAACATTCTTGCGCATTGCCGAGATCGTTTCGCGTGCCACCACTTTGCTGCCTACAGCAGCCTGTATAGGCACCTCGAAAAGCTGCCTGGGAATCAGCTTGCGTAGCTTGGCGACAAGCTGCCTGCCCTGGTAGAAAGCCTTCTCACGGTGCGTGATAATGCTCAGGGCGTCTACTGACTGCCCATTCACCAGTATATCGAGCTTGACGAGATCAGCTTCTCTGTAGCTGGAGAACTGGTAGTCAAGGGAAGCGTAGCCCTGGGTGCGCGACTTTAGCTGATCGTAGAAATCCACTATTATCTCCCCCAGCGGAATCTCGTAGCCGAGCACTACGCGTTCCTCATCGAGGTAATCCATCTTCTTGTAAGCGCCACGCCGCGTGGTTACAAGCTCCATGATTGGGCCGATATAGCGGCTCGGCGTGACAACGCTTATCTCCATCCATGGCTCTTCGATGGTCTTGATATTACCGGTGGAAGGCATCTCAGCGGGGTTATCGACCACTACTACCTCGTTGTCGGTCCTGGTGACGCGGTATTCGACGTTGGGCGCGGTCATCAGGAGCGAAAGGTCATATTCGCGCTCCAACCGCTCGCGTATGATCTCCATGTGTAGCAAACCGAGGAAGCCGCACCTGAAGCCGAAGCCGAGAGCCACACTGCTCTCAGGTTCGTAAATGAGCGAGGCGTCATTAAGGTGGAGGCGATCAAGGGCCTCACGCAAGTTCTGATAGTCGTCGCTCTCAACTGGAAATAGACCGGCGAATACCATAGGCTTGACGGGTCGGTAGCCGGGCACAGGCTCGGTGGCGGGCCTCTGGGCAAGGGTGATAGTATCCCCTACCTGGCATTCGCGCACCACCTTCAGCCCTGTGGCTATATATCCCACTTCGCCCGTCTTGAGCGACCTGGTAGAGGTCATAGCAGGGGCGAAAGCGCCCACCTCTTGCGCTTCGGTGTTGGCCCGCGTTGCCATCACTACGAGCGGGTCGCCTTCGGCCACGCTGCCATCTACTATGCGGACATAGGCTATAACTCCCTTGTAGGCGTCGTAATGGCTGTCGAAGATGAGCGCACGCAAGGGCTTACCAGGGTCACCCGCGGGCGGGTGGATCTGGTGGACTACTGCCTCAAGTATCTCTTTGACCCCACGCCCTTCCTTGGCCGAGGCCTGTATAATCTGCTCGCGGGGTATACCTATTACCTTCTGGATTTCTTCAGCAACAAGCTCAGGCTGGGCGGCAGGCAGATCGATCTTGTTGACTACCGGCACTATGGCAAGGTCATGCTCAAGGGCAAGATAGGTGTTGGCAAGCGTCTGCGCCTCGATGCCCTGTGTGGCGTCTACCACGAGCAAGGCCCCTTCGCAAGCGGCGAGTGAGCGGCTAACTTCATAGGTGAAGTCAACGTGGCCGGGGGTGTCTATCAGGTTGAACTCGTAAACCTCCCCGTTGTCTGCCTTGTAGGACATTCGCACAGCGCGGGCCTTGATGGTGATACCCTTTTCACGCTCAAGGGGCATCGAATCGAGCACTTGCTCGACCATGTTGCGCTTGGAAACGGTGCCGGTGATCTCTAACAAACGGTCCGCGAGCGTAGATTTCCCATGGTCAATGTGCGCGATAATACAGAAGTTGCGTATTAATCTTTGCTCGGGCATAAACTGTCTGCGTCTGGAGGGTTAGTGGTCGGTGGTCGGTGGCCCGTGATGTACAGTTGTAAGTTGCCACCGTCTGATCACTGACTGCTGATTACTGGATTAAGATACACAAATAATGCGCTACTCCGAGCGCACATTACCAACTATGATACCCTTCCAGTATAGGTTTGGCAAGGCTGCTTTGTCAAGGTAAGGGTTCAGAGGTAAGCGTTCAGATTTAGGGTGGAGCAATCTTCTTGGGGCAGCTGTGGAAGCGTACCCTCACCCGCCCTCACCCCATGAAGGGAGAGGGGGCTAAGCTAGCCCCTCCACCCTTAGTCTGAACACTTACTTGTTACGGTAAATGTTCAGAGTAGGGTGGAAAGGCAAGCCCCTGACGAGGTTACAGGGGTAATTAAAGCCCCCTCTCCCTTCATGGGAGAGGGGGTTTGGGGGTGAGGGCGGGTGAGGGCGGGTGAGGGTACGCTTCCACAGCTACCCCAAGAAGATTGCTCCATCCCTAATCTGAACATTTACAGTACCCGGCCCGTTTGCTTTACAGCCCCAAACCTGATAGACTAGGACTCACCCAACCATCACCACCCCAGGAGGCGCATAGGCATGGTCGAGCAGGTAAGGCCCGCTGAAACACAGGACTCTGTAGAGCCAACTCGGCAGCTTCTTGACACTGCTCACCCTGTGACGGAGAACGCAAAGCCGCATTACGGGCGCGTTCTTCTCAAGCTGAGCGGTGAAGCGCTCGCCGGAGACGTGGGCCTCGGCATTGACCCTGTGGTGGTGAATACCATCGCCGATCAGGTCAAGGATGTAGTGGCGCACGGCGTGCAAGTCGCCATAGTGGTGGGCGGGGGCAACATCTGGAGAGGCATCGCGGCCTCAGCTCAGGGGATGGACCGCTCTACAGCCGACTACATGGGGATGCTCGCCACCGTGCTCAACGCCCTGGCTTTACAGGATGCTCTCGAAAAGCGCGAGGTCTACACGCGGGTGCAGTCAGCGATTGCCATGCACGAAGTGGCCGAGCCTTACATTCGCCGTCGAGCCATTCGCCACATGGAAAAAGGACGGGTTATTATCCTCGCGGCAGGCACCGGCAACCCCTACTTCAGCACCGATACCGCCGCCTCCCTGCGCGCCCTGGAGCTTGGGGCAGAGGTTATTTTGATGGCTAAGAACAAGGTGGACGGCGTGTACAGCGATGACCCGCACCGCAACCCTAACGCCACCAAGTTCGACGTGTTGAGCTACCGCCAGGCAATAGAGATGGACCTGCGCGTGATGGACACTACGGCAATGGCTCTGTGCATGGAGAATTACCTGCCTATTATCGTCTTCAATCTACAACAACCCGGCAACATTCTCCGTGTAGTAATGGGCGAGGACGTGGGCACCAGAGTGGGTGTCTACTAAACTTCGCCTTCGGGATTATCATACCGGTCCAATATAGTTCGAGGAAAATCATGACTGAGGATGTACTTAAAGATGCGGAAGACCGCATGAAGAAGGCAATCGAAGCACTCAAGCGCGACTTGCTCTCGATCCGCACAGGGCGGGCAACCCCCGCGTTGATTGATCGCTTGCCTATTGATTACTACGGCACGCCCACGCCGCTCAACCAGCTTGCGCAGGTGTCAGCTCCAGAGCCGCGCCTCCTCGTGGTGCAGCCGTACGATAAAGGCGCATTCGGAATTATAGAGAAGACATTGCAGAAGTCAGAGATGGGCTTCAATCCATCCAATGATGGCCGCCTGATCCGCATCCCGATACCACCTCTCACTGAAGACCGCCGCCGCGATATGGTGAAGATGGTCAAGCACAAAATCGAGGATGGCCGCGTCTCTATCCGTAATGTGCGCCGAGATGCATTGCAAGACCTCAAGGAGATGGAGGCGGAGAAGATGATCTCCGAAGACGACCACAAGCGGGCAAGCGAAAAGGTAGAAGAGCTTGTCCACAAGTACGTGCGCGAAGCCGAGCACGTAGGCGAGGCCAAAGAAGCCGAAGTGCTTGAGGTGTGACGGGAGCCGTATTGCGTAGCCAGGGTAAGGGAAACCGATACTTGCCTGTTATGCAATACGCAATACGTAACCATGACAGAGACTAACGAAACCCCCGAACTTCACCCGCAGCACGTTGCTATCATTATGGACGGCAATGGCAGGTGGGCGCGCGCCAGAGGGCTGCCGAGGCTCATGGGACACCGCGCAGGCACGGAGAATATTCGCCGTATCGTACATGCTTGCGTTGAGAATGGTGTAAAGTACCTTACCGTTTATGCTTTCTCCACCGAAAACTGGACTCGCCCCAGCAACGAGGTACAGGGCTTGATGCGTATTCTGGCAGAGGTAATCGAGCGTGAGACGCCTGAGCTAAAGCGAGAGGGTGTGCAGATACGCCACTTCGGCCACATGGAAAACGTGCCCCTAGCCTTACAAAAGGCGATAAAATACGCTCTTGATACCACAAAAGAGAATGACCGCCTTGTGTTGAGCGTCTGCTTTAACTATGGCGGGCGCGACGACATAGTACGGGCTATACGCAAAATAGTGGCTTCGGGTGCTGAATCCGAAGATATCACTGATGAGCTGATCTCTCGGAACCTCGATACCGCAGACATCCCCGACCCCGACCTGATCATTCGCACAGCAGGCGAGATGCGCCTCAGTAATTTTCTCCTCTGGCAAGCTGCTTACGCCGAATATTACTCCACCCCCACCACCTGGCCCGACTTCGGCAAAGAGGCTTTCCACGAAGCCCTTGTCGAATATGGCCGCAGGCAGCGCAAGTTCGGCGGCATACTCCCCGAAGAGCGCCAGGAATACAAAGAGGAGAACTCCACACCCACCGTCTCAGAGCTCTCCGAGCCGGACCAACCCGGGTCATCCACGCCGCCACGCCCCGACCCCGCGGCGGTGCAGTAGAGCGCCCCATGCGAGGCACAGTAGCGCCTCACCCTGGCATGGTTGGGCCTGAAGGTCACCGTGGAGGCTGGCTTGGCCTCGCCTGGAAGGTCTTGCTGGCCTTCTTTATAGTGGCCTTCATGCTTGTGGAAACCCCTCTATCACGTGCGCTCGACTGGGGCTTCCTCAATCCTGTGCCTACCACTCTCCTGCTCTGGGGCGCTCTGGTGGTCGGCGTGGCGAGCAACAACCTTTTTGAAGGCGCACAATCAATTCGCTGGGCATGGGGCGCGCTTGCGGTGGGCGCTTATCTTGCGATGACTATCCCCGGCGTACTGGTGGGTTCTTCCAGGCTTATAGATACAGTTGGCCCGGTAGCGGCCCTCACCCTGGTGGCCCACCTGGGGCGCCGTGATCTGCAACGCGCCCTTCGAGATTGGGCCTTCGTTATGGCGCTGTCTCTCTATGCGGCCCTCGGTGTGCAAGCCATGCTAATGGTGAGCACCCTGGGCCTCGGAGTGTTTCTGGTGGCCGCCCTCATCCCTCCCATTCTCCTCGAAGCTCTACTCCTCCTCTTGCGGCGCACACGCATCATCAAAGAAAGCTGGAAGGCGGGCACAGCGCTTGTATTTACCACGCTCATCAGCACGAGCGTTATATCTCTCACCCAATTCAACCCCTCCACACCCTTCTTGTGGTCGTTGTTTTTCCACCTGCTCCTCGGCTTGTTCGTTGGTGGCGCTTTGCTGGTGAGCCTGCTCACACGGCCTATGATCCTGGCCGCGTCAGGCTCCCCGAATCCCCTGGCAAGATGGACTAACCTGGGGCGCACCCTCGTAGAGCTAAGCCACGGCCCTATACTAATATCTCTCGCGCTCTACATCCCACTACGCCTGCTGGGAACCATTGGTTAGCTCACAACGTTAATTTTAGCAGTGAAGAGTGAGGGCTGAGCAGTTGAACCAACAAGAGATAAAAGAGGAGAGGCTCACTTATGGTCGCCCTCGCCTGTCGTCCCCTGAGTGAGTTATACCTCCACCATGCCTAACAGCTATACACAATCTGATTCTGTGGATAACTCAAACGCAAAGACACGCATCTGCCTGCTCGGTTCCACCGGCTCTATCGGCGCACAGACCGTTGAGGTGGTGCGCCACTTGTCGGATCGCTTCCGTATTGTTTGCCTGAGCGCAGGCAGCGATCTTGACGCCCTCATCGCGCAAGCAGCCGCCTTGCCGGAGCCTCCTCTGCTTCTTAGCATAGCGCGCGCAAGCCTGACAGCTTCCGCTCCCCAAAGCAGCATTCCCCTGCTATCGGGCGAAGGGGGAATGGTAGAACTCGCCACTCACCCCGATGTGGATATGGTTGTGGTCGCCACCACGGGCCATGCAGGCTTCGCACCTACTCTCGCCGCCCTTGAGGCAGGCAAAGAAGTTGCCCTTGCCAACAAAGAGGCGCTCGTGATGGCAGGCGAGATAGTTACACGGCTTGCTCAGCGCAAAGGGATTCGCATACGCCCTATAGACAGCGAGCATAGCGCCATCTGGCAGTGCCTGGTTGGTGAGCCTGAGTCTGAGGAGCACAACAAAGAACGGGGCGCGAGCGGCGCATGGAATTGTATTGAAAAGCTGGTCCTCACCGCGTCGGGCGGCCCATTTCGGCTCTGGGACCGCGAGAGCACCGACCGCGCAACCCCTCAGCAGGCCCTCAACCACCCTACCTGGACGATGGGCGCGAAAGTCACCGTCGACTCTGCTACCCTGATGAATAAAGGTTTAGAGGTGATTGAGGCGCACTGGCTCTTTGGCGTTCCTTTCGATGACATAGAAGTAGTGGCCCACCCGGAAAGCATCATCCATTCGATGGTGCGCTTCGTTGACGGCTCGGCCAAAGCCCAGTTGGGCGTACCGGACATGCGCGTGCCCATACAGTACGCACTAACCCACCCTCAGCGTTACCCCAACCCCGATATGCCACGAGCAGACTGGGCCGCCCTCGGCGCGCTTCACTTTGAGCCTGTAGATATGCAGCGCTTCCGTTGCTTGCCACTCGCATTCCAGGCAGGGAGGCTTGGCGGCACGTACCCCACCGCGCTGGCCGCCGCCGACGAGGTGGCCGTCCCGCGCTTTCTGGCGGGCGACATCCGCTTTGGCGATATTCCTGGTATAATAGAAGAAGTGCTTGATAAACATGCCTCCGTAGCGCTGTCCAGCCCTGATATTGCCGAGATCAAGTGGGCGGACGACTGGGCGAGGCAAACCGCTGGCCAATTGGCTGACGCAATAGGTAGTAAATAACGGATAGCGAGGCAGTGACGCTTTCCAGTAGGGACGGGCCCCGTTGCTCGTAGTAGTTCGGAGATTGTAATGGATTTTAGCTGGCTATGGGTCGTGCCCATCCTTGGTATTTTGATTGTAGTCCATGAGATGGGGCACTTTTTCACCGCAATCTGGCTCGGTATCGGGGTGGAGGAGTTCGGCATTGGCTTTCCCCCGCGCATGTTTGCCATACGCCGCAAGGGAATCGACTACTCGATAAACTGGCTGCCCATCGGCGGCTTCGTCAAGATAGTTGGCGAGAACGGCGACTCGGACGACCCGAAGTCGTTCGCTAAAGCTCCTGCCTGGAAGCGGATCATCGTGCTGGCGGCAGGCTCATTTATGAACCTCCTTCTCGCGGTCGTAATCTTCGCAGGCACATCTGTCACAGGCACACGCGTGATTAGCGCGCCCACTACAGGAGTGGCCGATGTGCTACCCGGCCAGCCCGCCGCTGTGGGGGGCATGCTGCCGGGCGACGAAATAGTTGGCATCGCGGGCCGTGATGTGACAAGCAGCGACGATATACGCAGCCTCAGCCGCGATAATGTTGACAAGCCAACTACCTTTGTTGTGCAGCGCGACGGCGCTAAAGTGCCCCTTACTATTACACCGCACGGCACGACGCCTCTGGGCATCCTCCTTGAGGCGTGGGTAAGCCCCGCGCGGATTGACCAGGTAAGAGCCGGTGGCCTGGCCGATAAAGCAGGCTTCAAAGCTCAAGACATCATCAAGCAGGTCAACGGCAAGCCCGTTAACAATTTGCCTGAGTTCGACTACCTCTTAAGTAAGAGCGACGGCCCTGCACAGGTGATAGTCGAGCGTGACGGCAAGCAGGTAGGTCCCCTTACCCTTACGCCCACCTCCACCGGCGCGCAGAAGTCGTACGACCTCTTTCTTTTCAGACCGTACCGGATGGTCTACTATAGCCCTGCCGAGGCACTTGGAAGGGCGCTGAACAATACCTGGGGCGTGATCACCAGCATACCGCAAGGCATCGCCCAAACTTTCGCGGGCAAAACTGATGGCCCCCCAGTCACTTCAATAGTGGGCATATCCCAACTCACAGGAGAGGTAGCGCAGGATGCCGGCATTAGCGGCCTGCTGAACCTCATGGCGCTGCTAGCTATATCCCTCTTCATGATCAACTTGCTGCCACTGCCCGCTCTGGACGGTGGGCGGCTGCTCTTCGTGATAATCGAGATGCTGAGGGGTGGCCGCCGGATAGCCCCCGAAAAAGAAGGGATGGTACACTTCGCCGGAATGATGGTGCTGCTGGCCCTCATGGCAATTATCACCTTCTTCGATATACAACGCGTCTTCCAGGGCACACGCCTACTACCCTGACGAGGGGAGGGATTAGCAGCCGATCCCTGCCAGCGGCGGTAAATGTTCAGAATATCCCATGACCCTACGGGCCACCAACCGGCAATGAAAATAGGCTCTCAGCAGCCTATTTTCAGAAGAATAGAGGTGCAGAGGTGTCCCTCCCCTCACCCCATGCCCCTCTCCCACAAGGGGAGAGGGGGCTTTAATCACCCTTGTAACCCCGTCAGGGGCAGCCCCCCACACTCAGCATGCACAAAGCCCCCTCTCCCATGAAGGGAGAGGGGGTTGAGGGGTGAGGGCGGGTGGCGGTACGCCCGCACGGATACCCCAACTCTGAACTCTTACCTGATGGCCTGATGGCGCTCTCTTGACAAAGCCTAGAGGCGGTACGATACTACTCACATATACCAGGAGATAGAACCAGATGCAGAGCCGTGAGGCCAGCCCCACGTCTATGGACCACCCACAGGACGCGTCTTACCCCGACTCTATGCGGAATGCTGTTGGCCCGCAGCCGAGTGCCCGATCACCGCACATCTCGCCATACAGCGAGATTGCGGCTCTGTGCCCCCTTGGCGCTTTCGACTCCGGAATGGGGGGCCTCTCTATTGTTGCCGAATTGCGGCGTACTCTCCCTTACGAAGAGATACTTTTCTACGCCGATACCGTCAACTGCCCCTACGGCGTGCGCTCCGATGAGTGGCTTCGCACACGCGCTCTGGAGATAACCGACTTCTTGCTTGAGAGAGGAGCGAAGGGGATAGTAGTTGCCTGCAACACTGCGTCGGCGGCTGGCCTGGAGCATTTGCGTGTCGTCAGGCAGGTGCCGATTGTTGGCCTGGTGCCAGCCGTCAAGCCCGCGGTGGCGGCCACACGCACGGGCGTGATAGGCGTGCTTGCGACCAAGGGTGCTATGCGTGGCCGCCTGCTGCACGATGTCATAGAGCGCTTTGCTCATCCCGCAGACGTGGAAGTAGTCACAGTAGCCCCTACCGGCCTCGTAGAGGCTGTGGAGCGTGGAGACCTCCATACACAAGAGACCCGCGAAGCTATTTCTCAGGCGCTCGCCCCCATTATTGAACAAGGCGCTGACACCATAGTCCTGGGCTGCACTCACTTCCCATTCCTCCAGTCAATTATTAGAGAAGTAGCAGGCAACAACGTCCAGCTGATCGACTCCGGCCAAGGAGTGGCTCGACAGACGTCCCGTGTGCTACAGTCGCGCCATTTGTTGCACCCCACAGGCAAACCGGGCGCTCTAACAGTCTACACGAGCGGCAGCCCCGATGCTGTTCGCCCTGTCGTCTGGCGCTTACTAGGCGAGGAAGTGCCTGTTCTGCAAGGGTAGGTTCGTATTACGTAACACATATTGCATACTGCAAGTCCCAGAGGTTACTATGAAGTATTTCGGTGTTACCGACCAGAAGCTCGAACAATATATATGTGGGCTGACGCCGGTGAGCGAGGGGGCGTTGGCCGATATGGAAGCCCACGCCGAGCGCGAGAATGTGCCGATCATTGGTCCTATGGAAGGGCATTTTCTCTACACGCTGGCGCTTGCCCTCAAATCAAAAGATATTCTCGATGTGGGCACAGCTATCGGCTACTCAGCGATGTGGCTCGCCAGGGCCGCACGCGAGAACGAAGGGCGGGTTGTCACCCTGGAGAAGGATGCAGGGCGCGCAGCCTGGGCCGAGGCGTACTTCAGGCAGGCAGACCTATCAGGTATCTGCGTCGTTCGCCAGGGCGATGCCCTCACCCTTATGCGCGGCATGGACCAGGAGTTCGACCTTATCTTCCTCGACATTCTGACCCAGTTTGAGCGACCTGACACCGCTATTGAGCTTCTAGACCTTTGCCTGAAGCGTCTGCGTACAGGTGGTGTTCTCCTGTCCGACAATGCCCTGCGATCCGGCCAGGTGCTCAACCCCGAAGTCTCAAGCCCCTCCACGCAAGGCATAGCCGCCTTCAACCGTACCATAGCCAATCACCCCAGGCTGGTGAGCACAATAATCCCCATGCGTGATGGCATCTCAATGAGTGTGAAGCGAAGTCGTAGCGCGTAGCGCGTGTTACCATCCTCGTCAACCCGAAAGGACCCTCTATGACCTCGGACCCCAAGCATAATCCTGAGCGTAACCCCGCTGTGCTGGCAGAAGTAACACGCGGGCCTATTGTCGAGTCGGTTCACTACGGCGTGATAGCTGTGGCCGACGTGGAAGGCAGCCTTGTAGCGTGGGCGGGCAATCCAGGCACAGTTGCTTACTATCGCTCCTCATCCAAGCCGATACAGGCTGTGCCCCTTGTCGAGAGCGGCGCGGCTGATCACTTCGGGCTGACCGAAGCCGAGATAGCGGTTATCTGCGGCTCGCATGGCGGCGAAGATATACATGTGCGGGCTGTGTCAAGCATACTTGACAAGATTGGCTGCGGCCCGGATGCGCTCTCCTGCGGGGTGCATGCGCCTTACGACAAAGTTGCTGCACGCGAACTCGAAGAGCGCGGCGAGGCCCCCACCGCGCTGCACAACAACTGCTCCGGCAAGCACGCCGGAATGCTGGCGCTGGCTCGCTTCTACGGCTGGCCTATCGGCGGCTATGAGAACCGCATCCACCCGGTGCAAGAGATGATGCTTGAGGTGGTGGCGCAGTTCGCGGGGCTGACCCCCAACGAAGTAGCTATAGGAGTGGACGGTTGCAGTGTCTGCACATTCGGCATATCGGTACACCGCATGGCGGTCTCCTTCGCCAGGCTCGCGCAGCCGCAATACTGGCCGGAACCGAGGCGCAGCGCCGTCGAGAGGATCGACCACGCGATGATTACTCACCCTGAGATGGTCGCTGCCCGCAATAACCGAATTGACACCGACCTGATGCGTGCAGCGGGCGGCAAGCTGATCGCCAAAGCCGGTGCGGAGGGGGTCTACTGCGTCGCGCAGCTTGCCACTTGGCAAGAGCCATCAATAGGCTTTGCTCTCAAATTGCTTGACGGCGATGTGCAAGGCCGCGCCCGCAACCCCTCGGTAGTAGAGGGCTTGCGCCAGGCAGGGCTGCTCGACGAAGAGACGCTGAACAAGCTAGAGCTGTACTGGATGGAAGAAGTACGCAATCGCCCCGGCGATGTGGTAGGGGTTGTGCGGCCTGCATTCACCCTCAGCGTAGAGTAGCGCTCCTGCACAGATTGGACAGGGTAGAAAGTGCCACCAGTTAGAACTACATCTCTGGCGGGCAGGTCACACACCTTACGTGCGAAGGATCACCTCTGCATGCAGCCCCTTTTAAAAGGCTGGCCTTCCGCCCACAAAGACCATCTCCGCCAGGTTCACGCCGAAGTGGTAGGCAAGGTGGCGGTGGTTAGGCGCGTCCCAGATGACTATATCAGCCAGCTTGCCCGGTTCCAGGCTGCCCAGCAAATGACCGCGCTCAAGGGCGTGAGCGCTATTGATTGTGGCGGCTACGATAGCCTCGGCGGGGGTCATTTTCATTTGCGAGCAAGCAATGGAGATCATCAGCGCCAGGCTCTCGCTGGGGCAGGTCCCAGGGTTGCAGTCAGTTGCCAGAGCAACAGGCACTTCCCCCTGAATCAAAGCACGAGCGGGCGCGTAGCTGCCCAACCCTAAGCCGAGGGGCGTGCCCGGCAGCAGCACAGCTATCGTGCCTGCCTCCCTTAGCACGCTAATGTCCTCCGGCTCGACCACCAGCAGATGGTCCGCCGATATCGCACCCATCTCGGCTGCCACCTGCACCGCGCCTACCCGTGCGAACTCGTTGGCGTGCAGGCGCACACCCATTCCCAACTCTTTAGCCGCACTCAACACCCGCCTTGTCTGGTCTGCCGTGAAAGCCCCTACATCGCAGAAAGCGTCACACCATTCCGCCAGCCCCTCCTGCGCCACAGCAGGTAGCATCTTCTGCACAATCAAATCTACATAACCATCGGCATCGCCCGCATACTCCTC
Organism: Chloroflexota bacterium; assembly: GCA_015478675.1. The sequence goes on along the minus strand of JADMIH010000005.1, from coordinate 29,580 downwards.
AGGCACCGCGTGCGCTCCCAGGAAAGTAGCGGCGATGCGCGGGCCGGTACCGCTCTTTTGCATTTCGACATTGAGGTCTCTAAGCGCCCGCAAGCTCTTGAGTTCGTCTTCTACTGAGAGGCCGTAGCCGCTCTTCACCTCTGCTGTGGTAGTGCCGTGCGCCAACATCCGCTCTAATCTTGCCTTTACAAGCTCTTGCAGCTCCATGCTGCCGGTGTTGCGCGTGGCCCGCACCGTGGCCATTATGCCGCCCCCTGCCTCCATTATCTGAAGGTAGGTCGCCCCTTTTAGCCTGAGTTCATACTCTTCGTCGCGCCACCCCGCCCACACAAGATGAGTGTGAGCATCCACCAGGCCGGGAGTGACACTTTTGCCTGTGGCGTCTACCAGGTTTGTCTCTTCACCCCGGAAGCGGCGGAGGATGCTGTTACTATCGCTCGCGGCTACTACCCATTCGCCGCGCACCGCCACAGCCCCGTTAGGGATAATACCCGCCTCTCCTTGCGCGGCCCCTCTTTTGGGGCCTTCGCCCGCCCCAGCGCAGGTAACCAGTTCAGCCGCGGAATGAATTATTAAATCTGCCGGAAGCTCTTGCATATCTGCGCCCCTGAAAATAAAGTAACCGCCGGGTCAACGCCGGCGGTCATCATGGCCCCAGGCAAACTACGCGCTAGCGGCGCGGTTGGCTGCTACGGGCGCGCCCGTATGTACTGTAGCGCCCGCACTCCGCTGCGATGATTGCAGCCTTTCGGAGGCCGCTTCCACGAAACTTTGGAAGAATCTGCTCGCCCACCTGTGCTTGCGGTAAAGTATCTCAGGGTGGCACTGCACGGCCACCACATAGTGGCGGTCAGGGCTTTCTACAGCCTCGACGATGCCATCGGGCGCCCAGGCCGTGGCTACCAGGCCAGGGGCCACACGGTCTATCGCCTGGTGGTGCGCCGTATTGACCCACACGCGATCTTCGCCAACTATCCCACGCAGGCGAGAGCCTTCATCCACAACAATATCGTGCGCCAGGTAGTCGCGGATTTTCCTCTTGGCCGACTCGCGGTGGTCAATCGAGGTGGGATATTGAGTGTATATATCCTGAACAAGGGTGCCGCCCATGACGACATTTATCACCTGCTCGCCTCGGCAAATGCCAAGCACCGGCATATCGTCTTCAAGCGCCCAGGGGAGCATTGTGGTCTCAATATGGTCAAGGCCCAGGTCGCTGGGGTCAAGTGCGGGGTGCGGCTCCTGCCCGTAGAATCTGGGGTGCATATCCAGGCCGCCAGGGAGCATCAGGCCATCGAGCATCTCGTAGATGCAGCGTAGCGCTGCCGGGTCTTCAAGTTGCGGAATGAGTATGGGCACGCCGCCTGCTGCCTCAACCGCCTTCACATAAGCCTGGTTGTTGCTGAAGCGGTCCATATGAACGCCCGCAGCATCGTGATCATCCATCGTCGAAACGCCAATAATGGGCAGCCTACTTGTCGAAAATCGCATAGAGCGCTCCAATCATCCTCTTTCCACACCAAGAGTAAACGCTTCTAAAAATTCAAGGTTCTCTCTTATTAGACCCCGTACAGCTAGTATAACAGACCCAACCCAGAATGTAATCCCCTGATGGTACAAGGCTAACACCAGCCGCAAAGTCCTTGTGTGCAAAGAAGTGCCGGAGGTAAATACCATCTCTACAACTGCCCCGGTCGAGACTCCGCCCACTATTATTTACAAAGCACTCCCTGTGCCATCGCGCTTCTACATCGGAACCCCCACAGCTTGTGAATGGCCTGGCTATCTCGTACTCCGAGATTGGGCCGTCTTTTGATGGTTTTAATGGTCAACAGCAGATAAACACAATAAATCAATGCGAGCATTAAGAAAATCAATATTTTTTGAATTAATATCAATGTACCTATTGACAAAGCTGAAAAGCTGTGATAATATGGTGTCAGATATTGATATTCTCAATGTAGACATAAATTGTTCCAAGCAGGAGGCAAAGATTATGAACCCTATACCAGGCAAATGCCCGGTTTGTAGCAGCTCTTTAACGGTAACACGTCTACAATGTAGCCAGTGCGGTACTGGGATAGACGGCGCTTTCGGTTTCGGAAGGCTGCAAGCGCTTACACCTGAGCAGGTTCAGTTCGTCGAGACTTTCGTCAAGTGCAGGGGCAAGATCAAGGACGTCGAGACCGAGCTTGGGATTTCCTACCCAACCGTGGTTTCTCGCCTCAACGAAGTAGTCCGCTCAATGGGCTACGAAGTAGACGACAGCGACATCAGCGATGTTGACCAATTCGAGTTCTATCAGGCGCAGGTGCTCAACCCGCAGACGGGTAGCCTGCGCCCCCCGGTCTTACCGGCACCGACAGCGCCTATCGTTCCCGCGCCATCGGTGCCGCCCACCTCCCCCCTGCGCGCCCGGCCAAACCCCGAAAAACGCCAGCAGATATTGGACGACCTCGCCGCAGGCAAGCTAACTATAGACGAGGCAATGAAGAAGCTCAACGGCTAGATAATTCAACCCCATAAAGTCAAAGCTAAAAGGAGGAGAAGAAAATGACAGCAACTTTAGTCACCCAGGCAACCAGATTTGAAGATATAGCCCCCAGAGGCACGCGACGCGCCCGCCTGTCAATGCACCTCAACACCCCACGAGTGCGCCGATGGCTCCTCGTGCAGCTCGTAAGCATACCTGTAGAATACGGCGCCAACGAGGACCTCCCCACCTACGCTCACACAGAGGAGCCTTTGACCGCCCCAGCCGATAACTACCGGCGCTTACTGGACGATTACCAGTCCGCCGCTCTCGCCCGACGCTGCATGTAACGCGTGCTACGTAACAGGTAATACGCACTCTTTATCGGATGTAATCTTGAAGCGCTCATTATCCAAAGGAGAAAACCCAATGTCAACTAGCAACGGCTACACACAGACTATATCAACCGCAGACCTCAGCCAAACCCCCCGTTTGACTATCGAGCAACCCACAGGCGATGTGCATATACAGGGGTGGGACCAACCCGCTATTGAGGTGGCGATCGCGGGGTCCGAAGGGCTTTTCGAGCTTGACCAAGACGGCTCGCTCGTGACGGTGCGCAGCCGCCCCGGTAGCTACAAGCTCGTCAACTTCCTTGAGCCTGTGGCCGAGGGATTGCAAAATCTCGGCATCGGCCTTGAGAGAGTAGCCGCGAAGGTCGAGCGCAATGTCGAGCGGAGCATGCGCCGCATGAGCAAGGGCTTCGGACCTTACATGGACCCTTCCAGCTGGGCCGGTGGCTGCGATTACTACATCAAAGTGCCCTACGACTGCGACTTGAACCTCCGCACCAGCACCGGCGACCTTTCGGTCGAGCAAGTGAACGGCACCCTCTTTATTCAATCGACCTCCGGCGATATTCGCATGCAGCGGGTCGGCGGCAATCTGGTGGTGCATAGCGCCAGCGGCGACATCACAATAAGCGGTGTAGAAGGTAAGCTGGGGGCGCGCTCGGCCTCCGGTGACATAAAAGGTGACAAGGCAAACCTGGCGGAAGTAAGTGTGAACAGCGCCAGCGGCGACATTGAGCTTGGCCTGCTGCGGGTGCCTGAGCGCGGCTGCGAAGTCCACACCGTCAGTGGCGATCTTACTCTATCCTTGCCTGCCGACGCTCGCGTAACAGCGGAGGTTGCCACCTTGAGCGGCGACATAAGCTGCGGCTTCCAACGCGATCAGGTTGCCTACAGCGCCCAGCACCGGCGTGGCGCGAGCCTGACGATAAATGGCGGAGGGCCATTAGCGCGCCTGGGCAGCACCAGCGGCGACGTCTTAATCCGCGCACGCCGCGAGGAAAGCGCTCCTCCCGCACCCTCGCAGCCCGACGTGCCTGGCGCTCCAACCACAGATTTATCACGCTCCACACCTTCTACCGAAGGAGAAAATGTCCGCGCCACATCGCCGGAGGCGAAAGATCGAACCGAGCCGGAAGGCTACGCAGAGCGACGCCAGGCTGCCCTTGAGATCCTCAAAGCAGTAGAGCGCGGCGAGCTAACATCGCAGCAAGCAATGGAACACCTTGCTAATATCGAAGGTGAATAGACTTGCAGTGTGTAGCGTGTAGTATGTACTGCGTGCCGGGTTATCGCCAAGAGTGAAACTAAAGAGCTAACTCTCCAAAGCGCCATACGCCATACGCCATACGCCATACACACTACGAGGAGATTACATTGAGTTACCAGCAAGTAGAAGAGATAGAGCCTGGGGCTTTGCCTGGCACGGTGGAAGCGATAGAAGCAGTAGCCGTAGTCGTAGCTGTTGCCGTAGCCGAAGTACCTGGCGAATTTACCTCTCTTCAGAAGCAAACCCGGCATTTGCCACCTCTGTGGCGCAACCGTGATTACATGCTTCTGTGGAGCGGGCAGACTATCTCGTCCATCGGTAGCGCCGGGTCGGGCATCGTTTTTCCTCTGCTCATACTGGCGATTACAAAGTCGCCGGTGGCCGCCGGTATCGCCGGAGCACTGTACACTGTACCGTACCTGCTCTTTAGCTTGCCTGTGGGCGCGCTTATAGACCGCTGGAATCGCAAAAAAGTAATGATCCTTTGCGACGTTGGGCGCGCCGTGAGCCTGGCCAGTGTACCTCTAGCCATAGCTTTCGGCGCACTCACAGCGTGGCAGCTATATGCAAACGCTTTCATAGAGGGCATTCTCTTCGTCTTTTTCAACGTCGCCGAGGTAGCTTGCCTGCCCCACGTAGTGTTAAAGGCGCAGCTACCAGCCGCCACCGCGCAAAATGAGATTTCTATGAACACCTCGGCCTTGATTGGGCCGCCGCTTGGTGGCTTCATCTTCAAGGTTCTGGGTCAAGCATTCCCCTTTATAGTGGACGCCGCATCATACACTTTCTCCGTCTTCTCTCTCTTATTCATCAAAACCGAGTTCCAGGGAGAGCGCACGGCAGCAAAACGCAATCTGCGGGCCGAGATTATGGAAGGGCTGTCCTGGCTGTGGCAGCAGCGCGTAGTGCGCACGATGGCGATGATCACGGGCGGACTCAACTTTGTGAACGCAGCCACCTGGCTCCTTCTCATTGTGCTTGCAACACGTCTGGGCGCCGACTCGACGGCTATAGGCGTACTCGTAAGCATAGGCGCAGTCGGCGGCATTGTCGGCGCGCTAATCGGCGGCCGAATTCAGAAACGGTTCCGATTCGGGCAGGTAGTCGCCGTCACCATCATAATCGAGACATTCGCCTTCCCCCTTTACGCTATCGCACACAACATCATTGTGCTGGGGCTGGTGTCCGCCATTATCTGGCTAACCATACCCATCTACAATGTAACAGCCCTCAGCTATCGTGTTGCCTTAATCCCAGACGCTTTACAAGGCAGGGTGAACAGCGCAAGTCGCCTCATTTCCTGGGGCACTCAGCCTGCGGGCGCTTTTCTTTCAGGTCTCTTTCTTCAATGGTTTGGCCCCGTACCCACCATCTTGATATTCTCCGCTTTCATGCTGGGTGTCTGTGCGCTCGCAGTCTTCAACCCGGATGTGCACAACGCCCCTCCTATTGAGGAGCTGCAAGTAGTTTAGCTTCGAGCGCCGTCTGCCTGTTACTCTAGCCTGACGGGAAGCTGATTAATACGACCATAGACTGATTTGCCCAGGGTGCTGCTGGGTTATCATCAGGCATAACCGGAACAGGATTTGGCCGCGCCCGCCTTCTACGAGCCTGCCAACGGCTCTGTCATACTGAGGAGTCTATTTTGAGTTCTACTGAGCATTACGAAGCGCCCCCCAACGGCTTCAGGACATTCTTGATTGTCTGGGTCACACAATCTATCTCGGTCTTCGGCAGCGCGCTTACCTTCTTCGCCGTTACTATCTGGCTGACGCAGGTGCTCTATCCACGCCCTGAGCAAAAGCCGCAGCTAGCCTTTGCCCTTGCCGCTATCAGCCTCACCTACGCCCTGACGCTTCTGCTGACGCCTCTTGCCGGGGCATGGGCCGACAGGCACGACCGCAAGCGCACGATGATGGTGGCCGATTTCTTGAGCGGTTGTGTCAGCCTGGCGCTGATGACGATGATGCTCACGCACACATTACAGATGTGGACGTTGATCATACTCGTGGCTCTCTTCTCTGCCATCAGCCCTTTCCACAGTTCGGCTTTCGATACTTCCTACGCTATGCTGGTGCCTGAGAAGCAACTGCCTCGAGCTAACGGCATGATGCAAACCATCTGGTCCCTCTCCGGTATACTATCGCCAGCAATCGCCGCCACAATTATCGCCCTGCCTGGGATGGCGCGTCAAGGGCTGGTGCCTGGGGGCCTGGGTACAGTGCTGGCGGGCCTCAGTGATGGCTCGGCATTAGCGATAGCCATAGATGCGATCACCTTTTTCCTCGCCTCCGGCTCCCTCATTTTCCTGTACATTCCCTCACCCAGGCGCACCGACATGGGCACAGGCGCAGCCAAAAAGAGCGTATGGGCCGACATCAAGGAAGGCGCGCTCTACATATGGCGGCGCCCTCCGATGCTATGGCTTCTTGCAACTTTTACGGTGATAAACTTTGCGAGCGCACCTATAGAGGTCTTCGTGCCGCTCCTCCTCAAGTTCAACCTGAACTCCGACTGGATGTCTCGTGGATTCACCTTCGAGTCGGCGCTGGCATTGATCAGCATCGCGAGTGGGCTGGGCGGTCTGGCTGGCGGGCTGATAATGAGCATCTGGGGCGGACTCAAAGGGAGGAAGATCTACGGCGTGGTAGTGCCCATCCTTGTTGCGGGGGTTGTACAATTTGTCTTTGGCCTTTCCCCTTTCATCTTCCTGACAGCCGCTATGAACTTCCTCTATGTGGGCCTTGTGCCAATAATGAACTCGCACTCACAAACTATCTGGCAGACGCAAACGCCACGCGAGCTACAAGGCCGCGTCTTCTCGGTACGTCGAGTAATAGCGCAGTTTTCCTCACCCCTCGGCGTAACTCTGGCGGGGGTAACAGGCGGCCTCTTCAACCCCGGCATGGTACTGGCGGTGCTTGGCGTGCTGATAGTTGTCTTCTGCATCGGCCAATTGTTCAATCCATACCTGCTGCATGTAGAAGATAAGTCCCGCATGGACAAAATGGCGCAGCAGCCCGTTGATGTGAACATCTTCCCCGGTATAGAGGGCGACGCCTTACTGCCAATCCCTGGCGGCGAACCGCCAGCCGAAGTCGCAGGCAATATCACCAAAGATTAAGGCTCAGTCACTCGGACCTTAGCGGGCACCTGCTACCTCCTGACGCACACCCATCCACCGCTGTCATAAACGAACTAAAGTTCTACAAATAAATGCAAAATAGCTCAGGATGTGGTATAATAAGTGGTAAGAGATATCAGCCTAAATATGTGTATAACGCCTGTTCAGGAGGTTAAAAGAGTTGGTAGCAACAAATAGCTATGATGCCCGATCTATCGAGGTGCTCGAAGGGCTGGAGCCTGTACGTAAGCGCCCCGGTATGTATATCGGCGGCACAGACGTGCATGGACTGCACCACCTTGTTTATGAAATCGTTGACAACTCGGTTGACGAAGCCATGCAGGGCAACGGCAACCGCATCAATGTTACTATAAACGCTGATAGCAGCGTGGCGGTGCGCGACTATGCTCGTGGCATCCCAACCGATATGCACCCCAAGATGGGTGTTTCCGCCCTCGAAGTGGTCATGACCACGCTGCACGCAGGCGGCAAGTTCGACAGCGGCGCTTATGTGCAATCAGGCGGTTTGCACGGCGTGGGCGCATCGGTAGTGAACGCACTCAGCGAGTGGTGCCGCGTAGAAGTCAGGCAGAAGGGCAAAATCTTCGTGCAGGAATACGAGCGCGGCAAAGCCAAGGCTCCCGTGAAGTCAATCGGCAAGAGCGACGAGACAGGCACCCTCACTATCTTCAAGGCCGATCCGCAAATCTTCGAGAGCATAGACTACGAGTTTGATACCCTCTCCCAGCGCTTCCGCGAGATGTGCTACCTCAACAAGGGGCTGATGATGACCTTCCGCGACGAGCGGGAAGGCAAAGAGAACGAGCTTACTTTCTACTTCGAGGGGGGCGTAATGAGCTTTGTGCGCCACCTGAACAAAAACCGCAAAGTAGTTCACCCACAGCCTATCTATATCGAGCGCAAAGTAGGCACATCCTCGGCGGAAGTAGCATTGCAATACAATGATAGCTACTCCGAGTCGGTCTTCTCCTTCGCCAACAATATACATACTGTAGATGGCGGCGCGCACCTCACGGGCTTCCGTGGCGCGCTCACTCGCACGCTGAACGACTATGCGCGCAAAGCCAACGTGCTCAAAGATAGCGACGCTAACCTGAGCGGCGACGACGTGCGCGAAGGTCTTACGGCTATCGTCTCGGTGCGCCTGACCAACCCTCAATTTGAGGGCCAGACAAAAGGTAAACTGAACAACGCCGAGATCAAGAACGTTGTAGAGCAGGCCACCGCCGAAGGTCTGATGCAGTACCTGGAGGAGAACCCTTCGGATGCTCGCAAGATTGTAGAGAAGTCGCTGAACGCTGCTCGCGCCCGCGACGCCGCTCGTAAAGCGCGTGACGTAGTGCGTAAAAACGCGGGCGACGGCTCTACCCTCCCCGGAAAGCTGGCCGACTGCTCGGAGCGCGACCCCTCAAGGTCGGAGTTGTACATAGTCGAGGGAGACTCGGCAGGCGGCTCGGCCAAGCAGGGGCGTGACCGCCGCACACAGGCTGTGCTGCCGCTATGGGGCAAGATCCTCAACGTAGAGAAGGCCCGCCTCGATAAGATGCTGGGGCACGACGCTATCAAAGCGCTGATCACAGCCCTGGGCGCGGGTATCTCAGATATGTGGGACACCGGCAAGCTGCGCTACCACCGCATCATCATCATGACCGATGCTGACGTGGACGGCAGCCACATCCGCACCCTCCTGCTGACCTTCTTCTTCCGCCAGATGCCACAGCTAATATCAGGAGGCTACCTCTATATAGCGCAGCCGCCCCTCTACCGCATAGGCACCGGCAAGCAGCAAATCTGGGCCTATGATGATGCAGCTCTGGCAGCCGCGTTGAAGCAGATAGGTAAGGAGAAGGTGCCGATACAGCGCTACAAAGGTCTTGGTGAAATGAACCCTGAGCAACTCTGGGATACCACTATGAACCCTGAGACCCGCACGCTCCTCCAGGTAACAATAGAAGACGCCCTGGCCGCCGACGAAACCTTCGACATGCTAATGGGCAACAACGTCCCCCCGCGCAGGCGCTTCATCCAAACCCACGCCAAGAACGTAAGAAACCTGGACGTTTAGGGGTGTAGGTTTTACTAATTAGTGGGACTCGTTGAATAAAACATGGAAGTTTTCAGCAGTTCCTGCACAGCTAATAAGGGCAGTTACTGTATAGAGCTGCCCTTATTAGCTGTGCCAACCTATAAAGGGGGGACCTATGCACTAGCCATCCCGAGGGAGAATCAGCTACTGGTAGACAGTCCTAATGGGGGGTTGTGCTAGGCATCATTGCCGACTATGCTGATTAGGTCAAACGTAGCAACCCTGTTGGGTAGAGATCCAAACCGCTCAACAGGGCTGCTATATGGCTACCTTTGTCCATACGAGTAGTGGCACCTGGGTGGCAAACTTATATGGCGTGGCAATAGCAGTTTACGCGCTATGACCCTATCTAGCAATAGCCCAATTGGGTTAGGCTTGGTAGGAGCATTGGTTACTAGCTGAGTTCCTGCGTCAGAAAGGAATGGTCTGTGGCTATAGGATGCCTGTTACTCGGCGGTATGGGTCTGCTGCTAATGTGTATGGCGGCAGCTGTGGACATCAAAAACAAGCTATAAGAGAGAAGAGATAGGTTGGGGTAAAGAATTCTTTACCACCAGCTTATCTTAATGTATCAGCGAAGTGAGTAACGGAATATAACTGGAATTCCAGTCAGGGTCATATGCAGGTCTATAAATGTAGCCGCCGGAGGCAGGGTATCAATGGGCATTCGAACTGCGCCGCTATCATCGCTCTTACCGCGTATAGCGGTTGGGGAGCTGAAAATGCCCGTGAAGTTACCGTTACAAGCTGAGGGCCTGTAGGTTTTGCCCGTGCTATCCACCCACAAAACACTGCCAGGGTCCAGGTTTGCCGTAAATGGCGTATCGCTGGTGTTGTCCAGCTTGAACTGCCACTCCAGGGTACGACCTATGCACACGTAGCTCACTGTACCTGTGCTGGGTATTAAGGCGAGCGTAACGCCATCTCGTAGCGGCACCTTTACTCCAATGCCTGGAGGGGCTGGCGGCACAGGCGTTGGGTTTGATGCTCCTGGCTCCCCACCAGGGTATTTGGCGTGGAAGCGAAACGTACCCAACTGAGACAGTAGCACATCATACGGCGGCTGGTTCTCGGGGTGCATCTCAAACACCGCCCGCTCAAAGTACTGCACCGTGTATGGCTGCCCATTCAGATCGCTCACCTCAGTGAACTCACCGCTGATAGGATAGCCCTGTTGGGCCAGCCCCCCATGCTGCTGCCAGTAGGTCAGGAACTTACCGCATACGCTCTTGCCGGTCTCCTTAAATACCTGGCAGCCTGCTTGGGCTGATACCTGCCCCACATCAAGCGGGCGAATCAGCGTTGCCGCAACAACCGTAGCACATATTACCCCTACACCGATAGCCCAACGCATTATCTTCCTCATTGTACTCCTCCTCCTGCGTTTTATTGGCTTCTACACATATCCTGTCTCACCAAATGCTCCGAACGAGAGAGGCCGCGCAACCCACATTGATAATTGGGTTGCGCGGCAGCCGCTCTTGATGAGTAATTTTTACTCATTTGAAGCATATATGAGTTATTTCTACTCAATATACCATACAGCGTCTACCAAGTCAATGTTTTTCTGACATCCTAATAGTGGGGTGGCGGGAGAGCGAATACACGAAGCCGTCTCCAAAAAACAGTATTGGGAGGGGGTGGGCTTGGCGTTGGATATTGAATCTTACAACCCATACCGGCGTAGCCGCGAGATAGGCGAGGCACTGGCACGTGCTCGCCGACGATTGGGCTTGACTCAGGATGAATGCGCGAACCACATAGGCACAAGCCGCAAACGCTATGGCGGTATAGAGCGTGGTGTTTCCCGTATCTCGGCAGTGGAATTGGAGCAGTTAGTCGCCTTTCTTCAGATACCGCCTTACGATGTTTGGCCTGCACACTTGATAGCACCACACACTATCCAGGTGCGCGCCAGGCCAGGGGAGAGTGTGTTCGTGATTATCGAGAACCCTGGCACACCCAGTAACACTGAAAGTAAAAACGAACCTGGCGAACCGCATTTGTAATAGTTTTGCTATCTTTATTGTGTAGTTTGAGTATATCAGCGCATTATGTGATTTAGGTAGATTGCCCTTCCAGGGTATTGACACCAGGGTAGGGCTATGATAAACTAACCGCGCTAGTCGGCGGCTAGACAGGCCATAATATTAACAGACCCCATATCAGCCCGATAATTAGGCCATTCCCATTTTGCTTTGCCATTGGGAATGGCCCGTGATCCGTTACGCCTAGCTCGACCTTGTAAACGGTAACGAACGACCTGCCAGGAGGAAGCTGATGCCCGCCACCACAACCGGACCCTTAGTACCCCGTGCCCATAACCACAACCAGGCGTTCTACATACCCGGCACGTCGTAGTCATATATCGTTCAAGCGTGTGCTTGTTCGCGTATTCAAGGCGAGCCGCCGACGATCCCGGCAGGCAGTAAATATAGTAATAGTGCTTGCCCTGGTGATAGGGCTTTTCCCTGGGTGGAAAACCTGGGCAGTGGGTTTAGCGCAGGCGGCACTCCCGCCTATCGACTCTGGTTCTGGCGCAGCCTCTATCACAAGCGCGAGCGCCGGCGTAGGGGTAGGCAAACACCCCAGTACGCCCCTTTCATTTGAACCCAACGCGGGGCAGGTTGACCCCACAGTGCACTTCATAGCGCACTCCCCTGGCGGAACCCTGATGTTCCTGGACGCAGAAGTTGTGCTGGTGCTAAGTGGGCCAGATACTTCTATAGGGCCGAACAGGGATTCGGGTAAGGCTCCTGCTTTAGACTACCCGCCTGTACACCGGATAAACGGCAAAGCTGTTATACCTACACCGACGCCTGGCACCAAACCTGACGTGGCGCGTATGCGCTTCATCGGGGCTAACTCTCCATCTACGTCCGCAGTCGCATCAGCGGTCAGAGGCGAAACGCCGCTCCCTGGTAAGGTGAACTATCTTCGTGGCAACGATCCTTCAAAGTGGCAGACCAACCTACCGACGTACAAGAGCATTCGCTACAGCGCCTTTTATCCTGGAACCGACCTGGTGTACGACGGCGCTGACGGCAACCTGAAGGGCACTTATCAACTAGAGGCAGGGGCGGACCCTGCGCTAATACGCTGGCAGTATGAAGGATCAACGCGTACATCAATAGATGCGGCAGGAAATCTCCAGGTAACGTACCCCGCATCGGCACCGCAAAGCCAGCAAGCGCAGCCAAAACCTGACTCCCCGGCGACCTTTACGGTTACCGAACAGGCGCCCCTTGTCTGGCAAATAATAGGCGACCAGAAGGTACCTGTGTTAGCGAGCTATCGACTTGGTCAAGATGGTGTGATACGTTTTGAGATAGGCAAATATAATCACACCCTTCCACTCACCATAGACCCTTCCATCTCGTACTCTACCTATTGGGGCGGTTCAGGCAACGATGTAGGCAACGGAGTTGCCGTGGATGGGGCGGGCAACGCCTACGTTATTGGCACGTCCAACTTCCCAATGTCGTGGAGCGACCCGCCCACCGCCGACGTGCGAATTACAAAGCTGAGTGCGGACGGCAGCACGGCTCTTTTCACTACGTACTTGGGTGGGTCATATAATGACTATGGGTACTCCATTGCCCTTGACGCAGGCGGCGATATATACGTTAGTGGCACCGCACAGTCATCGGATTTTCCCACTTTCAATGCATACCAGCCGACCCAGCATGGATCTTCCAACGCGTTCATAACGCGGCTAGCGGCCGACGGCTCGGCCCTTGTGTACTCCACCTACCTGGGGGTGAAGGTAACGACCCGTGCAGCGAAAGCGGCACCTCCATCGGATATGGTATCGCCGCCGACAGCACGGGCAACGTGTACGTAACCGGCTACGACCGGAGCTACAATTTCCCGCGCACCGCTGGTGTGCTGTACTCGAATGACCCCAACGATTGCGGTAATGCCTTCGTAGCCAAGATAAACACCAACCAGGCAGGGGCAAGTTCGCTAATATACTCGGGCGCACTGAACAACAGCAACATAAGCGCCTGGGGCAATGGCATAGCCGTAGATGGGACAGGCAACGCCTACGTGGTAGGCTATGTATACGATAGCCCTGGGCACCTTCGCTTCCCACTCTACAACGCTATACAGCCCACCTACGGGGGCAACGGCGACGCTTTCGTAACAGTGCTTAATCCGTCGGCCTCGGCATTTGTGTACTCTACCTACCTGGGCGGCGGTGGGCAGGACGAAGCGCGTGCGGTTACGCGGGACTCTTCGGGCAACTTGTATGTAACGGGCAGCACCGCCTCAAGTAACTTCCCCATGCAGAACCCCTACCAGGCCGATAACCAAGGGGGGATGGATGCGTTCGTTACTAAGCTGAACTCCGCCGGTTCGGCCTTTGTGTATTCTACGTATCTGGGCGGCGGGGGCAGCGATATCGCTCACTCCATAGCGGTGGACGCACAAAACAATATGTATATAGCGGGGGCTACCGCCTCGCAGGATTTCCCAATAGCCAACCCGGTGTGGCGACCTATCCAGGGGGAAGCTACTGACGCATTTGTTAGCCGCCTGTCGGCCTCGGGGAATAGCCTGGACTACTCTACCTACCTGGGTGGCGAGAGCGCCGCCGGCAGCCCCGGCGATTCTGGCAACGCTATTGCCGCCGACGCGTTAGGTAACGCCTATGTTACAGGGCAGACTGACGTAGCGGACTTCCCAAGCGTGAACGCTTATCAACCCAGCAGTGGGGGAGCTATAGACGGGTTCATATTGAAGCTCGACCCAAGCGGCCAGGGGGCGACCCCAACGGCCACGAATACACCCGTACCCACGCCCACCGATACCCCACAGGCCACTGATACAGCTACGAATACGCCTACCAACACGGCTACCAGTACGCCCACCTTGACTCCCACTCCGGCGATCCCCAACGTTCCTCAGCTTAACGAGATCAGGTGCGGGGGCAGCCCTTCTCAAAGGTCAACTACTGATATGGCCGGGGACGGAGTAAACGCGGCCACGGGCTTCTTCTGCTACGGCAGTGTCGACTTCTCTATTCCCGGCAGGGGTGCGCCTCTTGAGTTCGGGCGAACCTACAACTCGGATATGGCTGCTATCACAAGCACGCTCGGGTATGGCTGGACGCACAACTATAATATGTATGTAGACAGGGACGTTGCAAACAACTACCTGGTACACGAAGAGAACGGCTCCGTATCTACCTTCGGTCCTGACTTTAGCCACCCGCTACGCGTCATGGCTACCCTGGCTAACACCAACGGGGACCTCGTCTTCACCCGTATACACGGGCAGGTAAGCTACTATTTCCGCAATTTAGGTGGTACAGGAGTGTACCACCTGATAAGCATCGTGGACCGCAACAATCATCCGGTAACCCTAAGTTACGTTGGCGAACAGTTGCGGACTGTAACCGATTCAGCGGGTCGCCATCTGAACCTTATCTACTATACTGCCCCACCCTTCACTGGCCTGTTGCGCAGAGTAACCGATGACGTTGGTAGGCGGGTGGCCTTCACCTATTACCCCAACGGCGACTTGAATACCGCGATAGACGTTGGCAATACGACGCGAGTTTACGTCTATGATCTGACGCACCACCTTCAGATAATGACTGAGCCACGTAACCTCGTGCAAACTGCCGTTTTCAATAACACGTATGACAACGTGGTCGCGGCGCGCATAACCCACCAGGCTTATCCTATGGGTCGCTTCACGGATTTCGGTTATACAGGGGATGCAGCCTCGGCAACTACGCGCATAACTAACACGGTTGGGGTAGTTACAGTACAGAACTATGCTCAATATATGCTTACGAGCGTGGTTGATGGCGCAACTGGCCAGCAGCCTGGCACCTGGAACTATAGCTATAAACCAGGCACAACCTGGCTCTCAGCCGTAGAAGACCCCCTGCACCACGTTTGGCAGAACGACTGGGATAATAACGGTAATCTTAAGAACGCTACCGACCCGCTAAATCAGACTACCCAATATACCTACTACCTGCCTCAGAACGACCTGTACCAGGTAATAGACCCAGCTCTGATCGCCACTACCTACACATACGATGGCAATGGCAATCTGACCAGTATGTCGCGTCCCTGGCAAGAGGGCAGCGGGACAATGCAAACACAGTATGGCTATGACCAAAGCCCCAGTCGCTTAGGAGACCTGCGTACTATCACGGACCCGCGCAACCATACCTGGCAGCTTTCCTACGATGCTTATGGATATCCAGACGCCAAATCCGACCCGCTTGGCAACACAACGAACGCGGATTACGACCAGGTTGGCCGCCTGCTAAGTTCAACCGATGGGCGTAACAAGACAACCCAATATCTGAACGACGCATATGGCGCGCCATTGATTATCACCGACACGCTAGGCTACCCCACTACATACAAGTACGACGACGTGGGCAACGTCAAATCCGTGCGCGATGCAAAAGGACAAACTACCACATATCTGTACTACGACACAAACGAAGTACGGCGGGTGAGCCAGCCGGAAGGAACCCGGATCGATTATGCCTACGACGGCATAGGTCGTGTTATCAGCCAGACTAACGGGTTGGGCAAGGCAACCACTTATAGTTACGACGATACGCAACGCCAATATCTCAGTAGCGACCCTCTGGGGCGCACTACCCACTACAGGTACGACGTTGCCGGGCGCACAGACCGAGTACAGGATGCCCAGGGCCGTTATACCTATCTTTACTACTACAACAACAATGAACTCCAGACTATAGACTACAGCGATCCTTCAACCCACGACGTAACGCTCGGTTATAACAGCCGAGGGTTGCGCGAGACTATGACGGATGGCACGGGCACTACAACCTTTGGGTACGATTCGCTGAATCGCCTTACCTCGGTGCTCCAGGGAAACGGTAAAGCTATTGGCTATGGATACGACCTGATGGGAAACGTTACATCCATCACGTACCCACAAGCTGCGAACGGCCAGCGCAGAACCTCGACGCGCGTTTACGATGATGCCAACCGGGTCTGGAAAGTCTACAACCTTGATGACACCTTCCCGCTTCCTGTGGAGTTCGGCTACGACCAGAATAGCAACATAAAAACGATAACATATCCAGGGAACGGGGGCGGCTCCCCGGTATACAAGGCGGTGGGGTATGACGCAGCGAACCGTGTTATTACTACGACTGAATCGCTGGTCGCTACTACCGTTTTCTCGACCACCTACACGCGTAACGAGATTGGACTGGTAACCGACGCCGTTGAGTTCACATATGGTCAAACCAACAATACTCGGCTTCACTACGACTATGACCAGCAGAGTCGGCTCAAGGCGGATCAAATAAGCGCGAGCCCAGGGATTACCAGCACCAACGTCTACACATACGATAATGCGTCTCAAATCAAGCGGATAGCCAGTGCACCCGCTAACAGCGTTCCCAGTCTGACCACATATGGCTATGACGATGCCAACCAGCTGAATAGCTACGTACAGCGACAAGACACACAGACAGTACTAAACCTGACCTTCAGTTACAGCCCGACAGGCAACCGTACCCAGGCACTCAATAACCGCACGGGGGCCACTCTGGTTTACAGCTACGACCAGGCCAATCGCCTGGTGGGGTTTGGGCCGGGTAGCCAGCCGAACCAATGGACATATGGCTACAACGGTGATGGCCTGAGGATGTCGAAAGTAGGGCCAAATAGCTGGAACGAGCAATTCGGCTGGGACATAGCTGGCGGCATGCCTCTGTTACTTCAAGATAACAGTAACGGTTACCTTTACGGCCCCGGCGGTATGCCGCTCGCACAGGCTGCGGCTATCGCAGGGATGACTCCCGGAGGCGGCCAGGCACCGCAGACCAAAATCAAATCGCTCTGGGATGAGTTTACAGGGATACCATCTATCACAGCTCCCCCTACCTCCGCAGGCACAGGAGCCGTTGGTGGGGGCGCTACTGGTGACGGTAAGCCCGCTCAAATCCCGATGCCCGGTGCCGGAAGCGACACGCCAGAGGTTCCCAACTTTAACGCGCACTTCTACTACCACCTGGATCAACTGGGGAGTATCCGCTTTACCACGAACGACGTGGGGATGGTAAGCGCATACCTGAGCTATGCTTCATACGGCAGCCGCTTCTGCCAGGGAGACTGTACTAACTTACCTCGCCTGGGATATGCTGGTCAATATACCGATCCTGAGTCGGGTTTGCAGTATCTACGGGCGCGATACTACGATCAGAATACTCAGCAGTTTATCTCCAGAGATCCGATGGAGAGCAGTACCGGACAGCCCTACGTCTACGCCGGGGGCAACCCCACTAATTTGAGTGACCCTACAGGCCATTGCCCTATATGTTTGATAGCATTAGGCTTTTTGTTCGGGATTGGTTTAGATGTAGGTATAGACTTCACTTTCCATAACTCCACGTTTGACCTTGCTGAGTCCGTGGGCAACTCTCTCAAGGACCCGTGGACATACATAGGAGCCATACCCTTTGGCGAACTTGGCAAACTGGGTAAGTTAGGTAGAGTGGCTGAGGCTGCTGAGAAGGAGGGCAGCTTTGTATATCGTGCCCTAGCCAAAGGGGAGGAGCCTGCGCTCGGCTTGGTTGCGAGAGATCCGGCAGCAATTGAGGTATCAGAACTGAGTCATGTCGCAGGAGCGAAACGCACGCCGTGGATATCAACTACTAAGAGCTTGGAAGTAGCAGAAACGAAGTTCAACGGTGGGCATGGAATCGTACGGATCGATTTGTCGAAACTAGAATCGCCAATTTCCGATATTTCGGGCGGTATCGCTCGAGGAGGCCGGTTCTCAAATTGGGCAAGGGCTCATCAAGAGGTCCTGGTCTGGCAGTATATCAATCCAGAGGCCATTACTTGGGTGCATAGGTAATGATCCCAACTTGACATATCTTGGCCGCGGATTAAGAATTAGTACACGGGAAGTTCTCAATCCGCAACCGGGGGATGGCACAAAGGAGACATGCATTGGCTCTGCAAGAGTTGATTACGAATCTAGATAGAGAGTGGGAGCTAGAAACCGGATTCTTTGGGCGTTTACGCAGTAGCGAGTATGATCCTGAAGGGGCAAACAGGGTTACTGAGTTGCTTCAGCGGATTGCGGATGCCGTTGAGAATGAAGGACAATTGGATCGCAGGCTGGTTAGCCTGACTTGGTTTATGCCAACATTCATAAGTTGGCAGCGTCAACGTGTTGAAGAGAGAACGGGCAACGGTAAAGCCTTAGATAGTACCCTTGATACCATCGTAAGCATCCTTCAACGTGTATTAGGAATGCCTTGATTTCTGACGCGAGTCGTGGATTTTGATAGGCTGTCTTGCGAGTATCTGGTAGGTGACTTCAATGACATTATCTCAGATATGTTGGGTTTCGCCTGAAGAGGGCGGGCGCAAAACTCCCTTCAAGGGATCTCACTACGTAACCGTGGCTCGCTTCGAAGAGGAACCTAATAGGTGGCAAACTGAGTCGTGGAGCTTGGTGGTTGATTTCAGAGAGGAATCCTCTAACGATGGTAGCGCCCTTGCCGATGTAAAGTTCCTTGTAGAAGAAGCACCTAGCTACCTGCTACACGCGGGAAGTCGATTTGAGCTGCTTGAGGGTCCCCATGTTGTTGCCAAGGGGAAAGTACTCGCTGACTAAGACTGCATACAGACCTAGTCAGCGAGCCAGCAGGTCAGGCAGTTATGGAAGCATCTTTTTGCTATTGCGACAGTCCATTTAGTCTCATAGCAGCGAAGGCTCCTTTTTCAAGGATTTTGGTGCTGGAGTATTACGATGGGCTGGTGTCTGGCCTGGCAGAATGTAAACAGTGTCTAAGGGTGTATAGATTCGATATGGTTGCGTGGGAAGGTAACGCCGGGATACGGGTTTTTACACTTGGATCTGTGCCAACTAGCTTTTTACAGCGTGCCGTTGAAGAGTATTCGCGCTACGAGGCTCCACGTTGGCCGTTATGGGTGCCCTTTTTCAAAGCGCCTTTGCCCGATAGGGTAATGGCAAATGTTGAACAGGAGATTGATCGGCTGCTAACAACTTCGGTAAACCATCCTGTGATGGTAGTCGCTTCTGCCACTAGCTTGGAAAGTATCCTGAAAGCTAAGAAGATAACGTCAAGAGAGTTTAACAGAATTCAGGACTGGTTTGCTTTCTTGGGATTGCTTGTCCATTCGCTTCCCCTTCCATAGGTTTCCGTTTGTCCTTACCTTTAAGATTCTACAAAACACCTATTCTTGTCTGTCAAATTAACCCACCGTTTTGCAATATTAGTTACAACTCCCACAAACTTGCGGTCCTGAAGCCTATGGCTGGGGTGATGGCCTTCGCTGTAAAACTGCGCGTTCCACGTCCACTCTGCTATACCACCTATGTTTTTTGTCGCCGGTATCCACTGGCCGGATTTTGCCCGCTCGTATCCAGTAGTTGACTCCACTGCGGCTGATGCCCAGCATATGCCAGGCTTCCGCAAACGTGACCCGCTCCCGCCGCCACTCTATTATTGCCTGCCGGTCGAACCTGTACTCGCGACTTCCGTCCACCAGGGGACCTGCTACCACAGGCAGCCAGCCTCGCTTTGCCCACTGTAGCACAGCCTGGTCGGTACAACCCAGTATTTCGGCGGCCTGCCCGCTATCGATATACCGTTCTACGAACGTCTCAACGTCCTGGCGGGAGTAGCGCCAATGCACCTGGCTGCCCCGCATTTCGTCCCGGCACGGCACCAGCATACCCGCCGCGTACCAGCGGCGGAGCGACACGGGCTTGCAGCGAAGTCGGTTGCAAACGTCGCGGGCGGTGTACAGTAAATCGCCGCCCTCAGCCAGCCGTCGCCTGCGTGCCAGGTACTCTAACAGTCCGGCCCGCTCAAAATGTAGGCTTCCTATGTTGTCCGCGCTATCTCCATGCCTGTATGCTCGCAGCCCGCCCCGCTTAATTTCTACCAGGAGAGCGGCCAGCCCGATGCCCTGCCACGTTGTGATACGTAGCGCCTTGTATAAGGACAGGATAGATGGCTCGGCCCGTGCCACGCACTCAACGTGTTCATCAGGGTTTGATTGCTCGCCCTGTTCGTTACTATCATCGTTGCTATCTATAGGGCCGAGGGCGGCTGCCCAGGCGGGCAACTGAGGCACCTGTTCCAGCACGTTGTCCAGAAAACGCTGCACAACGGCCGGGGCGAAGCGCCATGTGGCCGCGCCGTCCACGAGTGGCCCTTGCGCTGCTTCGACCAATCCTGCGGCTACCAGCGCCACCAACTGTTTATCCTCGGCCAGTCCGCACTTCGCCGCCGCCTGCGCCAGGGTAAGCCAGGTAGAGTGCTCTTCACGCAGTCGCTGCACGCTCCCGGCATCCACCAACCGCCACTGTCGCTTCCCGCCCAGGTTTCGCCCAATAGAGTCGCTGGCGTTGGTAACAGTAACATTGGCGCTGGCGTTGAGCGCCCCGCGTTCTATATAGTCCTTTACAGTGGGTTCGCTCACCCCCAGCTCGTGCGCCGCTTCACGTTGGGAAAGCATAGGGAGACCAACCTGGCTCTGGGCATTCTGAAAACCGGCATCAGGCAGGATGGCTTTCCCCCCTTGTTGTAGGGCAGCCCTGTAGTGGCGCAACCAGGGGTAGAGGGTGGGCGAGTAGGCGGCCCGCTCTTGAATAAAGCCCATCCATTCCCCTTGTAGCCATCCCCACTGTGGTCCGGTGAACTCTCGTGCCAAAACATATGATAGCTTCGTCTTGTTTGATATTGCCGAGAGTTCCGCCTCTCGCCTGGCGATCCGTTCTAGGGCGCTGTGCCACTCCGTGGGCCAATCCTGTAGCAGCCCCCATACAGCCAGGTGTACCCAGTGTTGAAAAGCAACCCCGCCCCGGCGAACTGGCGCGGCACCCCGCGCGTTCCCTTCCCTGGGTTCCGACTCAGCAGTGCTAAGTGCCCTCTCACGCACACCGGATATCATCTCTCCCATACCTGGTACAAATCGTTCGGACGCGAAACGCGGGTTATCGGGGTCGCGGGCAGGTAAGAGAGTCGAAAAGCGATATAGAAAATGCAGGAAGGCTGGGGGCGACATCAACTGTAACGGATGCTCTGGAGCCAGAACGGTGTTTATGCGGGGCGGTAGCCAGGAATCTGCCTGCGGTGTCGCGCCCCCATCAGCCTGCTGCGGTATAGGCATTTCGGGGTCGGGCATCGCCATCGAATCCCCTTCTGCATCTAGTTGCAATCCAAGTGCGCTCGATACCAGGTCGGCGAGGTCTAAGCTGTCGGGGTCGTCGCTAATAGAAATAGCCTCGAAACTGGCGATCTCCGCGTCACATCGCAGGCACCGACCCGTTGCCCAGTTCGCCCTTATGGACTGGCCGCAGCCCTGGCACAGGTCTACCAGCAAAACGCGGTGCTTGGGGCAGGTCGTCACTGCTTGTAGACGCCACGGCAGCAGGACCGCGCCGTCTTCGCGCCAACACGCTGGGCACACCCTGTAGTTTAAGCCCCCGCCTTGCCGCGTGCCGTGAACGTGGCTACACAGGCCCGCCTTACTCCATAGGGGCCGTTCCAGGTCGTCGTACTCCGGCTTCGCTCTTACTCTCGTTCCCGCTTTGGCTCCAGTTCGCGCGCCCGCGCCGTGCAAAGCATCGGCCCCAGCATCGTAGTAACGCGGTGCAAAGCGGTGTAGCGTCAGGCCATAAAGAGTATCCACGCTCAGACCCGTGATTTCGGCAAGCTCGGCGTAGTGGCTTCGCGCCCGCAACTGGTCGGGCATTGTACCGGGCCTGATACCAGTAAGTAGAAGCCACCAGTTGCTTATCTCGTAGTAGTTAGCCACCTGTAGCCGCGCCAGGAGACTCTGTAGACTCTCGAACGGCAGCGGTTGCAGGCGCTTTACCAACCGTAAGGGAAGGTCTGCACCTGTCCCCACGGGGATAACGGATGGACTGGGCATGGTCTACCCCTGGTTCCTGGGCTTTGTGGGGCTGGGTATGATAGGGGCATCCCCTCTGAACGGGTTAGCTATTTTGCGGCGTTCCCCACCGAGGCGCTGGTCGAAAGCCACCGCTAGAAGCTCGGCATCCAGGCACTCTCGGCCTTCCAACAGGGCCATCCCCGCCGCCCAGCGAATGAGCGCCATCAGGTAGCCCACCAGCCCCTCGCTGGCCGCGTAACATCGCGCCGCCAGGTCTGTGCCCGCCAGGTTTGAAGGCCGGTTCAGGGGGAGCGCCCTTTCTATCTCCCTGAGCAGCGTGCGGAACTCCCTTATCGTGTCAGGGCGCGCCACGTCCCACTCGAAAGGGTACAACACCGTAGGGTCCCCAAAGAGCCGGGCGAGTTGGGGGTTAGCAAATACAACCTGTTCCGCTTCGCCCTTCAGTCCCACCAATACGCAGGCTACCCGCGTTTCTTTAATCACAGTCTTGAGCCAGTCGCTCACGTTTTGCAGCACCTTTCCTTTGCTGTCTCGGTCCAGGAAATGCTGCAACTCGTCCAGCACGAGCATCCCTACCTGGCAGTCGTTGATGAAGCGGATGATCCGCATGGTCATGCTGCCTATGGTGCCTTTGCCTGCCAGGGGGTCGCCCAGGCCGTACAGTATCACCGTTGCCAGGTTTTTGATTGTAGCAGGGGCGGGTATGGTCGCTTTCAGTACTGGCCGCCTTACGCCGGTCGCGGTGTATACGGTGGGGTAGAGACTCGCTACCGACTCCACGAGCGTCGTCTTGCCCGCGCCCGTCGGTCCCACCAGCAGTTTGCACTGTGGCTCCGCCGCGAGCCGGTTCATCTGGTAACACCTGTGTAGCTCTTCGGCCAGGTCGCGCCACAGCGGGTATCTGACAAGAATTTGCTCTACGTAGGGCAACCGTTCCGGTCCAGGCAGGCGGCATATCTCCTTGCGCGTGAGAGAGCGCTCCTGCGGGCTAGGGCTAATCGTGTTGCCCGTGCTGCCAGTATCGCTAATATGTGGCTGCTTCTGCTCATCGTTGGGTATATCGTCAAAAGGGGTTTGTAGGGTTGGCATGGTATATCTCCTTAGTTGTGTATTATTTGCGGCTACGTGGGCTGGTCAGCCCGTTCGCGCCGGGGGTATCTTGTGGCTGCGTCCGAGGCCTGGGGGCGGGCAGGTCGTAGCTGCTCCCCCAGGCGTTGGCGTCGGACTCGTACTCCAGGTCGTCTATGCCGAAAGGTTGCTCTGCGCTCACGGCACCATCTTCATAACTCTGAGTTTGAACTTCGGCGGCAGCAGCGTGGTCGACAGCGTCGAGTGGGCGCTGTTGCTGGGCGGGCGCTGCTGTCGCTTTGCCCTTCGGCTTTGGTGCCCTACCGCCATCCGCAGGGGTACGTTCGGTCGTAGCCGTTGTGGCCCCCTGGATTGGGGCTGGAAGGGTGGGTGGCGAGCCTGGCAACGGTGGTAGAATCCCGGCGACCTGTGGTTGGCCCTGGTCGCCCATGCCTAGCAGGTGGCGGGCGAGCCGCTTGCGCTTACCCAATTTGCGGGTGAGGCTGAACTCGCGGGCCACCAGTTCGCGCACATGGCGTTTCACTTCGGCCCTCTCCCACACGTCCGCCTGCCCCTGGCTCCGCTGCCGCACGAACAGCTCGTGCAGAAGGCGGTGGGTTTTGAGGGGCAGCCCCGCCGCGTACTCCTGGTCTATGGCGGGCACAGGCAGCCACTGGGCACCCCCTGGCTCGGTGGTGTCGAGTACGTGCAGCGTACCTATATCTTTGGGGTCGTACTTGAACTTTACTTTTGCCCCCTTCGGCAGCCTGGCGCGGAGCCTGAACAGGTCGGGGCTTTGATAGCGCAGGTTTTCAAAGTTGATGCCCGTGCGCTGGATGGTGCGCTCCTCTATCCGCCCCATCAGAATGCGAAGTTCGGTGGAGCTGTGGTGCAGCGCGGGCGCGAAGCCGCTTTGTACACTCTCGTGCCACAGCCTGGCAGGTATCCCCTTCTTGCCTTTGTGCCAGCGTTGGGCATATTCGTCCAGTAGAAAAATGTGGAGTAGCTCGGTGAAAGCGCCGAGCGTTATGCAGGCGTCTTTGGCTGGGTCGTAGTCACCAAGTTGGAGCACGTTTGACAGGGTGCTGCCGGGGAGCGGGTGTACTAACCCTTGCGCTATGCTCCGAAAGAACCGTTCAATCGCCCCCTTCAGCCACGGAGAGCGCACAGCCATATACTCCAGTACTATGCCTAACTGGGCACAGGCATCGGCTAAGTCGCGCCCTACAAAGTCTTTGCCGTTGTCTACCACCAGCATCTCTGGCAGGCCGTACACCGGCCAGGGGTTCTTTGTATGGTATATAGCGGGGCAGTCGGGCTTGGGCAGTATGCCGTGTAGCAGCGCTTCCATCACTGTGTAGTAGCTGGATGGCTCCCACCCTATATAGAAGCCGAACGGCATTCCGCTGAACACGTCCACCGCGAGCGTCAGGTAGGGCCGTCCTATGGGCAGCCTTTGGGTTTCGTCTACCACTATCAGGTCGAGCGGGGTGTGGTCTATTTCCACGCGTTGCAGGACTCTTGTTGTGCGGGGGCCTGGCAAGACCATTGCATCCGCCTGCCGTTCGGTGCGGCTGGCTCGCCTTCGCAGTATCGATTCCGCGCCCCTATGCCGAATGCGCCCGTACACTGTGCCGTAGGAAGGGGGTTCAAGTTGCATATCTGGTGGCCGGGTGCGATTCTCGTCGGCTACCCGGTTTACCACTTGCCAGTACACGTCCGTGCCGCTACGCTGGTTGGGCGAAGCGGCGCACTCTGCCAACACCCCCTCAAGGAGCCTCTCTACGTCAGGGGCCAGCCTGGGGCGTCCTTTACCGCCGCGTTGGTCGCTGGCGGGTACCAGCGCGCGTATGTCGTAGCCGCTCTGCCGGAAGGCCCGCAGCCACCTGTAAACGCTGGTCGCGCTTACCGCCACAGGCTTCCCCTGTTTTGTCGCCGTCGCCAGCAGGGTGGCTATGTGGTCGGCTATCGTCCCGCGCGTGCGCTTTCCGGCTGGGCGCTCCAGTAAAGGGCGGATTATCTCGTAACGCCGCCACGCTTCGGCTCGTTGGCCTTCCGCCAGTAGGGCGAAGTCAGCAACTGTGTACTCGGTGGGGTAAGGGCTATCCTGCCCCTTCCTGGTGTTGTTGCCCGCTACTTCGAACACCAGGTCGCCCTGGCCCCACGCCTCGTATAGCTCGCTTTGCGCTACCACCACGTCCCCGCCCAGGGTCTGGTTGCTTACTCGTAACTGGCCTTGCACCAGCACGTCGCGCACCAGGTACCACTGCCCGCGTAACAGGTAGCGGGTTCCTATGTTAAAGCGTAACCGTCCCACGGTGTCCCCCTTTCGCAGACTTATTCCTGCTCTTTTCTCTCTCGCTCTCGTCCTGGCCCATGCCTGCTAATCCGCTTCCGCTTAGTGGGCTAATCTCATCGGCTTGTGGGTATATTCCAAGCCCGCGTGTTCCACGTTGCTGCGGCAGGGGCGCGGGCAGCCATAACGTGCTTTGGGGAGTGAGCGGCTCGTGCAGGTCTGCGGCCAGTACGTGCCTGAAGAGCAGGCTATATACGGTCGCCAGCCCTTCTGTGGGTGGACCGCCTTTGACCGTGCTGGCTGCTACTTGTATGAGGGGCATCTCGTCCGCCGCGCCCACCAGGGCAGCACACCGCAGCGCGGTCACGCTCGGCACTGGGTGGCGGCTATAACGCCATAGTAGCTTGAGGTTGTCTAACTTGTGTCCGGAGCGCAGGTCTATATCCGTCACCGTCACCAGGCAGTAGCTATTGTCGTCGGCCCATGCCCTTATTGCCGCGAGTTCGCGCTGCGCCCCAGGTTCGCTCAGTAGAGTGGCGGGGTAGCATTGCACCAGTACCTTACTAATGGTCTCGCCGTCCCACAGCGTAACTCTAAAGGCCGAGGCACGCCGGTGGATTTGCCTATGGTCGTTCCCTGCCCCCGTCCTAACCCCACCGTCTATGGGCAGGGGCATAACTTCGTAGTGCCGTACATACTGTTCGTAGTCCAGGTAATACAGCAGGTCACGCTCAAGGGGGGAACCATATGCTACCTGCTGTCCCGTCTTTGCGCTTGGGAACTTACCATGTATTCCCATATCAAGTCTCCTTTCTCTTGCTTCCCACTTTTCCTGGCTCGTAACATGCTCCCGCTCCGCGTGCCCCGGCTATACCTTCACGTTCTTGCCCTTGTTATGCCGGGCCGTTGTGCTTCGGGACGCACCGTGATATTATTGTTTTGGGTACAGAGCTGTGTTCATTGCTGGAACTGAGGAATATTACTTAGATATTGCTATAGTGCCGTGCGTAGAGGGTGCTTTGCAAGGCTTCACGCGCACGCTAATGTGCCCGCTCGTTGCAGCTTTTGGCTAAAACCTATTGACAAATAGATGCACGTTAGACCAATTACCAGGCACATTTTGGCTCAAATGTTCTGGGAAAGCAAGCTAATTTGGCCGCATTTCGAGCCAAAACCAGAGCAAAATTAGAGGGGGGCGTGCGGGTCTGGCTGAAGGTCTGGGGGAGTGGTAAGCGTGGTAACTGGAGACATCGAGAGCGCGGGAGAACCAAAGCCGGAGCCAGAGCCAGAGCCGCGCAAGTACCCGCAGTCATTCCAGGACCGCGACCGAGAGTTAGGAGAGATACTCAGGCAGGCCCGCGAGGAAGCAGGGCGCTCCATCTCGGAGTGCGCTGCGAAACTTAGCATATCCCGGAAAAGATACGGCAAGCTCGAGAAAGGGTACGCGCCTATCTACGCTGCTGAATTAGAAGCCCTGGTACGCTTCTTGGGCATCTCCCCAAGTCAGGTGTTTCCGCAGGATATGCCTGGTGGTAAAGGCAAGCCGGCGCCTGTAATTATCAGCGCCCTTCCTGGCGAGTCGGTACAGATTGTGGTTAATGTAGCTCGCCATAACCCTGAAGAGGAGACTCGGCCCTGGCCGCCCAGGCGTTATAAGAAGAAAAGGTCTCAGGGCTAACGCCTGTTTCTTTTGTATCGGGACTTTACTCTGGTAGGGCCTACGCCCATAATAGTTTTGAATAGGTGTGCCCTGCGTCTATAGGGGTGGTTCTATGCCCTCGTTTTTCCAATAGGTGTACGCGTTAGAATAGCTCCACTCAGGTGGGGAAATAGGGGTCGCTAGAGCAACAAAACGATTCTACCAGTAACTTGCGTACTAAGTAGAGGCAGTTACAGGAACTATTGAAACAAGCTGCCTTTATTCGATGTATAATAGGCGTGTGAAACGGGTTTTTGCTACCACTAATTAGGAAAACCTACAAGGGGTGTAATTGTAAATTATCACAGTAACTGTGATTGCATGTTATACAAGTTACTGAGATTAGGGGGCGGTATATACTTTATACCGCTCTCTTTTGTACACGGAAGAGAAAATGACCGAGCAGGGAAACAACACCCATGGCGGACTGCGCGAGGGTGCGGGATGGAAGCCAAAGGCTTAGCTTACACTGAGTATGCAGGTGCCGGTTAGGGCTACTGAGGATGAGATTGCCTTAATCAAAGGCTTGACGCCAAGACAGCGTTCCGACAAGCTTATAGTCACACGCGTGCAAAGTGCCAGCAATCAAGAGTAACTGGCTGGTACTGTAAGGCTTACTCAGTCCGAGTGGAATCGTCGGCAGAGGCAGAGCGGACCAAATACTCTCGCTTACGCCGGAAGAGCGGGCATCAAGGTTGATTGAGGAACTTCTGTGAAAGGAGTTATCCTCATAATGTACTGTGCTCGACTGCCCTAGCCGGTGTTAGCGCGTTGCTATTGCGGCTAACTATGCATAAGTTCTTGGCCTCTTTTACACCTGCTCGGCCCGAAAGCTCCAAAGCACTTTCGTAGCGTTACCCAGTTGTAGTCGGCATGGCTTATCTTACCCAGTTCAGCTAGGAAAGGCGTGCTTACCTTGCTAAGGAGGCACGCGGAAATAAAGCAGACAAAGTGGAAGAGATGTGATAAGCTGAGTAAATGATAGATTTCTCTCAGGAAGATCAATACAAAGTGATGCATGGAGTGCTCAATGAGCGACAGTGGCGGCTGTATGTGGCGACAGAGGCCAAGCGGATAGGGAGAGGAGGGATAAGCCGAGTGGCACGCGAGGCAGGGGTCACTCGTGAGACAATCCACAAGGGGCTGCAAGAATTGGAGGCAGGAGAGGTCTATGAACCGGGAGGTCGTATACGTAGGTATGGTGGGGGACGCAAGCAGGTCACAGCCATAGATGAGACGTTGCTCCCCGACCTGGAAAGCCTGCTGCAACCCAAGGGCGACCCGATGAGCTTGCTCAAATGGACCACCAGGAGTGTGGCGCATCTCAAAAAGGCTTTAGAGGGGATGGGGCATGAGGTGGCACAGACTACAATCCGACGGATCTTACATGACCTTGACTACTCACTGCGAGCTAACAAGAAGAACATCGAAGGAGTATCGCACCCCGACCGAGACGCCCAATTCGCCCACATCAAGGCCAGGTGCCACGAGCTTGAGGGGCAGGGCAACCCTATCAGGGCAACCCTATCATTTCGGTGGACTGCAAGAAGAAGGAGCTAATCGGGCAGTTCAAGAACAACGGTGAGGAGTGGGTTGCCAAAGGGGAACACACGCAAGTGTCGGTGTACGACTTCCTTTCCCTGTCCAATGGCAAAGCTATTCCTTACGGGGTGTACGACCTGATTGCCAATGCGGGCTTCGTGAATGTAGGTATCGACCATGACACCGCCGAGTTTGCGGTGGAGAGTATCCGCAGATGGTGGAAGCAGTGGGGCCACTCACTCTATCCAGGCAAGAAGCAGTTGCTTATCACGGCTGATGGAGGCGGTTCCAACGGGGTTAGAAATCGGTTGTGGAAGAAAGCACTACAGGAGTTTTCCAATGACGAACAACTGTCCATCTCAGTGGTGCATTACCCACCAGCTACCAGCAAATGGAACAAGATCGAGCACCGCCTCTTCTCCTACATCTCCATCAATTGGCGAGCCACCCCACTGACGTGCACGTCAGTGGTGTTGGAACTGATTTCACATACGACAACCGAGGAGGGCTTGACGGTGACGGCTGTAAAGGACAGCCATATCTATCCTACAGGGCGGAAAGTGACTGATGATGAACTGGCTGCCTTGCATCTGCTCAGAGAGGAGTTTCACGGCGAATGGAACTACACCATTTTCCCTCAATCCTCGTCCCTTTCTGGTCAGCTTATTTAGGCGCGCCTCCTAAGCTCGACTTTGTACATTAGCAATTCAATAACAGACCGCGTAGGCGAGCCT
>JADMIH010000004.1 GCA_015478675.1 Chloroflexota bacterium | reverse complement strand
CCAGCGTGATGTCCGACGCTTCCATTGCCACGTCGGCTCCCGTGCCTATAGCGATGCCAAGATCGGCCTGTACGAGGGCAGGCGCGTCGTTAATGCCGTCCCCGACCATCGCCACTACCTTGCCTCGCGATTGCAGTTCCTTGACCTTTTCTGCCTTCTGATGGGGGAGCACCTCCGCCATGATGTTGGTGATCCCGACCTGGGCAGCTACGGCGCGAGCCGTGGCCTCGTTGTCGCCGGTGAGCATCCATACCTCAAGCCCCAGCGCCTGCAACTCCCGCACCGCTTCTGCGCTCTCCGGCTTTAGTGTGTCGGCCACCATCAAGAGGCCCGCAGGCTTGCCGTCAACCGCCACATACATAGGCGTCTTGCCGGAGGTGGCGTACGCGGCTGCCTTGTCACCGAGGCCATTTAGACTTATGCCATGCTGGGAGAGGAGAAGGCTGTTACCCACCAGTAGATTATGGCTCTCCACGGTAGCAGTAATGCCATGGCCCGCTACAGCCTGAAAGCCGGTAGCAGCCGAGAGGTTGAGCCGGGCCTCTGCGGCCTTGTTCACAATTGCCTCACCGAGCGGGTGCTCTGAGCCTTGCTCAGCACTTGCCACCCACCGGAGCAGGTCATGCCCGTCAAAGTCCGGGGCCACCAGCATGTCGGTAACAGCGGGTTTGCCGCGCGTCAGGGTGCCGGTCTTGTCCAGCACGATGGCGTTCACCTTGTAGGCCCCTTCAAGGGCCTCTCCACCTCTGATCAGAACGCCATACTCCGCGCCTTTGCCCGTGCCCACCATGATAGCTGTGGGCGTGGCAAGGCCGAGAGCGCAAGGGCATGCAATGATGAGCACCGAAATCATTGTAATAAAAGCAAAGGTAAAGCGTGGCTCCGGGCCGAAGAAGTACCAGGTGGCAAAGCTGAGGGCTGCCAGAGTGAGCACGACGGGAACGAAGTAGGAGGCAATCTGATCAGCTAATCGCTGAATAGGAGCCTTCGAGCCTTGCGCGTCCTCCACCAGCTTCACTATTTGAGCAAGAGCAGTGTCACGCCCCACTCGGGTGGCACGCATCAGGAAAGAGCCTGTTTTGTTGAGAGTAGCGCCTATAGCCTGGCTGCCGGCCTCCTTCTCAATGGGCAGGCTCTCGCCTGTCAACATCGACTCATCAACTACCGAGCTTCCTTCAATAATCACGCCGTCAACGGGGACCTTATCGCCGGGGCGCACTCGCACCACGTCCCCTACCTCCACGAGTTCTACAGGCAGGTCGATCTCCTGGTTGTCGCGTATCACACGGGCAGTGCGGGGGGCCAGGCCCATTAATTTCTTGATCGCCTCGCTCGTTTGACCACGAGCCTGCGCTTCAAGGTACCGGCCCATGAGGATGAGGCCGATAATTATAGTGGACGTGTCATAATAGACATCGGGAGGCAGGCTTAGAGACCGCACAAGATCGGGAAAGAAGGTGACAAAGACGCTGTACAGGTAAGCCGCGGACGTCCCCACCGCAATGAGGGTGTTCATGTTGGTAGAGAGGTGGCGAGCGGCCATCCAGGCGCCCTTGTAGAACTGCTTGCCTGCCCAGAATTGTATCGGAGTTGCAAGCAAGAACATCAGGAGGAAGCGCGTATCAATGTTCGGAAGCCACTGTAGAGGCACAAGGGTGCGGAGTGCGGGCCACTGGAGCGGCACCAACATCCCTGCCATTATTAGCAACCCTGCGATGATGCTGACGATAAACTTGCGCCGCACAGTCACTAGCTCTAGTCTTCGGCGCTCTGCATCTTCGTCTACAGGGCCTTGCGTCTGCGCTTCTATCTGTGATGCGCCTGGTATCTGTGTGGAAGCTGCGGATTGAGAGGAGGAGGGCATCTTCCGTCCTGAAGCGGATCCGTCGGGCAGCAACTTTGTGCTGCTCTCGGTGCCTGGCAGCAGCACGCTATCCCAGGCGGGTGCCGTCGAGGTAGTGGCAGGGGTAGACACCTGCGGCATAGTAGTAGAAGGTACCGCTATTGCGACAGGAGCTGGGGTTACACCAGAGCCCGTTGAAGGCAAACTGGCCCCTGCTCCACCAGGTGCCGGAGGAGGCGTAGCGCTGTTGGGCGCAGCATTGGGCGCAGCCCAGGCCTTTCTTTGCTCCTGTATAACAGGTGTAGGGCCACTCGCGGCGACGCCTGGTTTAGGAGGCGATACTATCTCGCCCTCACCTCTCACCGCGTAGCCTGCTTTCTTCACAGCCTGTCGTAGCTCGGCAAGGCCGACCGAAGATGGATCGAAGCGCACTGTGGCCTTCTCTGTGGCAAGATTCACCAGGGCGCTTTCTACACCCGGCACCTTATCCAGAGATTTCTCGATCCGCCTCACGCAGGAGGCGCAGGTCATACCCTCTATGGGCAGAACCGCCTCAGCGGGCGAGGCACCGCTTAATTGCTCAATAGCCATCTAAATTAATCTCCCCAAGTGTGGAAAATCCACTTTTGCATACTATATTGGTAAAACTTTTTGCATACCATTTGTTAAATCTATAGTGTACATGTTCAACGCTGCGAAATCTGGAATAGCTCAGCGAGTTCGCCTATTACCTCGTTCTCTCGACCTTCCTTTATACCATCGAGCACACAGGCCTGCAGATGACCCTCCAGTAGGACTCCTTCGAACTTATCAATAGCCCTCTGCACAGCATAAGTCTGCTTGAGCACATCAACACAGTACTCATCCTCTTCAACCATCCGGCGAATAGCCTTCAGGTGTCCTTCAATATAGGCCAGCCGCCTGAGCGCTTCCTGCTTGCTTGTCTCTGTTCTCATTGTTTACTCCTACCCTACCCCCCTGGTGGGGGTTCTGTGATAATGATACCAGAGTAAAGGGCGGTTGTCAATAGGTCCAGAGGTGTATAAGCGACCGCATTTGAAGTGGGGACGGCGTTTCCTCATCACTACCCTGACGTGAATAGTGGGAGTTTACATCTTGCTCTCAATTCGGCTGCGTTTGCACCCAGGGTTGCCAGACGGAGGCTGGCCCAGGAATTGCACAAATGGCTGAATAGCCGCTGTGAAATTGGTGTTCAGTATGGAGGGGTCCGATGCTCAAGCAAGTCGCTCTGGGAGTTGCTCTGTTAGGCAGTGCCGTTACCCTTGCTCGCAGGCTGAAGCGCGCCAAACCGGTGCCCGCGCTTCAGCCGCACACGAGCGAGACCGAGGCAGCCTACCGTAAAGCTAGCCACCGCATTTTGATCCTGGGCGCTGGCTTTGGGGGGCTCAATACTGCCCTTGAGTTGGACCGCCAGCTGCACGGGGAGGTTGGCACAAGCATCCTGCTGGCAGACCGTAACAACGACCTGCTCTTTGCCCCGCTGCTCTGGATCGTGGCTAACGGCAGGGCGAATCCGAGCGATGTGATGGTTCCTGTGCGCGCCTTTCAGCGCGGGCGCAGATTTCATGTACTGTACGCCGGTGTGACCGCTATAGAGCTGGAAGATCACCTGGTAACAACTACTGCTGGTTCACGTCCCTACGATTACCTGGTGATCTCACTGGGCAGTAGAACCGCCGTCCCTGACCTTCCCGGCCTGCGCGAGCACGCTCTCCTCTTTCATAGTCCCGCTGATGCTTTGCAGCTACGCAACCACCTTATAGAGGCTATAGAAAACGCGCATCAAGCTACGGACCCGGCAGAGAGGGAAGCCTGGCTGACATTCGTGGTGGGAGGAGGGGGTGATACTGGCGTGGAGTTAGCGGCCACGATATACTCATACCTGGTGGGAGGTATGTTCGCGCGTTACCCCTGGCTGGCTGGTGCCCCTATTCGGGTTGTAGTGGTGGGCCATGCCTCTCGACTCGTACCGATGGGTACACTGAAAGCCTCCGATGCTGTAAGGCGAACACTTGAGGCCGAGGATATTGAAGTCATGACGGGAGTAGCTGTGACGGGAGCAACGGACCGTGCAGTCCTGACCGAGAAGGGCGAGATCCCGTGCCGTACCCTCTTCTGGGCTGCGGGCATCACAGCGCCGGACATTGTACGCTCCGTGCCAGGCAGCCATGCTCAGAACGGCGCACTAATCGTGGATGACCACCTCCGCTTGCCCGACCACCCGGAAGTCTATGTTGTAGGTGACGTAGCCTGGGCATTCGATGCAGCCACTCACCAGCCGATACCACCCACAGCGCAGGCCGCCGAACACGAGGCCGCCTATGTAGGGAAGGCCATCGCAGCCGCAATACGGGGAGAGCAGTCGCCGCCCTTTCACTTCAAGCCCCTCGGCCATCTGGCGCTGCTGGGCAACTACACAGGTGTGGCCGAGGTCGGGCCGTTCACATTCACAGGCCCCCTGGCATGGATCATGTGGCACGGTTACTATTTATGGCATGTCCCCTCCTGGCGTAACCGTGTGCATCTCTTAGCCGACTGGCTGCTATCGTGGCTCACCGGCCCCGACACCACCAAGCTGCCTCTGAACACAGCCTATCCGCTACCTCTACCGGCGAGATGATGAATAACCTAACTTTGATCAACCCTGTAACACAAACCCGAAAGGATGACCCGCTCATGTCAAACAACACGCCTGACAACTGGAATCAGAGTATCATCGAGGAGTTCCGCGCCAATAGCGGCAAGGTGGGAGGGCCGTTTGCAGGCAATCGCCTGCTCCTGCTGACCACCACAGGTGCCCGGACAGGCCGCCGGCTCACCAGCCCCCTCATGTATAACACAGATGGAGACCGCCTGGTCGTCTTTGGCTCTAAAGGCGGTGCACCCACCCACCCCGCCTGGTACTACAATCTCCTCGCCAACCCCCAGGTAACGGTCGAGCTAGGAAACGAGACTTTCAAGGCAAATGCTAAGCCCCTCACAGGCGAGGAGAGAGACCGCCTCTATCGCAAGCAAGCCGAGGAGGTCCCACAGTTCGCCACCTACCAGGAGAATACCAGCCGCAAAATCCCGGTCATCGCCATCGAGCGCATAGACTGAGGTGTAGTAAACGCTCAGACTTGGCTTGCAAGTGCTTGCCCCTGCCCTCACCCCATGCCCCTCTCCCTGCATGGGAGAGGGGCATGGGGTGAGGGTACGTAAGGGTAGGTGAGGGCTGCCCCTTGACGATTGCTCCACCCCTTACTCTGAACAGTTATCTCCACCATTCCTATTGTATCCAGCCTCGCATGGGTATATAATAGCGCTACGGTATCGCACTTGTATACTCCAGCAATGCCTTTTGCCATTGCCAACTTTTTCATCAGTCCAGGTTTCTTCAGGTTGCAAAGGAGAGAACGACATGCACAGCGATGCTACTTTGGAGAGCGCCCTGGGGGTGTTGCGCCAGCACTATGACAGCAAGCTTGCAGGCTCGCGTGAGCGTACTGAAGCACAGATGCGCCATACGTTGAGGGAGCAGCTCGGCCTGGACGAAACATCCGCGGCCCAACTACTCCGCCAACTATGTGACACGGGCCGTTTGCAGTATGTTGTGGGTACCGGCCAGACTGTTGAGAAGGACGCATCCAGCACGACAGGCCCCGTGATCAGTATGCCGGGTACTCAGAGCGGCGGCGGTGGGGGAGAGTTGATCACAACCGCCTCACCCGCTATGATATTGGGCGCTGTGGATTACGAAGGTGGTGATGTGAACCGCGGCCTCGAAGATGCGTCCCTGCCGGCGACGACCGGCGAGTATGAAGGCGACAACAACAGCGAGGCTGAAAATAAGGACGGGCGCATAGCAGCCCAGGCCGCCGCCGGCTATTGGCGTATAGGCTAGGTAGGTTGCGCCATGATGCGCTATGCTCTCGGAAGCACCCATAAGCGGGCACGAAGCTTGTTGTGTTGCTCCTAAACTTTCTACCAGGCGGCCCGATCGGGCGGGGTCGCAGCCCGCGAGAGGGGGGATGTGCAGGCAGCCAGTTACTTACTCACATGAAATAGTTGTCTTTGTAGAGAGGAGCGCAGGCCCCAAGTGGTGTGGCCTGTAGCTAAAGGTAAGGCACTTAGGAGGAAAATCACCATGAGGAAGTTGTTCAGATCAACAGTTCCCTTGGCTCTGCTTATCACCGGCTCGATGGTGCTCAGCGCCTGTGGCACCGCAAACCCGACCGCCACAGCGCCGGCGGGGGCCACAGATACTACCGGGGCGGGAGCCGCCCCGACAGACACTACAGTTATGGTAGGGGCTACGGATACCACAGTTATGGTAGCGCCTACAGATACCGCAGCTATGACAGGCGGAGCGACCGCAACAATGGGCAGCAGTAGCTCCAAGTTTGACCCCACCGCTTACAAAAAGAACGCAGTAGAAACGGGCGCAACTCTGCGCGTGTCGACCTGGGGAGACACTTCCGAGCAGAAGATAAACCAGGACGCCATAGCCCGCTTCAATCAGGTATATCCTGACGTCAAGATCACCTACGAACCGCAGCCGTCTGACTACCAGACCAAGCTCCTAGCCCAGATCTCCGGCAACTCGGAGCCTGATGTCTTCTATGTAGACCCCGGCCTCGCCTACCAGCTCATTCCCAACAATATATTACTCGACTTGACCCCTGCCTTGCAGGAGGTTGGGCGCAGCAAGGCCGACTATTTCCCCAACCTGATGGGCCCCTTCACTGGCTCTGACGGCAAGGTCTATGGCCTGCCGAAGGACTTCGGCTCGCTGGCCTTCTTCTACAACACCGATATGGTCAAGACCCCCCCGTCGGCAACCTGGACGCAGGACGACATGACCAACTTTGTCAAGAGCAATGTCTCCGGCAGCGGCCAGACGAAAACTTACGGTTTCTCTGCCGACCCCGACCCTGAGCGCTGGATGGCTTTTGCTCTGGCAAACGGCGCCAAGATCATTGACAACAACAAGTGCGCGATCAACAGCGACGCAGGCGTTTCGACGTTGGATTGGTGGTATGGCTTATATACCTCCGGCAACGCCACTCAGCCCTCTGATGTAGGAGCCGGTTGGTCGGGCGAAGCCTTCGCCAAGAAGCGCATCGCCTCAACCGCGCAGGGCGGCTGGCTGATTCCTTTCCTGGATGATCCAAAGGCGGCCTTCGGAGTGAAGTACGATGCAGTGCCTCTGCCTACCGGCAAAGCGGGCAAGGCCGACCTCCTCTTCTTCAACGCCTGGGGCGCCTCGGCCCGCAGCAAATACCCCAAGGCAGCGGCGGCGCTGGCCCTCTTCCTCGCCAGCCGAGAGAACGAGGGTGCGATCTTGCAGACCGGTTTCGCCCTCCCCGCGCTCCAGGGCTTCGACAACGATCCCTACTTCCAGGGGAGTGGAGTTGAAAACAAGATCTCCTCAATACTCTACCAGACCGGCAGCTACGGCACACCCGACTACTATGGCGGCGTCAACGATCCCAAGATCAAGAAGTCGCTCAAAGACGCTACCGACCGTGTATATGCCAAGCAACAATCGTCCAAGGACGCCCTCAACCAGGCTTGCCAGGAGATAGACCCGTTGCTCGCTGCAGGCAGATAGACTCCACTAACTACAAAGGCGGGAAGTAATCCCGCCTTTGGCGGCGTTATGAATTATGAATTAGCAGTTGCTTGCTACTATCTCGATTGTAGCCTGCGCCTAATTCATAATTCATAACTTATAATTCGCAGAGGGGGGTGTTATGGCTACACAGGTCCAAAGTGCACGTGGGCCGAAGATGTCGAGGCTGAACCGTAAGACCGCTGAGGCTCTAACGGGCTATCTCTTCGTCTTCCCCTGGATCATTTCTGCCCTCGTCTTTACCTTCGGGGCCATGATTTATGTTTTCTACCTGAGCTTCACGAACCTGCAACTGCTCAACACGCCGCAACTGACAGGCTTCAACAACTACACCAGGATCCTTAGCGACCCGCTCTTCCGAAGGGCGGTCTTCAACACTCTGCTCTATGCAGTCGTGGTGACATTCTCTCAGACCTGGTTTGCGCTCATTCTGGCCGTCGCCCTCAATGCCAAGCTGCGTGCGAAACAGTTCTTCCGCACCGCCTGGTACATCCCAAGCGTCACCTCCTCGGTGGTGATTTCGCTGATCTTCGTCTGGGTATTCCAGAAAGAGGGTATCCTGAACTTCGCCCTCGCCACATTGTTCGGTTGGACAGGCTTCCAGCCCGTAGCATGGCTCACGGACGCGAGCGCCCGCACAGCTTTGCCGGCGATCATGCTCCTGAATATCCTGACCACCGCGCCTACTTTTATGCTCTACTTCCTGGCCGGTTTGCAAGACATCCCGGAAGAGGTTTACGAGGCGGCGAGTCTTGACGGCTCCGTTGGCGCCCATCGCTTCTTCCGCATAACGGTGCCCATGATGCGCCCGATTATCTTCCTGGTGGTAGTGCTGGGCACAATCGGCACGCTACAGGTCTTCGATCAAGTATACATCATGACCAGCGGTGGGCCGCTCAACCAGACAACAACAATCAATCTGCTGATTTATCAGTCAGCTTTCAGGGACTACAGTATGGCCTACGCCTCGGCGATGGCCGTTGTCCTCTTCGTAATGATCCTGGTGCTCTACCTCTTCCAGCAGCGGCTACTGGGCAGGAGCGATACAGGTCAATAGTGCACCCCACGTTTTCAGGGAGGTCAATTCATGTCGACGACAACCACCACCCAGCGTGCGGAGGCTCTGGCTCCCGTCTCCGCAGTGCGGAAGGAAGAAAAAGAGCCGAGCTACTATGTCGTCCTGGTGATCCGTTATATCCTGCTGATCATCTTTACGATCATATTTCTTGGCCCTTTCATTATGGCGCTGCTCGGCTCCTTCAAGACGACACAGGAAGTGCTGGCCTGGCCGCCAACCTTCCTGCCCCAAAACTGGCGGTTTCAGAACTATGTGGACGTTTGGAACACTCAGACGGGCGCGGGGGGAGGCTCTCCCTTCCCGCGCTGGATTCTGAACAGCGTGATACTGGCTACCTCGGTTACCGTGGCGCAACTCTTCTTCTGTTCGCTGGCCGGTTTCGCCTTCGCACGGCTGAGATTTCCGGCCAAAGGCTTTATCTTCGCCGCGATGCTCTCGACGCTGATGCTCCCAGGGATGGTGCTTCTGATCCCCCAGTACCAGATCCTCAACAGCCTGCACCTGATCAACACCTACGGGGCGATCATCGTCCCTAACCTGACCAGCGCGGGGATGATCTTCCTCCTCACGCAGTTCTTCCGGGGCGTCCCCAGAGAGCTTGACGAGGCCGCCCACATCGATGGCGCGAGCATCTTCACAACCTTCTGGCGAGTAATCCTGCCCCTCGCTAAACCGGCGCTTGCCACGATGGCTCTCCTTACTTTCCAGGGGATGTGGAACAACTTCCAGGCTCCCCTCGTATTTCTCAATGATCCAAACCTCTACCCGCTTACAGTCGGGCTGGGCTTCCTGAAAGGCCAGTACGGCACCTTCTACAACGTGGTGCTGGCAGGCTCGATGTTTAACACTTTGCCAATGGTGCTGCTGTTCATCTTCTTCTCGCGCTTCTATGTTCAAGGCGTGTCGTACAGTGGTATCAAATAAAGCAGCAAGGCGCGGGCGCAGCCCCAGCGCGCTGCGCCTTGCCTTCACACGAGCCGTGCAGGACTGGTATTACGGCCTAATCCCTTTTGCTATAATGAACTTCTTCTGGATCGTGCTGACCGTCACGGTGGTCGCGGCCCCGCCTGCGACCGCCGCGATGCTTGGGGTGGCGCGAGATGCGGCGGCAGGCCAGGGAGGAGAGCCGAGGATGTTCTTCTTCTACCTGCGGCGTTTCTTCTGGCGGGCCTGGGCACTGGGCGGCCTAACATTTCTGGGCAGCGCGATCCTGTTGAGCGACCTCAACTTTTTCGCCAGCATGTTGAGCGCGGTGCCCTCCGCCTTCAATGTGGGCATCTTCTTCCTCCTCTACGTGCTGGTCGTCTGGCTCGAGTTTCTGCTCATCGCCTGGCCGTTGCTGGTTGACCAACCTGAGATGACGCTGCGTAACGTGCTGCGTAACGCAGCGATCCTCACGCTGCGCTCACCCGGGGCGAACCTGGGGCTGGTGGTGCTCGTGATCCTCATCTTCACGCTTTCACTCTTCCTCGGCGTTCTCCTCGCTCTCGCCTTTGCCGCCTTCGTCGCCTTGCTCGCGCAGCACTATCTCCATCTTCAGGCCGCGCTCCTCGCTAACTTCCCTCGGCTCCCCGGTGATGAGATTTCCCAGGACTAACCGGCAATAATGAGTGAGTGCTGAGTTGGACTACTGCTTACTCAGCACTTGGCCCTCATTGCTTGTAAGGAGATTACTGTATGGAAGAAGACTATCTGTGGTGGCAAAGAGGTACTATATACCAGATATACCCACGCAGCTTTATGGACGCAAACGGCGACGGCGTGGGCGACCTGCCCGGCATCCTGGCCCGTATGGATTACCTGCAATGGCTGGGGGTGGACGCTCTCTGGCTTTCACCTATCTATCCTTCGCCAATGGCCGATTTCGGCTACGATGTTGCTGATTATAGGGGCATAGAGCCGCTCTTCGGCACGATGGGCGATTTTGATCGCCTGCTGACCGATACTCACCGGCGCGGCATGAAGTTGCTCCTCGACCTGGTGCCCAACCACACGTCAGACCTGCACCCCTGGTTTATCGAGTCGCGCGCCAGCCGGGAGAACCCCAGGCGGGATTGGTATATCTGGCGCGAGCCGTCGCCCAGCGGCGGCCCCCCCAATAACTGGCTCAGCGTATTCGGCGGCAGCGCCTGGCAGTACGATGAGGAGACCGGGCAGTATTACCTTCATTCCTTCGCCGTGCAGCAGCCGGACCTCAACTGGCGTAACCCCCAGGTTGAAGCCGCCGTTTTCGATGTCATCCGCTTCTGGCTCGATAAGGGCGTTGACGGCTTTCGTGTGGACGTTATCTACTATTTGATCAAGGACGAGCTTTTCCGCGACAACCCGCCCAACCCTGACTATAAGCCGGGTGAGGACCAGTACAACTCACAGAGGCAGATATACACCTATAACCGCCCGGAGGTACATGCCATTATCCGGCGCATGCGCGCACTTTTCGACGAGTATGCCGAGCGCGTTATGATAGGTGAGATATACCTGCCTGTTGCCGAACTGATGAGCTACTACGGCACGAACAACGACGAGGCGCACCTGCCTTTTAACTTCCAACTTATACTTTTGCCCTGGCGCGCCTCTGTGATACGCGAGGCGGTGAGGGCATATGAGGCCCGACTGCCTGCGGGTGGCTGGCCCAACTGGGTACTCGGCAACCATGACAACCATCGTATAGCCACACGCGTTGGCCGCGCCCAGGCTCGCGTCGCCGCTATGCTCTTGCTGACGCTGCGCGGCACGCCGACGAGCTACTACGGCGATGAGCTAGCAATGCTAGATGTAGAGATTCCGCTTGAGATGGTGCGTGACGTGCAAGAGCTGGGCAAGCCCGGCCTGGGGTTGGGGCGCGACCCTGAGCGCACACCGATGCAATGGGACGGCAGCGCAAACGCCGGGTTCGCCACAGGCCGACCGTGGCTGCCCATCTCCCCCGACTACGCGCTATACAATGTCGCCACCGAGCAAGAAGACCCAGCTTCGATGCTTCGCCTCTTCCGCCAACTCCTCGCCCTGCGCCGCTCGTCCCCGGCCTTGAGCACCGGCAGCTACATGGACCTTCCATCGAGCTCGCCAGACGTATTCTCCTTCCTGCGCGAGCAAGACGACGAGCGCCTGCTCATAGTGCTCAACTTCAGCCATGAGGCACGCGTCTTCAGCATGGGTGGGGGTTCGGCTGAGGTCGTCCTCGCCACTGTGCCTGGTCATGGCGGCTTTGTGGAGTTGGCACTCCTTGAGCTTGCTCCCGACGCGGGGCTTATTTTGCGCGTCGGTCAGATGTGAGCACAGAGGATAGATGTGACTTTAACATGCCCCTTCACGGCCTGTGCGCCCGCCAATGGGCCAAAGTGGTGTATAGTTGGGCTACGATGACCTCAAGGACCTAAAGAATGACCCCGCGCAACGATGATATATCAACCATCGAGGAGCTTGATCCGGAGCCTGAGCGGACGGGCGGCCCGCGCTGGTGGCGTTCGCCAGGGGTGCGTGAACTTGTGCTGGGGTTACTGCTTCTATCTGGAGTGTTCGGCTGGGCAGGGTACTTGTGGTGGCGGGACGCCGACAATAGCAGCAACTATTCACAAGCTACGCAGGCTGCAACACTCCAGCGCTGGGACGAGGCGCTGACCCACTACTCGGCTGCAAGCGGCTACAAAGACGCCGATGCACGCGCTGCCGAGGCTAGAGGGCAAATAAAGGCTCGCGACAGCCAGTACAGGCTGGCCAAAGATTACCAGCAAACCGGCTCTGCTTTGCAGACGCTTCTGGCCGCGCGGGCGGTGCAGACAATCCAGCCTGATTACAAAGATGTAGCCCAAGTGGCCGCGCAAGCTGAAAGCCAGGTGTACACAGACGCACTTAGCGACACTGTGGTCATGCGCGCCGAGGCTAGCCCGCCGGGGCTTTATTACAGAGGCCCAGCGGGCTGGGAATATCTGGAAGGGAGCGACCGGTGGAGTAGCGTGCTCAGCATCCCCTTCGGCGCGTCAAAGAGGCAAAGCATTGTATACGATGTGCCCGGCCCTGACTGGACCCCTCCTGTACCCCTCACCCGGCCTCTCTACGACCCTTACGGCTACATCATGCCACAAGGCTCGCCCG
The DNA here is from genome assembly GCA_015478675.1 of Chloroflexota bacterium. The sequence continues at coordinate 45,171 of JADMIH010000004.1, read as the reverse complement.
ACAAGGTTGGCCGCCGCCTGGTCATGGATACTCTCTCCAGCGGCGAACAGCTAGTTGTGAAGCTTCAATTCAGCCCTCTCGATTACAACTTCTACATTTGCGGGCAGAACGGCGTGTGGGGTCTGCGCTATGATCCGAGCATATCGGAAACGCCAATAGCCAAAGGGATCCTTAACAGCTTTACCTGGACGTATGAGGAGGTTGGGGGAAAAGTAGCACCTGTAGTGATAGATAGCACAAGGGGCACCGTAGCGGACATCGGGCAAGGTGGGGCAGGGGGGCACGACATGCTCCTTTTCGCACGACGTATTTCACCGGATAACAAGGCTGCCGGTACTCAGCTGTATCTCGCGGGGGCCGACGGGAGCAACCCGCGTTTTGTCTACACGACAACGATCCCAATCATCAGCGCGCTTCTGAGCGGGGACGGCAAGCACGCACTTGTGGTGGAAGCTCAGCCTATAGAGGGCATAAATAAAGCAACGGTGGCGGCCAGCCTCCTTACCCTGGACGGTAGCGTGCCGCCCATAACGCTGCAGAAAGTACCACTGGGCGGCTTCACAGACTCCTCCGGTATGTCGTCTCTGCTTACAGGCCAACTAAGCATTAGCGGCGTCTTTCTTCAGAAGGGCGCGTTCAAAGGCAAACTGCTACTGGGCTGGGCGAATGGCACACCCGCCTCGAGCGTCACCGTCTGGCTGCTCGACGTCTCCGACCCCGGTAAGCCGCTGGTCGAGGCGACTATTCCCTACGCCCACACCGGCTCGTTGCCTGTCTTGGAGGGTATAGACGGCAGCGCGATGCTGCTGTACAACCAGGGCGTACCTGCCGTACCTGTTGGCGATAAATGGCCGGCAGCTAGTTTGCTGGTGCTGCGTGCCGTCGCAGGGACAAACAAAGTAGAGGCAAGCAGTTACAGCGTGCCTGTGCCCTTGAACGACACAAGCAGTGATAGCACCCCTTACTTTATGAACCCCACCCTGCGCGGAGCCAACCTTGTTTACAGTGTCGAAACGTTTTCTACCATGCCCGACTCCTCCAGCGTCTACAGCCTGACCCTGCCGGATAAAGCAAGCACGGGGCAGGTGGGAGAGCCTGGGCAGCCTGTACAAATCTTCAGCCGCACCTGGCCCGCCGGGCGGATTTTTGGGAAGGGCGGTGCGAACTCAGGCGTCGCCGGACCAGGCGCCTACGCATACACAGATAACGTGGGCGCTCTGCATGCTCACCAGTATGGTGCGAATGTTGATGTACAGTTGGAGAAAGGCGTAGGCGCTATTTTTGCACTGAACTCCGACGAGATTTCCGAAATCATGCACTGATCCGAAGATTGTGCTGGCATGCCGGTACAAGCAAGCGAAGGCCAGAAGCGCACAGCCCCAGAGAGAGAATCAGCGCTGCTCCGTGCTAAGCCATGCTAACCCAAAGCAACCACTATCCACTGCAATCGCTCATCGTCTGTATGAGCAGAAGGAGACGAGATTGACCACCAGGGACGAAATACTCTTCCGGCGGCACCCATCGAACCCTATCCTGACTGCCGCCGACTGGCCCTACCCTGCGCATAGTATCTTCAACGCAGGCGCAACGCTCTTGCGCGATGGCACCACGCTGCTCCTCTGTCGTGTTGAGGAGCGGACCGGCTTCTCCCATCTATGCGCGGCCCGCTCGCGCAACGGCATAGACGGCTGGGAGATAGATCCTGAGCCTACCTTTGCCGCCGATCCAGGCAACTATCCCGAAGAGTTATGGGGTGTGGAAGACCCGCGTATCACATATGTGCCGGAAGTGGGGGAGTACATCCTCACCTACACGGCGTACGGGCCGGCAGGCCCTGGGGTGTCGCTGGCTGCTACAAAGGACTTCCGAACGTTCCGGCGGCTAGGGGTCGCCATGCGGCCTGAGAACAAGGACGCGGCGCTCTTGCCGAGGCGCATCGGCGGTCGCTGGGCGCTCTTGCACCGCCCTGTGCCGGGGCCGGAGCCGCATGAGGCAGGAGCGCACCTCTGGCTCTCTTATTCGGGTGACATGCGCCACTGGCAAGACCCTGTTATGGTGCTGGAGGCACGGCAGGGCGGCTGGTGGGACGCGCGCAAGATAGGGCTTTCTCCACCACCCATCGAAACGCCGGAGGGCTGGCTCCTTATCTATCATGGCGTGCGCACGCCCTGCTCAGGCTGCATTTACCGCCTTGGCCTTGCGCTGCTAGACCTTGAAAGGCCGGATCGGTGCTTACTACGGGGCGACCGTTGGGTTTTCGGCCCCGAAACGGATTACGAACTCCTGGGCGATGTCGGCAATGTCGTCTTTCCGTGTGGCTACACCATTGGGGCAGACGGTGACACGATCAATCTCTACTATGGCGCTGCCGACACCTGCATGGCGCTGGCGACCGGCAGCGTTCGCGCTATGTTGGATTGGCTGCACAAGTATGGCGTATGAATTACTTCCCGCTTCGCGCCATTATGAACTCATGTGACGCACGATAACAGACGATCTCTCAAGACCACACAATAAAGCGTGTGTCCCTCGGTTTTGTTGTATGGGCCTGAGAGCGGCTGTCGTCTGTATCATTCGCTCTTGCCTGAGGGTCAAGGGTGTAGGAGTTTGCCTGGCAAGATGCACAGGCTGCTTGAACTACGCAAAGTTGGAAACCCTTCAAAGGGCGATGATAAGCGAACCGGCGTCAGCCCTCGCCCCGCACCCGCCAGAGGCTATATGCAAGCAGCACCACTATGAATAGCGGCAGCAGCACGGCTCCATAACTACTTATGCTGCCGCTCGCACTCCCCAGGTAGTGTGTTCCCAGGTAGAGCATCAGCAGGCTGAGCATTACTCCGGCGGCTACCTCGCCTGCGTCGCCGACAATAAAGTCGTACCAGAAGGCAAAGAATCCTTTGATATAGTTCATGCTTTGCTTGCCACCTTTCCGCCTGCGGCTCTTCTTTGGCGCAGCAGAGTGATTATTGCGCCCGATGTGATTGCGTAGAAGACGAGCAGGCCGAGTATAGACAGGTCTTCCCCCGGCCAACTCAATCCGACTCCTTCGCCTGCCCAGAATGTGCCGAAGGTCGTAAGCATAATGCCCACGATAAACTTGAGCGTATTCTCAGGTACTCTGCTCAATGGTTGGTGGATAAACAAGGCAACAGCCACTACTGCGACAGCCGCGGCTACTGAGCCTGCAAGCACCGGAGCAATGTCTCCAGCGCTAATCCCAAATGTAATAATGATAAAGACCACTTCCAGCCCTTCCAGCAGCACGCCCTTGAAGGCCACAGTAAACGCCGTCCAGTCCATACCGCCTGCGGTCACAGCCTGCGGTTCGGCGCTCAGCTGCTCTACCTCGCGCTGATATATACGGGCTTCATCGTGTAGCTCCTTCAAGCCCGTGTAGCGCATGACAGCTTTGCGTACCCATTGTAAACCGAAGATCAGAAGCAGCGTGCCAATGACGATTCGCAAGGCATCCAGCGGCAAGTACTGGAGAGTGGGGCCGAGCACAGCCACAATCGCGGCGAGCGCGACGGCTGCTGTGCCTACTCCGATCCATGTGCTGCGCCAGCCGCGAGTCACCCCCACCGCCAGCACTATCGTTACTGCCTCCACCACTTCTACGCCGCTAGCCAGGAAGCCTGATAGGAGGCCTATCCACCAATGTGTAGTCAGTCCCATTAGTCCCATTGTTTTTGGCACACCTTCTGGTCAGTAGCCGGTCTTCGCTTATCCTCTATCCGGCTCCTGATCTCTACTCATAGCCTGTCGCTCAACTGTATATTATACGTCCTGTGCGCAGAAGGCACTAGGGTAAGTGAAAGGAGTAAATGTTCAGAGTAAGCCATGACCCTGCGGGCCACCATTACGGATGAAAATACGAGTGATTTAGCACCCCTCTATACTACTACCCTTCTCATTTTCAGAGGAGTTGGGGTGTAGCAATCTTCTTGGGGTATCCGTGCGGGTGTTGCGCCATCTGCCCTCACCCCCCTACCACATGCTCCTCTCCCATCATGGGAGAGGGGGCTTTATTGCTGGGGAGTATCGGGGGCATCGCCCTTGCACCCCTATTCGCTTACGTGAAAGGCAGATGAGGGGCATAAGCAGGAGAGGCACCTGTTGGCGATTGGTAACACTTCAATCGCCGTTGGTCTGTCAGGGTCGCCATTCGCGGCGTATCGTGTCGCGGATGGCGTTATAGCTTTTGCCGCTTTGCACCGCCTCGCCGATCGCCGGGACAAATACGTTGTCGTAAAACTCCTGGCCCATGCGACGCACTACCTCCTGCTCGAACAATTCGTCAGTTTGTGGTTTGCCGTTGAGCGCGTGCCACTTAGGCTTGTCGGCAGGCTCCTTGCCCCCTTCGGCATGCTCTGTCTCGTGCTGTTTCGCCGCCGCGCGCGAGAGCATCCCTCCGCCAAAGCTGCGCGACGCCACTACCTTTGCCACCCATAGACCGTACCCTTCGGCTTCGTCGGGCGGCAGCCCTTCCTGAAGCCCTTTCAGGCGATTATACTCGGCGAAAACATCAAAACGTCGGATAGGCGCTTTTGGCTTGATCAATCTCCCCTCCTGGCGGTTGCCGATTTCTTCGCTAACTTTGCTGCCAGTCATCTTCACAGCTAACGAGCAAGTTCTATTCCAGAAGCTGTATACTCACGGTTTGGCGATTATCTGCTCTTTGGTATTATCGTGGCCTAGCGTGAGTGGCACGACTTTGTAGCTCCCATTTGTTACATATATGTGCTTGCCAGCCTCAAGCGCTCACTCGCCTCCCGGCTAACCCCGTTGACAGGCTACACCCTTAATGCACTCTTAACTTTTCTACATCTCTATTTTAATTCTTAGCTCATACAATGATAAAAGACGACCAGGCAACATCCAGCAGCCCTATACTTTATCTGTAAAGAGTACTAAAAGGAGAAACCTAGAATGAATATGAAGACAGCACTAGCCACGCTCGGCGCTTCTGTCGTGGCGTCGGTGATAGCTATTGGCACAGTGGTAATCAATGCCGCGGCGCAAGCGCCCCCCGTTTTACCTACTGCTTCAGCTACAGCGGCACCCACTAACCCGTCAGGGTCTCAGACAACGCCTGCCCCATCCGGTGGAGCAGAGGCTGGGGTGCATGGCGGCTGGGATGGTCCAGGAGGCGGCAAGCGCGGTTTCGGTCCGGAAGGCTTTGGGGGTCCTGGGCCGGGCAAAGACGGCTTCACAGTTGATGGAGCTAACCGGCAGATCACTAACGCTACCAGCTTTCTCACCCTCGCCAAAAGCGACTTGACATACGCCACCGGCAAGATGGACACAACCAGCATACAAAATTGGCTGACCAGCGCCGATACGCTGCTGAAGGATGCCCAGACGGCTGTAACCGCCACGCAGTATGAGCGCGCAAGCGAGGATGCGCAGGCCGCGTCGGGCCTCGCCTCAGCAGCCGAGAGCCAGATGGCCCAGGCGCTTGGGGCTGACAAACTTCCTTCCGCAAGTCAGCGGCCCCAGGGACGACTTGGGCACATACCGAACGATCCGGCTACCGCCAACGCCAGCATAACCCAGGCACAGGCCAGCCGTATTCTCTCCAACACTTATAACCAACTGGTAGCCCAGAAAGCGCTGATCAAATCAGCCGATGCAACGCCTTATCTCGTAGAAGCGCAAAAGGCATACCAGAGCGCCTATACAGCTTACGGCGCGGGCAAGTACAGTGATGCGGTCTCCTCGGCAAAGCTGGCCGAGCAGCTATCCGGCGTAGCCAGGTCTGTGCAGGCGGCGGCGGATGCTACCGACAGCCCCAATACAGCGGTCCCTGTACCCGCGCCCAACTTCTAAACTACCTCTACACCTTTACTCTTTTCACCTCCACCTGGACGCCCAGGTGGAGGTGCATCCGTATGTTGATATTCGTCTCAGAAGGAGGGACGAAGGCCGATGGACGGCGAAGCCCTCAAGGCGCAAATGGCGCACACGGCATAGAGCAGAAGACACCAGGTCGTCCGCCGTCCAGTGACTAAATAAGTAGTGTTATACTCTCTACATGAAGTTAGAAGTAGGGAGCGTGTTGAAACAAGGAGCATCTATGATGCGCGGCGGTGTGGGCGGTGGCAACACAGGGCTTCCTGTGCGTGTGCTGGTGGTGGATGACGAAGAGTTGATAGTTGAGATCTTGAGCATGGGTCTCAACTACGAAGGCTTTCAAGTGAGTGTAGCGCGAGACGGGTTCAGTGCGCTGGAAGAGGTGCGCGCTTATAAACCGGACCTTGTGATCCTTGATGTCATGCTTCCAGGCATCGACGGAGTAGAGGTGTGCAAGCGGCTACGCGCCGGCAGTGACGTGGGCATTCTTATGCTCACAGCGCGGGGTGAACTGGAGGACCGTGTAGCAGGGCTAGATAGCGGGGCCGATGACTATCTGGTGAAGCCCTTTACTTTCAGGGAGCTGCTTGCGAGGGTCGGCGCGATCCTGAGGCGCAAAGGGATCAATTTGCAGCAGGCTTTACGTGTTGGCGACGTGGTGTTGGACAGGCAGACGCGCCGTGTTACTCGCGGTGGTAAGATAATCGACCTTACCCTTCGCGAGTTCGAGATGCTGGAGCTTTTTCTCATGCACCCGCGACAGGTATTCCCCCGCGAAGTTATTCTAAATCGCGTCTGGGGGTACGACTACATGGGTGACACAAATGTGATTGACGTACATATAAGGCACCTGCGTGAGAAGCTTGGAGATGATAGCCGGAGCCTGATCCGAAGCGTACGAGGTATCGGCTACAGTCTGGAGCCGCCTGATGTCACCCGCTAGGCGCATAAGCAGCTTTATCTGGAATGTGCCTGTAGGATTGCAGCTAAGCGTGGTTTACGCGCTCTTGTTAACCACGGTGCTGGTGTTGCTCGGCTTTGTTTTGTACTCACAGCTGGACAGCTTCCTCATACAGAACACTGTAGCGCGTCTTGATAGAACCACCAGCCTGTCGTTGGCGCAACTCTCCCCTTCTCCATTTGACCGTGAGCCGATTGATCGCTCGGCACCCGACTTCACATCGCCTCGCGACCGCCGCCCGCCGCGCTCGCCCGAACAAGTAGCCGCCGCGCTGGTAGGTGGGCTAAGTAGCTCTGATGTAGCTGTGGCTGTGTTGGCTGAGCCGGGCAAGGTGATTACTTCAACCCAATCTTTACTTGGAGGTAGTCCGCCATATATTCCGCCCCTTCTGGCAGGCTGGTCAGCCAGGGTCGCAAGCGGCTCATCTGCTCAGTGGGTTGTCTCCGCACCGGGGGGCGGGCGCGACCTGGTGGTTTTGACACCTGTAAAGATTGCGGCGACGCCCGGATCCGCCGAAAGTCGTCTGCTTGTAGAGCAGGTAGCTTCTCTGGAGGCAGCCGATGCGGTGCTGAACCAGTTGCGTCTTTACCTCGCCCTGGGCATCCTGATTGGTGTGCTGGTGGGGGTGATCGCGGGCCTCGCCCTGACCCGTGTGGTGCTAAAGCCTCTTGAGCGGATTTCTCGTACAGCGGAGGCAATTTCCGGGGGCGACCTGGACCGCCGCCTGCGCCTGCCACCTGGGCGCAACGAGGTGGCGCGCCTGGGCCACGCCTTTGACAGCATGGTAGAGCGCCTAGCTTCTACACTTGAGGCGCAACGCCGATTTGTGGCCGATGCCTCCCACGAGCTGCGTACGCCCCTCACCTCACTTGACGGGCTGAGCGAAATGCTGCTCATGGGCGCCGATAGGGGCGACAGCAAGATAGTGCAGCGCAGCGTTCGCTCAATGCACAGCGAGTTGAGCCGCCTGGGCCGCCTCGTGGCAGACCTTCTGACCCTTTCACGGCTCGATAGCACCGCGCCGACCATGGTCTTTCAACTCCTGAGGCCATGCGGGTTACTCACAGGCGCGGTCGAGCAGATGACCCCTGTGGCCGAGGCTAGAGGCGTACATCTCGCTATGCAGTGTGATCCAGTCGCCCAAATGGCTCTCTTGAGGGCCGACCCCGATAGATTGAAGCAGGTTTTGCTCAATCTGCTTGATAATGCCCTACGTTACACGCCGGCAGGAGGCAAGGTGTGCGTGAAGGTCACTGCTGACTCGGCGCAGCGGCGGCTGCAAATCACAGTACAGGATACGGGGCAGGGCGTTTTAGAGCAGGACTTGCCACATGTCTTCGACCGGTTTTTCAGAGGTGATCCTTCCAGGGCGCGAGCAACAGGAAACACGGGGCTGGGGCTCTCTATCGCGCGTGCCATTGTGCTGGCCCACGGTGGCGTCATCAGTGTGGAATCGCCCCCAGGCCGAGGGGCTTGCTTCACGATTTCGCTTCCCCTGGCGAAGGTAGATGCCGCGCAAGAAGCAGTGATGGTGGAGAGCCGCTAACGCCCCGGCCTATCGTGACCTACTCTCCTGCTCCAAGCGCCTTGCGAACAGCCGGGGCAACCTCGGTGCCAAGCAGCTCTACTGCCCGCATGATGTTGGCGTGCGGCATCGGGCCGACGCTCACCTGGGCAAGAAAGCGCTCGTGCCCAAAAAGCTCATGCTCGAAGAGGATCTTCTCTACCACCTCCGATGGGCTGCCCACGAGCAGTGCCCCGCGGGGTGAGCAAAGCGCATCGAACTGCTGGCGTGTTATACTCGGCCAACCGCGCTCACGACCTATCCGGTTCATCACAGTGGCGTAAGCCGGGAAGAAGTCGTCGCGGGCCTGCGCTGAACTCTCTGCCACGTATGTGTGCGAGTTGATGCTCACTGGCAACCGTGCAGCGCCGTGGCCTGCGCGAGCGCCTGTTTGCCTGTAGAGTTTGACGAGCGGCACGAAACTCTCAGGCGTACCGCCGATGATCGCCAGCGCCATCGGCAAGCCACGTGTGGCGGCGCGCACAACTGATTGCGGAGTACCCCCCACTGCCACCCACACCGGCAGCGGGTCCTGTAGCGGGCGCGGATACACCCCCTGGCCGCTCAAGGCTGCCCGGTGCTTGCCCTCCCACGTCACATGTTCATTGGCGCGCAGCTTCAGCAGGAGATCCAGCTTTTCATCGAACAACGAGTCGTAATCATCAAGATCGTAGCCGAAGAGGGGGAACGATTCGATAAAGGAGCCGCGTCCTACCATGATCTCGGCGCGACCGCCGGACAGCAGGTCAAGGGTCGCGAAGCTCTGAAAGACACGTATGGGGTCATCGGAGCTAAGCACCGTGACTGCACTGGTCAGGCGAATGCGCTCTGTACGCATGGCAGCCGCTGCGAGGAGAACGGCGGGCGCGGAGACCGCGAAGTCAGGGCGGTGGTGCTCACCGACGCCGAAGACCTCCAGGCCCACCCGGTCGGCCAGCTCGATCTCCTCAACGAGGTCGCGCAGCCGCTGTGCAGCGCTGGACGCGGCGCTATCGGCGACTTCGCCAAAGCTGTAAAGACCAATTTCCATTGTAGATTCCTTTCGCTATGCACATCACGAGCGGCAAGGGTGTCGTGAGCGTTACTCATTGATTTTACAACATCCACACCCCACAAGAGGGGTGTTACTCGTCGCCTGTGGCTGGCACTACAGGTTCCGCCAGGCTCAACATCTTTTCCACAAGCTTTTCCTCGTTACTCGCGTTGTCTTTGCGGCCAATTGCCGGCGGGATGAGACGGTATAAACGAGTGGGAACCGGTTACTCCACGAAAGTCAGATGCCAGCCTTGAGAACGCTGTTGGGGTAAGTGTTCAGAGTTAGGGTGGAGGAACAAAGTTCAAGGGGTATATGTGCGGGTGTTGCTCCCTCAACTACCCCTCACCCGCCCCCTCACCCCCAAACCCCCTCTCCCATGAAGGGAGAGGGGGCTTTGTGCATGCTGAGTGCACAGGGGCAGGCCCCTGACGGGGTTACATGGATTAAAGCCCCCTCTCCCCTTGTGGGAGAGGGGGTTTGGGGGTGAGGGCCGGTGAGGGCAGATGGCGCTGCACCCTCACAGATACCCCAAGGAGATTGCTCCACCCCTATCCTGAACAGTTACCTGTTGGGTCCATGTATGCTGTAGAGCAAGTTAGTGGTATAACTATGTCGTGGATTATGCTTAACAGCATCGCCACCGCCAGAGTAGAGGCGGCAGGAGTAATATGAGCGTGGTGCTGCGGCCCGAAGGCATTGGGCCAGGCGATAGGCGCTGATCCACATCGGCTTTGCCACGAGCAAGTTAGACGGGCAGGAAGCACACTAAACACTCGATTGGCTGTATGATGTGGGTGATATATTGGCGAGATGCGGAGCCAGGCTACAAGGCAGGGATCTCGAGTAGCTATGACTTGCAAAGCGTTGCTGATACCAGGATAGATGGAAAGTCAAGACTCAAAACTCAAAGCTCAGAATCTGCTTGACCTGGCCGCGCTGGTAGATGCGCGCTTTCAGCAGAGCATCCTTGTCCCTGAGGCATTCTTCACGGCGCAGTCGCACCTGATAGCCGAGGCTTGCTGGGCGATGGCAAAGCGATTTCACCAGGGCGGTAGGCTGCTCGCTTTCGGCAACGGCAGCGCTGCTACTGATGCCCAGCACGTTTCGGTGGAGTTCGTGCACCCTGTGATAGTCGGTAAACGCGCCCTCCCCGCCCTGGCGCTTACCAACGATAGCGCCACTATGAGTGGGCTGGCTCGTGGCAATATCGACGGTGTACCTTTTGGGTGCCAGCTAGCCATATTGTCACGGCCTCAAGATATTGCAATGGGTATCTCGCCCAATGGCCGAGATACCAATGTGGTAGACGCGTTGATCGAAGCCAAGCGTTTGGGCTTGCTCACACTAGGGCTGGCCGGCGGCGATGGAGGGTTTTTCTCCAGCGCCGGCCTCGACTTCTGCTTCGTCGTTCCATCTAATGACGCGATGGCGGTACAGGAAACACACGAAACGCTGTACCATGTCCTGTGGGAGCTGGTGCACATATTCTTTGAGCACGAAGGACTTTTGGAGTGAGCCGGAACTTTGCAAAAAAGAAGGGCCTGAGCAGTGACTATCAGGAGCAGCTAGATTTTCACTGCGTCACCTGCTCTGACGAGGCGTTACCCGCCAGGGTGTTGAGCGTAAATGAGGCTGCGGCACTGGCACAGGTAGAGGTCGGGGGCATCACAGAAGAAGTGGACGTCAGCCTGGTAGATGCCGTTGCGCCCGGCGACTTGCTCCTGGTGCATGGTGGTGTGGCTCTCAGCAACCTGCTAGGGCCTCTTTGCGGTTAGCTCAAGCAAGGGCGGGTGTAGTGGATAAAGATCAGAGAATACGGGAGCCAAAGTTCGAAGCTGAGGGCGGGGAGGGTTCTGAATACGACCGCCTCTTCTACCCCTACCTCTTTGAGGGTGGCACCTCCAATGTGGACGAGGTGCTGGCGCAAGTAGAGCACTCTACCCTTGAGAAGTGCCGCGAGGTGGTCGCCCTCAGGCACGCATTGCTTGCGGGGTACCGCGATACAGTTGTCGCGACGGGCACGGCGATGTCGCGTGCTTTCGCATCGGGAGGGACTTTACTGGCTTTCGGCAACGGGGGTAGCGCCACCGACGCGCAGGACATTGTCGCGGACCTGAGCAACCCACCTGTCTCTTTCAGTTTGCCACCTTCAGGCTTTGGATCGAAAGAAGGGGGAGACGCTTTAACCCGAAAAGAAGGCGTTCAACTGGAAAAGCTAAAATCTAGAACGCCGCGGCCTCTCCCCGCGATTTCACTGACAGGAGATATAGCCGTAGTAACAGCTGTAGCTAATGACGTGGGAGCCGACAATATCTTCGCTCGCCAGGTGATCGCCTTCGGCAGGCCAGGAGATATAGCCCTCGGCATATCGACCAGTGGCAACTCGGCCAACGTATTGGCGGCTCTTGAGCAGGCGAAGAAGCAGGGCATGCTTACTGTGGCGCTTGCGGGGTATGATGGGGGCAAGGTAGCACGCTCTCCTGCTGTGGACTTCTGTATTGTTGCCGTAAGCGACCACATCCCACGCATACAAGAGGCTCAAGCAACCGCATATCACGCGCTTCTGGAGGTGATATGGGCAGTCCAGGGTCAAGGGTGAATAGCTAAGTTGCAAGCATCAGGTTAGCGGAGCTACGTTTTGCTGCGCCGGACCCGCCGGTGGCCGCACCTTCACCTTCTTAATCCTCTTCTCCTATGAAGGGAGAGGGAGCTTTACTCTCGGTGAGTATTACGGGATAGATGTTCTACACATGTGTGGAGGGGATGAGCCAGATGAAACGGCGCAACCAGGAAGGGGGCGGAGGGTGCTGGATACGCACTCTGCTGATCTGCTCAGTGGCTACACCCCAGGTCTGAGCTCTTACCTCCACTGGTAAAGGTTCTAAGCTTATCTTCCCGCTGTCTCCTCACCTGCCGCGCTGCCTGCATCAGCTTCCAGGCTTTGCTGTGCAGCGCGCAAGCGCCGCGATAAGTAGGCAAGATAAGCTGCCAGGGTTGTAAAGACGATTACAAAGGCAACTAGCAAGTACAAGGTCCCGTTATCCAATGCGTTGGCCCTCAACGAGCGCAGCATGGCGCTTCTGCTCAACCGCAGCCGCTTCAAGGTTGGCGATCTGAATGCGCTTGAGCAGGAAATAGAGAAAAAGCAGCGTAAAAGCCAGTAAGTTCACCATCAACGTCGCCAACATTGTGCCAGGTAACTGCGGCCCGTTTGCATTGAGCACCACTGGGTCGGGGTGGAGGGAGCGCCACCACACCACTGACTGGTGTACGATAGGCACATCAATGAACCCCACTATGCCAAGTACAGCAGACATGCGCCGCCCACGTTCCGCTTCCGTAGTGAATTGTCGCACCATAATATATCCGAGGTATATGAACCATAGGACGAGTGTGGCTGTCAGTCTGGGGTCCCAGGACCACCAGGTGCCCCATATCGTTTTCCCCCAGAGCGAGCCTGTTATAAGCACAAGCGTTGTAAGGAAGAGACCTAGCTCGGCTGAGGAGTGGGCCAGCGTATCCCAGCGCCTTTCGCGCTTCCAAAGGTAGCCGATGCTGCCGATCAACACCAGAAAGAAGGCCAGGTACGCCACCCATGCCAGAGGCACGTGAAAGTAAAATATGCGCTGAGCCTGCCCTTGAACCGCATCGGTCGGGGCGTAGAAGAAGGCCATGCCTGTGCTTACTGCCAGTGTAAGGACCGTCACCCAGCCCAAGGCCAGACGGAGACGGTCTGCAATCACGTGAGCCGTTTGCCCGGGCTTCGTCATACTCTTTCGCCCGCTCGTATCCACAGAAATCATGGAAGCTCCTTATTCTTGATGCCTGCACAGGCAATATCTCTTTTCATTCTCCCAATAGCTGGCCGTAAAGCAAGTAGCCCGCGCCGAGAAAGAGCGCAGCGCACGCCCCTTGCAGGCCGGTCCAGGGGGGTCCCCCCGCAACCGTAGGCTCTATAGCTGTAACTGTGGCTTGCACCGATCCGATGATCACAGGCACCAGCAGTGGCAGCAGCAGCACCGGCAGCAGGATCTCTCGTGCTCTCGTCTGCCCGGCCATAGGCACAAAGAGTGTGCCCGCAGCGCCCAGGCAAAGGGTGCCCAATGCGATTGCTACCAGCGGACCGAGCGCCAGCAGAGGCAGGTTGTACAGCCCGGCAAAGGCGGGCACGATCACGATGTCAAGCGCAACCAGGAGCAAGAGGTTACTAACCAGCTTGGCCGCGAACAACACTCCTGGCTCTATGGGAGCCAGGGTTAACCCTTCCCATACGGCGTTCTCCTGCTCCAGCGCGAAGGCGCGCCCCAAACCGAGGAGCATGGCAAAGAGCAGAGCGGTCCACAGCGCCCCCACTGATGCCAGCAGACGCTGTTCAATAGCAAGGCTAAAGGTAAAGTTCAACGCCAGCCCTGTTGTCAGCGCGAAAGGCAGCATAAGCCCTACAACCTCGCGCCCACGCCACTCTCTTACTATATCGTTGCGTATAAGCGCGCCAACCTGCCCCCAAAAGCTGCTCCGAAGAGCGCGGGCTGGGCGAGCTGGGCGTAGCGCATCAGGCGCACCGTTCGAGGCACGCGTATCAGTGGCTCGCATTGCCCGCCCCTCTGTCGGCCTCTAGAACGATGCTGCGCCACTCTTCGACAGAGTGGCGGCCGGTCGGCGCTGAGTAATAAATCTTGCCACTTGCCAGGACGAACGCCCTATGGCTTAGAGCGAGGCCAAGCTCCAGCTGGTGTGTGGTCAAAACTACCGTCTGCCCCTGCTCGCGTCCGAAGGCCAGCAGTTTTTCCAGGCACTCTACGCCGTTGGCATCGAGGCCGCTGTCAGGTTCATCAAGCAGCCACACAGCAGGTAAATGAATGACAGAGCGCGCCAGCGCCAGCCTCTGCTGCATGCCGCGGGATAGCTCGCGCACCCGCTTCTCAGCCGATGCTGCGAGGCCCACCATCTTCAGCGCGTCCATCACCTGTTTTTCTATATCGTTGAGGCTATATAACTTCGCATAGAGCCTCAGATTCTCGGCGGCAGTCAGGTCCTGGTAAAGATAGCTCTGGTGCGCCAGCACGCCCAGGGCCCTTCGCACCAACCTGGTGTAACGGGTTGTATCATAGCCTACGACCTGCAATGTGCCTACGGTGGGTGTTATCAACGTAGCCAGCAGGCGGATTAGCGTGCTTTTGCCCGTCCCGTTAGCGCCAAAGACCGCCACAGTTTCACCTGCCGCAACGCTCAGGCTGACGTTGCGCAACGCCCATGCGCTCCCGTAAAGCTTGCTCAGCCCTTCGGCCCGCAGCGCGAGAGGGTGAGTTTGCCTTGCGGCGGCGTTCATACGCCCGGCTCCTTCTCTATTGGTGGCACCCTTACACGCCGGGCGGCTCGTATCTCACGTGTACTGTCTCCTTCTGTCTGGGGTTCCGCCAGTGCGTTGTGCATATACCGGCGCCTGTAGATAAAAGGCAAGGCGGCGGCAGCTAACAAAAGTATGCCTATGCTAACTTGCAGCCAGGGGTTTCCTGGGCGAAGCGCCGGTTGGATAAGAGGAAGGTTTATCAGATCGACGCTTAGCTGCGTGTTCGCCGGAAGGCTCTTGGCCGAGTATTGACGATATGTCCGGCTTCCAACTACAACGCTGCCATCGCTGGCGAGCTGCGGGCTTTCGATATTGAAGTCGCCCGTCGCCGCCAGCAGCCGGAAGTTGTCTGCTCCGTAGGGCAAAGCTTTGTTCAGTTGAGCGAAGCCACCGTCCGAAAGAGCGCCGTAGGCGATCTCATAAGCATATGAAACGTCGGTGTTCCCTGGAGGCAAGGGCATATCGCTGGAGAAGCCCGTGTCCACCTGTATTACGTTGCTGGCAGATAGCTGCCCCATCGTCGTTAGATTGCCTGCCCCGTCGGGAAGCCCGAAGCGAAGTAACCCCATGGGCCCGCGAGCGCCGGTTGCGGTGGGGAGATAAGTCCGATTACCACTGTTAGCAAAGGTAGCCGATTCCAGCGCCTGGATGCGCTGCGTGGGCGCATCTACGTTCGCTATCACGAGACCGGCGCTTACGACGCGTATATTGGTGTCGTCACTCGTAGTTTCGTAGACACGCAGAACAACCGGCGGAGCCGGTAAGGTTACAGTCCCACTGTTGTACGCCACTCCTGCATAGGTAGTTGAAACGACATAGCTGGCGCCGACCTGCCCCACAGCTCCTGTCCAGGAGAAAGCGCCCTGCGTGTCGGTGCGTCCGGCTCCCGCAACTAGCTGCTGACCCCCGGCGGTTGAATATATAGTGATGGGCAATCCCGCTATAGGCCCGCCGCCCGGTGTGCCATTCGTTACCTGCACCTTGAGATCACTGCCTGCCTGGGCCGAAGCGGAGAGGCTTGTCATCGCAGCCAACAAGACTAGCAACGGGAGGAGGGCAACACGACGTATCATCATGGCTGCGCGCTCCAATGCAAACCTCGGTCCTGGCTCCTCCAAAGACGAGCACGGCTATCTACAGCCAGGATGAGCGGGTCTGGTTGGGAGCGCGCACTGACCGCGACGAGAGATTGCTGCAAAGAGAGGCTGCTCCAACTGCTGCCCCCATCGATGCTTTTGAAAAGGCCCAGATCGGTGCCCACGTAGATCGCTCCGTTGAATAGAGTGCCATCCGCCGCCTGGAACCGGTCTCCACTGGCCGGATCAACGGCCACTGTGCGCACCGCCAACGTCGGCAGCACTCCGTTCAGAACGCCGCTAGCGCTTCCCCACGCCCGCCCATCGCTGCTCGCCAGCAGGCCGTCTCCCGGGCTGGCTGCATAAAAGGCCGAATAGCTCCCTGGTTGCCACACCAGAGCTGCTGCATTTGTGGGCAGTCCATCGCCAACAAGGTTCCATTCCTTTTGGTCGTTAGTACGGTATAGGCCCGCTCCACGTACGCTTGCGTAGAGGGGCTGCGGAACCCCAGGGCCTGTAGCGATAGCCTGGATTTGAGCTTTAGGAACCGGTAAAGGCAGGGGCAACCAGGTCAGCCCCTCATCATCGCTGCGCATTACCTGTTCAGATGTCGTAAGAAAGATTGCATCACCTTTCGCTGAAGCGCCGGCGAACGCCAGCACGTCTCCAGCTACGCCCTGCACGGGGAGCCAGCTGCGGCCACTGTCGCTGCTGCGCAGTAAGCCTTCATGATGGCCGATAAGGACAACCTGTGTGCCGGGGACCAGCAGCGCTGCGTGTGTGTGCAGCACGGGCAACGCTGGCGCATCCTCCGCCGCAGGTGCTACACGACTGTTCGCCAGCCAAACAGCCATCGTACCAAAGACAAGCATTCCCAGCACGGCAAGCCCACTAGTCACTCGAAGGAATCTGCGCCTGTTCACAGTTGATAGCTGCGTGCCCTGTGACGAGCTCTGTGGGGCCTTAGTTGATGTCGCTTGCACCGCTTCTGCACTCTGCCATTGGCTGCCGACCTGCTCCCGCACTCCTGCTTGCTCCAGGCGCTGAAGCACGCCTATGGCTTGATCACGGTAGTGCACCTTCAAATCGCGGTAATCTGCTTCGTTCAGGTTCCCAAGAGTGTAGTCAAAATCAAGCTCAGCCAGCCCTGCGATAGCGGCCTCTCGCTGCTCAAGGAGCGCCGCAACAGGATCGCCTCCTTTGGACGCAGAGGGTTGTAGCTGCGCCGGAGTTGAGGTTGAAATGCCCCGTTTGCCTCTGAGGGGCGCTAACACGTAAGCTAGCGCCAGGCAAGCCATCGCCAGTGCAAACAAGGTCAGCAGTACCGGCATTAGAACTCTCCGCTCTTGTAAAGCGATAACTCCGCATCAAGCATCGCCTCGTAGCGGTCTCGCTCCACGATGGGGAGAGCGCACTCCCCTGGTAAAGTAGAGATAGCTTTGCTTGCGAGCGCACTCCGCACGCGCACGACCATGAGCAAGCCGCCCGCTACAACTGCCAGAGCCGCGCCAAGCCATATCAATAGTGTGAAACCCTCTTTAGGTGGGTCGAGCAAGATCCCATTGCCATAATTTTGGACGAAGTACTGGGTGATCTCCTCTCGTGATGCTCCTGCCTCTAGCTTCTGGCGGATCACCGCCCGCATCTCAGTCGCCAACTGCGAGGGCGAGTCAGCCACTGATAGGTTCTGACAGACAGGGCAGCGCAGGGTGAGCGCGATTTCGCGCACCTTTTGGTTCAGGTCCTGATCCTGGCTTTGTGCAAGCGCGCTCGTGGGCAGCAACCACACCAGCACCCAGGCGAGGAGCAGTGCCGCACTCGCTCTGAGCGTAAGGGTTCTAAGCATCTGCAAGTGACCCTCCTGGCACCGGCACAGTAGTCGGTAAGGCCCGCCTTACAGCCAGGCCATGAGGCCATACTGCTACCACTGTACCCGCCAACAGCAACAACCCTCCGAACCAGATCAGTGACACCAGCGGATTTATGAAGATCCGAAAGCTGGCTACCTGCGCTGCGCCACTTGTACTGCTGTCGGTGAGGAGGATGTAAACGTCGTCGAGCCACGGAAAGGTTGTGCCGATAGCCACTCCAGTGACCGGCTGCTGTTCCCAATTGGTGTAGACGCGCTTTTCTGCCTGAAGCTGTAAGGTCGAAGTATTGCCGCCCTCTACTCTCAGTGCAGCCGCGACTGCGTCTACGCCCGGTTCCCGGTAACTTGAAAGCCCGCTGTAAGTTACCTTGTAGCGACCGATGGTGTAGCTTTCACCTGGGCGCAATTGTATGTCGGCGGTTTGCTGGAAAAAGCTTGAGCCGATCACGCCGAAGGCCACCGCCACTATGCCCAGATGGACGATATACCCACCGTAGCGGCGGCGGTTAGCCGCTACCAGGCTGCGGAGCGCTCTCAATGGCCCGCTCCCTGCCCGCTTACGGGTGCGCACACCCCGCGCAAACTCCAACGCGATAGCGCCGAGCACAAAGGTGCATGCGCCATATGCAATCGCAGCCCCTGCTGTGGCGAAACCGAGCAGCGCCAGCAATGCGAGCGTAACTGCTACTGCGGCCACAACGGGCCAGGTAAAGTTGTGCAGCAGGCTGGGGCGAGAGGTGCGCCGCCAGGCGAGGAGAGGGCCAATGCCCATGAGCACGATCAGCCCCAGGAAAATCGGGCCATTGACCTGCTTGTAGAACTGTGGGCCAATCGCCACTTTCGTGCCTTGTATCGCCTCAGAGAGGAGAGGGAAGATCGTCCCCCAAAAAGTAGCTCCGGCCACGGCCAGAAGCAACCAGTTATTGGCCAGGAAGCCCGCTTCCCTGGAGAGAAGGGCGTCAAAGTGCCCCTCGGCTTTCAGGCTGGGCAGGCGGTAGATGAGCAAGCCTGCCGCTCCGAGCACCACTATGGTGAGGAAAGCAAAAAAGTAGGGGCCAATGACAGATAGAGAGAAGGAGTGGACGGAAGATATAACCCCGCTTCGCACCACAAAGGTGCCGAAAACGGCCAGCACGAAGGCGCCTATCGCAAGCCCCAGGTTCCAAACCTTGAGCATACCCCGCCGCTCCTGCACCATAATAGAGTGCAGCAAAGCGGTAGCTATCAGCCATGGCAAGAGAGCGGCGTTCTCTACAGGGTCCCAGCCCCAATAGCCTCCCCAGCCGAGTACGTGGTACGCCCACCAGGCTCCCATCAACAGACCTGCTCCCTGGATAGCCCATGAGAGTAGAACCCAGCCGCGTAATGCTTTGAGCCATGACCGCCCCAGGTCGCCCGTCACCAGCGCGGCGATAGCGAAGGCGAAGGGCACAGAGAAGCTCATATACCCTGTGAGGAGGAGCGGGGGGTGGATCCGCATTCCGGCGTCGAGAAGCAAAGGGTTCAGACCGCGCCCGTCGCCAGGAGCCAGGGGCACACGCTCAAATGGATTGGAGACCATAGTAAGGACAAAGAGGAAGAAGGTCTGCACGCTCAACAGCACAGCCACGATTACAGGCATCAGGTGTGGGTATTGGGCGCGATGCTTCCAAAGGACCAGCACCATGAGAAGCGCCTGCATTGTTGCCCAGAAAAGGAGTGACCCCTCTTGACCTCCCCAGAAGGCGCTGAGCAGAGCCAGGGTATCCATAGAGCGGCTGGACGTTTCAGCCACGAAGCGCAAACCGAAATCATGGTTCAACAGTGATAACCAGAGCACCAGGGCCGCCAGCGTCACCAGCGAAGCCACAGCAATAACGCCGCGGTAGGCGCTGGTCAACAACGCGGGCACTCGTCGCCCCACGATCGCCGCTACTGCGCTGTAGGCTGAAACGAGGAGCGCGGCCAGCAGGGCCACGTAGCCAATATCTGAGAATTGCGCGACTATCATGGCTGAGATGCTCCACCGGGTGTGGGTACGACAGCAGCAAATCGCGATGGACACTTGGCAAGGAGTGTTTGCGCCTGAAAGACGCCGCTAGCGTCGCGCTGCCCCTCAACCACCACCTGCACGCCTGGCCCAAAGATGTCGGGAACCACACCGCTGTATGTTACCGGCAAACGATCACTGCCATCAAGGATGTCGAACGAGAGGCGTGACGGCGCAGAGGCGCGCTGCACAGAGCCACTGGCGACAATGCCTGCCACCCGAACCGGCTGGGCGCTTGCCGGCTTTGCCTTAAGCTCTTTTACCGTCTGGTAATAGACTGTGCCTTGCGGCAGGCTGGCCATCACCAGGTAGGCAAGCCCTCCTAGAACAAGAACCCCCGCCAACAGCACACGAAACTGGCCGGCCCAACTCTTTTTGGCTTGTACAGGCCACTCTAACTCTTGTGCCAACTCTCTTATCCCTCCCATCGGGTCAAGCTCGCCAGCGCGTAGCTGTGACCTATATTCTCCCCGTTTCGGCCTCGTATATAAGGGTGAGCGCCACGCCCAGTGCCAGCGCCCCAGCGCCCAACGCTAACACGAGCCGCCCCCGGTCACGCCACCACGGGCGGGCTCCCGCCATCGTGGAGCGTACCTGCCGCACCCCTTGCCGCCCGCCGCTCACCAGCCATACAATGCCCGCTGTCATAATTAACTTTATCACCAGCACCACGACATATGTTAACCCAACCTGTGGGTTTGATAGTCGGTCAAAGATCAGATAAACACCGCTGCCAACTAACAACACGAGAGAGCGCGCCATCAGCAGTCGCAGTGTGTTGTAGTACCCGCCCGTTACCGTCCCCTGGGCAGAACGCGCCAGGAAGTAGAGCAATCCGCACCCGATCCAGACTGCTGCTCCACCTGTATGCGTAAGACGCATCGCAAAGCGCAGAACCTCGGCCAGCGTCACCATGTCCGTTCTATCATGGTGTGGGTGTGGCTTTCGGTTCTGCTACCAGTACATCGAGCTGGTCACGAGTGATCGGCCCGATCCAGTGCATAGTTATCATGCCTTGAGCGTCCACCACGAACGTTTCGGGTATGCCTGTCACCCCATAATCAACGGCAGCCGCCCCGGTGTCCTGCCCGTTGGGGTAGGCTATGCCGAACTCGTTCAGAAAAGCCTCTGCCGCCGTTTTGTCGTCCCAGACATTCACTCCTACCAGTATAATGTTGCGTGCTTTGTAATCGCGAGCGGCTTGCGCCAGCACAGGAGCCTCAGTGCGACAAGGGTTGCACCAGGAGGCCCAGAAATTGATCACAACCATCTTGCCACGCTGCTCCGACAGAGTCCACGGCGTATCCTTACCATCAAAGAGGCGCAAACGCAGCTCAGGCGCGGGCCGTTGCTGGGCGCGAGCTATGACGCCCTGAGAGTTGACGCCTGGGCTGGCAGACCCTGTGTCGGGGCGTACCATACCCCAACCCAGCAAGGCCAGCAGCCCTACTGCCGCCGCAAGGCCCAGGACGCTAATCAAGCGCTGTGCTGTCATTCAACCCCCTGAGTACACGCTTTCGGCTTTATGCTACTGCTAAAGACCCTCGCCCGAAAGCGCTTTGTTTACAGTTACCGCACATGGCAAGCTGTAGTAGCTCTTGCTGCAATTTTTATTAAGCTAATACCGAAAATCTATCACAAACACCAGCCTGATGTCCAGCCATGATAGCTACATTGAGCGTGAAGAGTAGAGAAGTGCAGCAATTTTTTAACCTATATTAATCCTGGGGCAATGCAATACGACACTATCGGCTGCGCTTTCATCCCCTACCGGGCAGCGCCCAACCGTTGTTGGAGAGTAGAGGCATCCATTTGCCCGATCTGCACGGCCCGGATCATACCATCTTTATCAATAAAGTATGATGTGGGTATAGGTCCGACCTGGTAAAGATCGGTCACATAATTCTGGAGATCCATTGCCACAGGAAAGGTCACTCCAAACTCTTCCACAAAAGCACTGACACTTGGCAGCTCGCTTTGAGTTGCCACAGCGATTATCTCAAATCTACTGGCCTCTCCGTTGCTCTCTTGAGACTTGTAAGCCTCCTCCAGGATAGGCACCACAGCCCGGCAAGCTGGGCACCAGGGCGCCCAGAGGTAGAGCACAACTCTCGTGCCGCGCAGCGCGCTAAGTTGGATAGCTTTGCCGTCAACCCCCTTGAGGCTAAAGTCGGGCGCCCGGGTACCAACCCGTGGGGCTATGCCATTGTTTGGGTCGCGCAGCCTTTCTATGTTAGCTTTTTGCACCAGGCCCAGCTGCCACTGGTTTACTCTGGCAGCTCGAACCTTAGGGTCGTTCGAGCCGCCAGTAATATAGCGTTCTTCAAATCGCTCGACAAGCGTAACGTCGGCAAGACTTGTCTTCAGATCATCATACGTCAAGCCGTTACTGCGCAATCTCTCATCAAGCTTACCGGGCGCAACGTTGCCTTGCTTTATAATCAGAGCGACTTCATCACCTATATCCTGTGTGGTTACGCTAAAGCCTGCCTGACGCGCAGCCTGCGCTTGTATCTCAACAAGTATGACCTGTTCGAGCACTGAGGGAGCAGATAGGGCTTCTTCTTTGCCGGTGGAGGCGGCAGAAAGGGCTTTATTTACCTTGATCTGGCGGTCGACCTGCTCAAGAGTGATAGGTTGGCCGTTTACACGGGCTACTACGCTGCCCTGGAGGAGCGGCTGCCACCAAAAGGCCAAACTCCAGATGGTGAGAATGATGGCCGAAATTAAGCCTGTGAGCGCGAGGAGCCTTCGCCTCTGCCGGATCCGCTTACGGCGCTGTACAATCACAAAGCTCCGAAGGGGTACCTTACGTTTACTGTCAACCTTTACAGGGTGCGAGACCGGGACACCATCACTCCGGTTGCCTGTCTCTATCTCAACCTCAAAAAGAGATGCCGGCTCCTGCCTCTTTTCAGGGCGTTTTACTGGAGATGACTTGCTCATAGCTCTGCCTACTCCAAAAGCAATGCTCCACCGCTCCACCCCCACCCGCACACCCTACAGCTTGGGGCGATCTGCCCAACTACTAAACGATTATAGTTGAATGCCTAGCCTCTGTCAACGATGGACCCCGGTGATTTACCTGTATATCGATGAGACCATCAGGAAAGAGCCGCCGGCCACGGTAAGAGTGTTGTAGGCATTGTTGCTGAGAATCCAGTATAATAGTGATAACAGACCCAAACACGACCTTTTCTTGGCGGCTTTGACAGCTCTGATCATTTGCATAGATATTCCATGTAAGAGTAGCCACCAGGGAAATAAATATCTTGACAACTCTGCCATAATCTACTAATATAGCTTCGTAGAATAACTTTGTTGCAGGATTGGTCACCCTGCGGTCTATGAAAAGAGGGAGATAGGCAATGGAAGGAAACGTGCGTCGCGATGAGGTAAGCTTGGGTCGCCGCTCCACGAAAGGCGGGCCATCTTCCGCAAGTAGGGCTGCGGGATCTGTGCCCATTGCGCCTTCCAGACGCAACCGTACCTACACCGTGAATGAGGCTTCTCAGTTGAGAGGTAGAGCAGCATCCGAGACTTCCGTCCAGTATGAAGATGACCTGGATTACGAAGATGACCTGGATTACGAGGGTAGCTGGGAAGAAAGCGAGAGCGTAGAGCGAGACCCGCTTCGGACGCGGCTTGTCATTATAGCGGGCGCACTGGCAGGTATCCTTATAGTGTTAGTGGCGCTGCTCTTATTGCAGACGCAGCGTAGAGGGCAACTGGCTGCTGCCGGTAACGCCGGTGGCGCTTCGAATAGTGGCTCTGCTTTACCGGCGGCCCCAATAGTGGGGCGATACCCACCCGACTTCACGCTGACCACTCTGGATGGGAAGTCTGTAACGCTGAGCAGCCTGCGTGGGAAGCCCGTCTGGGTAAACTTTTGGGCCACCTGGTGCCCGCCCTGTCGCGCCGAAATGCCTGAGATGAAGCTGCGCTATGCCAAGTTCAAGGACCAGGGCCTGGTAATTCTGGGTGTTGATAACGCGGAAAATCCCGACACAGTGAAACAGTTTACTAGCAGTAACGGGTATGACTGGACCTTTCTGCTCGACAGCGACACCGCTGTGGGCCAGCAGTATTATGTGACAGGCATACCGACCCACATATTTGTGGGTAAAGATGGCATTATCAAAGCCATCCAGGTGGGTGGTATACCGGGTACAATGATGGACCGCTACCTGGGCCTTATTATGAATTAGCAGCCCGTGCCGTCACGGATGAGACCGGCTTCGCAAGTAGCCGTAAGAGACTCACCCCGAAGGCACAGAAGCGGTGAGTTGACATAAAAGGGAGCAGAGAGAAAGAGGAACAATCCTTGCGCACCTCTATCTCTGCGCAGGGCGTTCGTACATCGCTATACCCCTACTCTGAACAGTTACCGGTTTCATGCCCCGTTGACAGCAGCGCCAGTACAGTATAAGCTTGAGGAAGCAGCACTTCTAACTAAGGAGAAATAGAGCAAGATGAGTAAAGCCTCCGGATCAAAGCCGCCTGTGCGCCGAAGTGGTACCGGTGCGCGGCCCAACACTACACAGCGCCGAGCAAGCAGCTACGTACCCGCCAGACGTGATCCTTTCCCGTTCATAATAGGCGGGTTAATAGGAGTGTTGGTAGTTGGCATCGTGTTAGTGCTGGTGTTGGTCACTTCTACTATAAATACACCTGCGCCAAGCACAGTGCCGCAGGTTGGAGCAACGCAAGGGGCAAATACCTCCGGTAACGTCGGCAACCCCATCGTCCTGCCAACTCGCCCTCTGCCCGCCGCAGGCCCCGGCACGCCTGTGCTGGGCACAGCCGTCCTGGACGAAGGCAAGACCCATGTGCCCGATGGTACGGCCATTACTTATAAATCTTATCCCCCCTCGTCAGGCTCACATTACTCGAAGCCTGCCAGCTACGGCTTTTCAGCCACGGAAATACCGGAAGGCAATCTCGTTCACGCCCTTGAGCACGGGGCTATCATTCTCTATTACCAACCTGGGCTGCCAGCCAGCACCATCCAGCAAATACAGGCAGCTTATACAACCTTGCCTCCCGCTAAATACGGCACTGTAAAGATGGTGATCACACCCTATGCCAAGCTCCAGACGCCTGTGGCAGTTGTCGGCTGGGCACGTGTGTTGACGCTACCCAGCTTTGATTACAACTCTATAAGCACCTTTTATCAGGAGTGGGTAGACAAAGGGCCTGAGGACGTGCCGTAGTGCTCATACAACCGATGAGGTATCCTGGTGCCTAAGCGACGGAAGCGGCGGGCGAGCAACCAGGGCGAAGAGCTAATAGGGCTATTCCTGGGGTTTTTCGGTGGCTACATCTTCGCCGAGCTCCTCCTTGCACGCTTCCTGCACCCTCTCCACTGGCTCGTTGCCTTCTCCGTAGCTGCCGTAGGTTACTACGGGGTTTTGATCTGGTACCGCTGGCACCGCCCTACGCAGCATCACTGAGCAAGCTGTGTTGCCACGCGGCTTGGGGTGGGGACTTACTTGGGCAGTTGCAGGTGGTGCGGAAAGTTGCCTCGAGCTAGCATGCGCCGCAAGAAAATCAAGCAGACCTTGTTTCACGAGTGATTCACATCTCACTTCTTAGCTTACAAGCGGCAAGATTCCTCGGAAGCGGGGATAACGACAGACAAGGCTTCACCGCCGCCCCGATACGCAGGCGCAGATCAGGGCATCCCTAGCCCTATGGATTTGCCCGTTGTCCTCATCAAGTTCCGAGACTATATCTTCTGGTTTGGGCCTGCGTACCTTGTCGCTCTGCTCCTTAGCGCAACAACAGAAGTCATTCTGCGCCGTACGCTCAAACTGCCCCCTGCTGGTGGTGAGGGCAAGCAGACTCAGCCCGAAGCCGATTTGTTGCCTGCACTCTGGGAGCGCCTGAGCGTTAGCATAGATGCCCGTCAGCCTCTCTCCTTACGGCTCTACATCTGGCTCTCAGTAATGTCGGCCTCCGCCTCCTGGGTCGCCCTGTTGATGACTGGGGTCCTCAGCTGGGCGCTGTCACTGCTGAGAATAGGTGTTGCTTTCATCTTTGCTGCGGCTTTAGCCACCCTTGTACCACTCGTCGCAGGCAGCCGAAAGGAGCTTCAGGCCCCAGCACCCGGTAGAATTGGGGATACGCCTACACCCGCACCACCTGCCCATATAGAGTGGTGGCGCGCATTGAACCACAGCTTCTCAAAGAGCAGTAACCAGGTGATAGCCGGCGCGGCCCTGGGTGGCGCTTTGATCGGACTGACAGTACAGCTTTACGGCTTCCTCCATTTTGTGCTCGGAACGCCCGTAGCTTATCTATTCGCCTCCGTAATAGCTACCCTGACTACCCTGACGCCCGGCACCGACGCACCACTGCTGGCAGCTATGCAGACGAAGGAGCTGGAGCCCGGAGTTGTCGCATTAATGCTCGCTGTCTCTGTAACCCCTTTTGGCCTCCTACGTAAGCTGAAAGAAGACCTGAAGCTGGAAGTGAAGGCCATGGTCGCGTATGTACTGCTCGCCTGGCTCCTTGTGGCGGTAATTGCCTGGCTGCTGAATGCTACAGGGCTAATAGCAGGAGTGCTCTAGAATGCTGCTCTGCACATTCCGCAGATGTGCCACAGGCACCTCAGATGTGAACAAGCGCCGGACGTTGGGTAGCGCCGCTGAGGATAAGATCTCAACAATAAGATATCGCAACCTCGCAATCCAAAGTTCAAAACGCCATCTACCCCGATAGAAAGCTAGCGAGTCATGCCAGATGACAGCAGGCAGATCTGTTCACTGGAGAGGCTCTTCGGGCAGGGGAGTACGCAGCAAGCGCAACCCCAGAAGCCCGGCGAGCAGCACCAGTGCTACTCCAGCGGCGACAAGCGCTACCCCAGGAGCGGTGCCATACATAAGCGTGCCTAATATCCACCCGCCAAGTGCAGGCATCCCTGCCGCCAGTGTGGTGTACAAGCTCAGGACGCGCCCTCGCACAGTGTCCGGTGTTGCGCTTTGCAGTCCTGCATTAAGGAGCGTCATGGTGCCGGTCGAGGCGAAGCCCACAACTCCAAGCACCGCACCTGCCGCGAGCAGTCCCGGAGAGAGCCCCAGCGCTATCAGGGCGCAACCTAATAGCAAAGCGCCGAGGCGTATAGGCCTGAGATAGCGGTTGTGCTCTCCTGCGCTGTGCTGCCCAAGCAACCAGGCAGTAAACCCTGCCGCGAGAATCGCGCCGACGCCGGGAAGAGCCGCCAACGTGCCATACGATGTAACATCGCCTCTCCAATGCATCTTCACAAGTGCAGGTAAGACATGCACATAAGAACGGCCTAGAAGGCTGAGAGCAGCAACCAGTGCGAGCATTAAAAGTGTCTTTGGCGCGCCCCGCAGGTATCTCGCTACCACACGCATGCCTCTCTCTCCTCTGCCGCCTCCGCTTCTTCCTGAATTACCCGGCGCTCCTGGTGATGGCTCCGGGCGGCCCGCTGGCCCTCGCACAAGCCATGCTGCCACCAGCAAGTAAGTCAAGGAGTTGGCGAGAAAACAGATGCCTGCTCCTGCCAGCGGGAGCAACAGCCCGGCAAGTGCGGGGCCCACGACGGCCCCGGAATTGTAGGAGAGCGCGTTCAACCCCACAACTCGCCCACGCTGGCTTACATGCACAACTCCCGGTAGATAGACCTGGCGTACAGGATTATCAAGCGCCATCACAGTTGAGAGTAATCCCGCAAGCACCAGTAGCACGCCGGGCGAGAGCGCTCCTGCGAAAGCCAGGACAGCCATCAGCGCCGGTATAGTGGCCAGCGCTGCCTGTGTGAATAGCAGCAGCGATCTTCGAGGCCACGCGTCAGCCATCATGCCCCCGAGTAGCGGTATACCGAGTAGAGGTGTGGCCTGCACCAGAGCTAGCAGGCCGAGCTGTTGCGCGTTCTGTGTCTTCTCCCACATGAACCACGCCTGGGCTGCTATCTGCAGCGCTGACCCCGCATTAGAGGCAAAGAGAGCCAGGAGCATACCTCTGACCCAGCCGGTTAGCTTTCCAGGCTGTTCCGGTGCTTCCGGCACCCCTGGTTGCGAAAGTGCAACGCACGTTGCTTGCCCTGGCGGTCGTGAGCGATGAGAGGTGGGCACGTTAATCGAGGTGGAGTATGACGAAAGCCTCAGCGAGCGGCAATCCTACTTGAGCGCCAATACCCTCCGCTCGCTTACGCCAGTTCGTCGCGAGACCTACCGGATCGCTAGTCTGGCTCCGGTGAGCGAGGCGGGCCGCGATTTTCTTGTCCATACCCGCTGTGATATCAACATACGCGTTCGGGCTTGTAGTGGAGAAGAGCCAGAGTTGTGAGACCGAATGAGGCTGAAGGGCACTCTCTAGCTGACCAGGAAACGAGAGACGGTCACGAGCAAGAGGGTAAGCGGCATCAAGGGCAGCACGCCCCACAATCCTGTGGTCTCTGTGGCTCAGATATGGCGGGTATGGGTTCTCAGGGTCGTGGGTGAATAGTGCCAGAGGCCGCCAACTGCGGATCGCTTCGACAAGCTCTCCTCGCAACGTCCTGGTCTCCTCCACCTCCCCATCAGAGTAACGCAGAAAGCTAACTTCGCAGATACCCAGTAGCTCTGCCGCCTCTCGCGCCTCTGCCTCTCGTTGCCGGGCAACCGTCTCCGAAGTAGACGTGGCGTCGCTTGACCCCTTATCACCGGAGGTGACAAGAAGGAGCTTTACTTCCACGTCCTTATCTATTGAGCGCGCAAGCGTACCTGCACACCAGCTCTCCATGTCATCGGGGTGGGCCGCAATAACCATGATAGGCCCCTTGTCGGGCGGCTCGACCACTTCACTATGTATCATAACTACCTCTCCTTTGTCTCCCATAGCGCATAGGGTAACTGTTCAGAGTAAGGGTAGAACAAAGTCCAAGTCGTGCCTGTGCGGGTACACCTGCCCTCACCCCCAACCCCTCTCCCACAAGGGGAGAGGGGCTTTGTGCATGGTGAGTGCACAAGGGACACCCCTGTAACCCTCTCAGGAGCTTGGCCCTTGCACCCTATTCTTCTGAAAATAGGCTCTCAGCAGCCTACTTTCATGGTAAGCGTTCAGACTAAGGGTGGATGGGCCAGCCTAGCCCCCTCTACCTTCATGGGAGAGGGGGTTGGGGGTGAGGGTAGGTGAGGGTAGGTGAGGGTAGGTGAGGGTAGGTGAGGGGTAGGTGAGGGTAGGTGAGGGTAGGTGAGGGTAGGTGAGGGTAGGTGAGGGTACGCCTCCATAGCTACTCCTTGAAGATTGCTCCACCCTTACTCTGAACAGTTACACTTTCATGCCCAGTTGGTGACCCGAAGGGTCATGAGTTATTCTGAACATTTACCCATGGGGCTAGCTTGACAAAAGCTGCCTGGATAGATATTATACAATATGTGAGCATCTACTCATATAAGCTATAACGCAGGCAACGGCGATATGTTGCACCAGTTGCCGTCAAGAGGAACTGTAAAAGGGCAGAGTGATGGTAAGGACGCAGGTGACCAGATGTTAAGGCAACGAAGGCATACCCAGTTGACTGCTATTGAGCCCGAGGCGGTGGCCGAAGCGCGCGTCGATATACCGTCCGAGGGGATAGTGGCGCTGGTGGTGGAGACCTTCGAGGCGCTCGCCGATCCTACCCGTGCACGGATACTGTATGCGCTCAGCAGGCGCCGCTTGTGTGTGCGTGACCTTGCGATACTGGTAGGTGTCTCCGAGTCGGCGGTCTCTCATCAGATGCGCTTGCTGCGCACCCGGCGCCTGGTCAAAGGAGAGCGAGAAGGTACTGTCATCTTTTACTCGCTCGTCAACCACCATCTTGATGTTCTGTTCAGAGAGGCCGAGTACCACGCCGATCACCTGCTACAGGAACGGCCAGATCATCCCTAATGGTGCGTAGACCGACGCAAAGCAGTCGCTGAGTAATACATATATCAGTAGGGCGTCAAAGTAACTTGAAAGAACAAGAGCATTCTCACGCCGGTGAGCACGAAGGCCACCGCCACCCCACGCTGACGGTCTTGCAACGCCTGCCGACGCGCATGAGCATGAGCACGGCGACAGTAAAGCGGCTCATAGTCACAACCCTGCCGTTTCTCCTGCTAACAGCCAGACCATGCGCATGCTGACGCTGCGGACCACGGCCACGAGCACGATACTGACGGGGGCGATGGCCACGGTGATGGCCACGGTCACGGCCATGATCACCCCGATCACCCTGAAGGTCCGCTGGGGTGGCTGCGCGAACTGCTACCCTTCGCGCACGGGCACAGCCACGGGGGCGTGAACGTCGATACGGCAATGGAGACCAGCGACCGGGGTCTATAGGCGCTCAAAGTCTCCCTGGCTGGGCTTGGCGCTACAGCCCTGTTTCAACTGGTGATAGTGCTTATCAGTGGCAGTGTAGCGCTACTGGCCGATACGATACACAACTTCTCGGACGCCCTTACCGCTATTCCGTTGGGTATAGCTTTTGTTCTAGGCAGGCGTGCCGCCAGCCGCCGCTACACCTACGGATAAGGCCGGGCGGAAGATGTAGCGGGTGTGGTAATCGTCTTCGTGATCTTCGCGAGCTCCTTAGTAGCAGACTGGGAGAGTTACCAGAAGTTCTTGAACCCGCAGCCCTTGAGCAACCAACGTCTGGTGGGTCGTTGTGGCCGCGATAGTCGGTTTCGCGGGCAATGAAGGGGTGGCGGTCTTTCGCATCCGTGTAGGTAAGGAGATAGGCTCGGCCGCTCTCATCGCAGACGGGCAGCACGCCAGGGTGGACGGAATAACATCGCTGGCCGTGCTATTCGGCGCAATAGGCAGCCTGCTGGGCTTCCCCCTTGCCGATCCTATTGTTGGTATGCTGATCACAATTGCTATACTATTTATAGTTACAGACACAGCCCTCACAATGTATCGCAGGCTCATGGACGCCATAGACCCCGAAATATTGGAGAGCATTGAGCAGACCGCGGCAAGCGTACCAGGGGCAGAAGATGCCCATGACGTGCGAGTCCGATGGTTGGGCCACGGGCTGCAAACCGAGCTGCACATCATAGTGGACGAGGACCTTCCGATCAGGGAGAGCCACAGGATAGTTGAGGAAGTGCGCCATGCCCTGTTCCACGCACAGCCCAAGCTGGCGGTGGTCAATGTACATGTGGACCCGTGCGGGCACAGTGGCGAAGATGCCCACAGCCGGACCGAGCACCACGCGAAACCTGTGCGCACTTCTTGAGCAGTAGGGGTATCAGGCTACACTCAGGCTACACTCAGGTTGCATTCAGGATTGGCAGTTAGAGTGGCTGAGAACAAGGAGTTTGTGAGTATGCCAGAAGAACCGGCGAAAAGTGCGGAACCTCTCTCTCCGGCACTATCCACCACCGAGACGGCTCAGGATACCGCGCCTGCGGAGGGCGCTTCAGGTCCCAAGCTGGAGAGCCATGAGAGCGTTATTGGTGGGAACGTGCTGCGGGCAGGAGTGCTGGGCGTCAACGATGGGCTGGTATCGAATCTGAGCCTGGTGATGGGTGTGGCAGGAGCGGGGTTGGAGGCGAGAGCGATACTTATCACCGGCCTGGCGGGGCTGCTCGCGGGGGCCTGGGCTATGTCGATGGGGGAATGGCTCTCGGTGCAAAGTGCGCGGGAGCTACACACACGGCAGCTACAGATAGAGAAGCAGCACCTGACGCTGATACCGCAACTTGAGCACAAAGAATTTGTGGAGATGTATGAGGCTAAAGGTTTATCGCAGGACCTGGCGCAACAGGTGGCGACTCAATTGATGAAGAACCCTGATCGCGCTCTTGACACGATGGCGCGAGAGGAGCTTGGCATCAACCCGGATGACCTGGGTGGTTCGGCGTGGCAGGCTGCCGGCGCGTCGGGCGTGCTATTTACAGTGGGGGCTATTGTGCCCGTTGCTCCATTCATCTTTCTATCGGGGATGGTGGCGGTGATAGGCAGCCTGGTTGCGAGCGGCGTTGCGCTCTTGATCGTCGGCGCTGTCATCAGCCGGCTGACGGGGCGTGGAGCGCTATTTTCGGCAATAAGGCAGCTCCTCTTCGGTATGGCAGCCGCAGGGCTAACCTTCGGGATCGGGAAGCTCCTCCGTGTGAGCCTCATCCGTTGATACCCCAGGAGAGCACTGGAAGCCATCGACTTGCTTACCTTGCGGGCACAACGAGCGGCTAGTACATAGCTTGACAGCACACCACAACGCTGTCAACCTCGCTCGACAAGAGGCTGCACGCTAACGAAATAGCTGGGGAGGGCGCAAAGTGCAGGGTGAGGCTGCTAGCGAGGTAGCTCCTGGCCGTTCCGCTATCAGGGTTCCCTTCCCGGGTGACCGGCAGTCGCCCGCCGCAAACGATATATTCTTATATTCCGAAGTTGGGCGCTATGCGCTGGAAGAGGGAAAGGGAGTTGGTGAAAACGAGGAAGCCCATTACCACCAGCAACACGCCACTGACAAGCGAGATCACATTAACGTCCCTTATGAGCGGCCACTCTCCTAGCTTCAGCGAGTAAGTACGCCTGGTCAGCCTCTTGAGGCCCACAGAAATACGGCCCATGGCCATAGCCGTTAGCAAGAAAGGTATACCAAGACCTAGTGAGTAGGCGAGCGCCGGCAGGAAAGCCTGTGATTGCTGGCCGTTCAATGCGAGCGTGAAAATAATTCCTAACGTTGGCCCAATACAGGGTGTCCACCCTATACCGAAGCCCATACCTATCAACAGAGAGCGTAAGTACCCCAGATTGCTGGCAGGGCGGATCTCCAGCCGGCGTGTATAGTTCAGGAAGGGTATATTTATAGCGCCCACCGTGTGGAGGCCGAAGACCACCAGCACCACACCCATAATCTGTTGTAGCACCCTGATGTTGCCTTTCAACAAATAGCTGAAGGTGCCTGCCAGCCCTCCTATCACCACCACGAAGACCACCGTTAGGCCCAACACAAAAAGCAGTGCGTGCCCCAGTACGACCCACCGTGCTGAACTGCTGGACATGGTGGCAGTAGCAGCCCCACCGCGTCCTGTAACTACGGCATCGCCTCTAGCGGCTGCGAGAGCCGGGCCGCTCATATAGCCGATGTATGCAGGCACAAGGGGCAGCACACACGGCGAGAGGAACGAAACAAGGCCCGCGAACAGAGCTATCAAGAGAGAAGGAGCTTCGATTCCCATGGGTTGCTTTACCTTTCTTCCAGGATATAGAAACAAATGTCGCAATGCGAGTCGCTAAATATGAGCTTTGCAAATTCGGAGGCGGCGACCACGAGCGTGGGGCGATTAGTGGCGTCCAAGAGATTATCAGGGCACTGTAAATAATTTATACCATGTTGGAGCGTCAGGATCAACAGCCTCCAAGAAGAGAGTGAGCCTGATTCCAGAAGGCGCTGGACACTGCGGCCCAGATAGTGATAGCCACAACGCTAGTAATGCTCGCTACTACAAAAGAACTGATAAAGAGGGAAGTGACATGCGGACCCGCAGGTGCGACGCCATCCAGCAGGTAGTCTAGCCGCCGATTGATCGCGTCAGTCGCGCCCACTCCTGTAGCGCCCACACCGGTTAGCTTGTTAGCCTTATGAGCTTGCTGCATGAGTAGCTTATACAAGGCCGCCAGCAAAGGCCGGTCGGTCCCCTGAGTGCGTAGCGCGTACTCATCAGCTTCTATCTCCTTGGCCAGCAGATATTGCTTTTGCCAGGCCTTGATAACAGGCAGGAAAAAAAAGGTGGTAGAGAGGGCATGTGATACCGCGCTTCTCAGAGGATCACGGTGCAAGAGGTGCAGATACTCGTGTAGGAGAAGGGCTTCTACCTCTCGCACCTGTAACCCTGCTACCGCGCCCCTGGACAGACATATGCGCGGTCGTACCCACCCATAGCAAAAGGCTAAAGGTCTCTCGGTATCTATAAAGTCGAGATGGCTATATATCTCTACTATAGCCAACCTGCCCCAGGCCTGAGCATCTGCACTAACGCGGAGGCGCAACAAGCTTCGCATCATTCGCCTGGTACGATACCACTGTCTCAGCAAAGAACAAAGAGCTGCAAAGAGGCTGACGCTCAGTACAGCCGCTATAGCGTAGCTCAGGGTGTGTGAGAGCCAGTCGGAGGGTGTAGGTACCATGAGGCAAACGAGCAGGTCGTCTCGCCCAACTGGGGCCTTCTTACTTAGCAGGCTGCCTGCTATCAGCGGACCGGCGATGGCTACAATGAATAGCAGCGTGATAGAGAGGGCCGCTACCAGCACCCGGCGGAAGCTCCCTTGCGCACTCACCCTCTCTCCTCCCTCTCCGCCGTCTCAACTCCTTGCCCTTTTGCCTCCTCCAGGAGCTTGTGTAATCGCTCAAGGTGCTTGGGTTCGACTTGCTCTACAGCCTCCAGAAACTGCGCCAAAACCAGATCCCCAAAGTCCGCGACGAGCGTATCGACCATATGCTGGCTGCAACGTACGAGGAACTCCTCTTTCGTTAGCGCCACATGATACATATGTGTCTTTTTGTCTATAGCAGTACGCCTGAGCAGCCCTTTTTCTGCAAGATGCACCATAACAGTCATCACAGTGGTGTACGCTGCGGGCCTGCTCTTCCTTATTTCGGTGGTAATATCTCGTACAGTAGCCTCACCTGCTTCTCCGCGCAGCCACATCAACTCCATAACTTCAACTTCCAGCTCTCCAAGCAGCTTATGCAGGCTGTTGCTCTGTGGGCGGCTCATTCTATCGTACGGCGTCCAGCGACGTGGCATAAGATCCTCCTCTTCCCGTTCCGGTTCCATTTCGGGATTGCTCTGCCTCTCGATCTTTGTTAACTGCCGCTCTGTAAGTGATGATCTTTACCCTTGTATGCGTCAATAAAGCGCTTTACGCGCGCCTCATCAAATGTGCTCAGGCGATCTATGCGCGTCCAGGCGGTCAGTACTATAGGGTTCGTGAGGCCCGTGTAAGGCGCCATTAGCACCTGCGTGTCATAGCCGCCGACCACTTTAGCCAGATTGTCCACAGTAGCCTTGTCGAGGTTGGGCTGATAGTAAATTACTACACCCCCATCCTCCAGATTATGTACCGCTTGCTCTTTTATCACAGGCTGGGCGCTCACGCCCCAGGCCGCTAAATTGATAAGGTGAGGACCCGATGTAGGAGGGTCGGTATTATAGCTGTGTGGTGCGTCTACGCTGGCGATATGGGTGCTAGGCTCCTGTGTTATTGATTGTCCGGGCTTACTCGCCTCGTTGATGATAAGAGCGGTAATGCCCCCTCCCACGAGTAGGACCACAGCTGCCGCTATTCCCAGGTTGCGCAGCGACGACCTCCGCTTGCGCCGCTCCGCAGCGGCACGCGCTTCACTCTGCCTCTGCATCCTGGCTGCGCGCTTCGCCTCCTGGTCTACAGCCACTTGCGGGTTAGTGCCCGGAGCGGCTGCGGTCAGAGTGGCTGCGGACGGAGATGTGGAGGCGCTCTGTTTGCGCCCCTGCCCTTGTCGCTGTTTTTGGCCTTGTCCTTGTCTCTTCTGATTGGGGGTTTGTGTGCCGTGCCTGCTGCTCAAAGTGATGCTCCTCGTCTCGTAAAGTTCCGGCAAGAAGATAGTTTTATACTTTTTACCACACTTATATTCACCGGTAGCCCGCTCCGATGCACCTTGTAGATACGTATAACCGTAGAGTGAAACGGCTACCGGCTGGCGGTATCTACTAACAGATTATAGTGTAATTGCTCGTGGTCGTCAACGGTTTAGGAGCTTCGTAAGCAGGGCGATTGCATCTAAATTGAGGCACGAGAGAACCGCGCGCCTTTGCGGCTCGTATTACTGTTGGCTCACACCCGCGCACGAAAATTGCTATCCTCATATGTATGCCGCGGTAAAGTTAGTCGCACTTGTGGCGCGCTGCATACATAATTTATATTTACGTGGGCAACATAGTAGAATCGGTGGTGTAGTCTCTGATAAAACGAAGAGGAGTGAGCAAAATGAACATGAACACAGCGAGTGGGGCAAACTCTGATCTGATAAACAACGTATTGATAGTGTGGTTTGTCCTCGTAGCGTTCTCGGCTCTTTACGTTGCCTGGGACGCTTTTACAAACAATCCTGAGATGACGGTGATGAAGTGGGGCTGGCTCCTTGTGACGCTTTACACAGGGCCTGTCGGTTTAGCGATCTACATTCTTTCCTGTAAAGAGCCGAGGCCGGGGACGCATGAGAAGTTCATCCAGCCGCTCTGGAAGCAAGCCGTTGGCTCCACCATCCACTGTCTCGCGGGCGATGCCACAGGCATCATTGTGGCGGCGGTAGTCACCATGACCCTTGGTTTTCCGATGTGGCTGGATTCGATCTCCGAGTACGTTTTCGGCTTCGCGTTCGGCCTGCTAATCTTCCAGTCTCTCTTTATGAAAGACATCATGGGGCTTTCTTATCTGCAAGCTGTCAAGCGCTCCTTGCTGCCGGAGTGGGTGTCAATGAACAGCGTGATGGCAGGGATGATCCCAACAATGGTGATACTTATGAGCCTCGATGGCAGCGCGATGGAGGCCACTTCAATCCGCTTCTGGGGCGTGATGTCGCTCGCCACCCTCGCAGGCTTGGTCGTCGCCTACCCGGTGAATGCGTGGCTGGTAGCCGTAGGGCTGAAGCATGGCATGGGCACTGTGCGGGCACTGGGTAAGGGCGGGCACAGCCTGGCATCTGAAGCGGAAGTAAGCCGGAAGGGATCAGGGGCAGCGCCCGCCCTGAGTGCAGCTACCGCGCAGAGCGCGGGAGCCCCGGCCTCTGAGAGCAGTATGGGCAGCATGAAAGGAATGTAAAGCGATGGAAAATCAAGATAAAATGGATATGAGTGGTATGAGCGCCGCGGGAAGCGGCAACGACAGTAAACAGGGGATGGGAGAAGGCAGTGGCAAGGCGATGGAAAAGCCCAAAATTACTACCCCTCAGCTGGTGGCGGTCTCGCTACTGACGCTGCTGGCCCTGGCCGGCGGGGTGTTACTGGCCGCGCTCTTTGGCAATTTTGGAATGAGCGCCGCGGATATGAAAAGCGGAGGAGCCGCGCCCGGCCAGGCCCAGGCCATGCCCACCCAGATGAGTGGTAACAACGGCGCGATGGGAGGAATGGGGGGCTCCAATGGGCCTATGCCCATTTCTTCGATGCCTCAGGCGCAGATGAGCAGCCTCACCCAGATGAATGGGCTTGTCATGCCACCGGGTATGATTATGACGCAGGGGATGAGTCCGGAGGCCATGAAGGACATGTCGGCGGTGGACATGAGCAAGATCTCCTATACCGCCCCTGCCGATGCGAGAGGCGACCAGCCTTTGGCCTCTTCTGTGGTCTCGGACGGTGTCAAAGTCTTTAACCTCGATGTTTCTCTCATCAAGTGGAATATTCTGCCCGGTGTGCAGGTGGCAGCTTACGCCTTCAATCGCCAGGTTCCTGGGCCGCGTATCACCATCACCGAAGGCGACCGCGTGCGCATCATCGTCAAGAACAACCTGCCGGAGGCGACCACAGTACACTGGCATGGGCTGATTGTACCCAACGGAATGGACGGGCCTGCTGACATAACACAGAAGCCAATCGAGCCGGGGGCGACTTTCACTTATGAGTTCACAACCCAGCAGAGCGGCACTTACTTTTACCATTCACATAAGAACCCCGACCGCCAGCAAGCTCTTGGGATGTACGGCGCGCTGATCATTGAGCCGAAGGCCAAGCCTGCTACCCCCGCGTACAACAAGGACGTCACGATCCAATTGCAGGAGTGGACGGTCAAGGAAGGTTACACCTTCCCCGCCATGCCGATGGAAGGCCTGATGCCAAACTTCTTCACCATCAACGGCAAAGCCTACCCCGCGACGGAAACTATCAACGCCAAGGTGGGTGACAATATACTCGTGCGCTTCATCGGCTCAAACAGCGCTTTCATACACCCTATGCACATACATGGCGGGCCATTCAAGATAGTTGCTACCGATGGCAACGCGGTGCCCGAAGCGGCTCAAATACAAAAGGATACTGTGGAGGTAGGCCCTGGGGAGCGATACGACGTGATCTGGCCGGCCCGCCTGCCCGGTAAGTGGCTGATACACTGCCACATCAACCATCACACCACCAACGACAATGTGGAGGAGCAGGGCGGCGGCGGTCTCACAATGATAATCAACGTGACGCCATAGCGCCGATGGGCACATAACTTGCTGTGAACAGTTAGACAGCGAGCGTACGCAGATGCACTCCCCTCGTTGTCAGACAATTGTGCAGATGCTCTTCTGCAACGTTAATTCAGCAAGTAAAGCTATCATTCAGGAGGAACTACAATGCCCCACACAATGGACCCACAGATGAACCAGCAAATGCAACAATGTATCCAGGAGTGTCTGAACTGCCACAGTATCTGCTTACAGACGGTGTCGTACTGTTTGCAGCAAGGAGGGCAGCACGCTGAAGTTCACCATATAACGTCGCTGCTCGATTGCGCGGAGAGCTGCCAGACGAGCGCCAACTTCATGCTGCGTGGCTCTGAGCTGCATGCGCAAGCCTGCGGCTTTTGCGCTGCGGCATGCGAGATGTGCGCTCAAAGCTGTGAGCAGATGGGCAGCGATGCTCAGATGCAAGCCTGCGCCCAGGAGTGCCGCCGCTGCGCCGAGTCATGCCGGCGTATGGCGTCTATGGCGTAGAGCAAAGCGCCACATCCAGCTGCTACTCGCCAGCCGTCTCAGGCTCCATGTTGGCACGGAGCTTGAGACGGCTGCTACCTACTCAGAGGCTCGTTCATCCCACCGTCAGCGGCGCAACGCCGAGGCACAGTTATATTCTCACCTGTGCCCATGAGTCTCTCCCCTTCCCCTTACTTCCCCTCCGGGATAATCTCGAAACCGGCGCTTTTCCATGCGTCCATGCCACCCGCAAGGTTGTAGACGTTTGTGTAACCCAGCCTCGTGAGGGTTTCGCTGGCGATACCGCTCATGCGCCCACTCCGGCACGTTATGACCAACTTAGCGCCTTTGTCTGCCGGAAACTTGCTTATTTGCTGCTCGACCAGGTTGTAGGCTATGCGCGCATCAGTTTTGGGCAACCTGCCTTCAGGCGGTGTATGGACATCAACCAGGAAGAAATCCTTGTTGTCGAGCATTGGCTTCAACTCGGCGGGCGTAAGATTGGTGTACGAGCCATAAGCCGTCTTAACTACCGTTCCAATCTGCCCGGATACAGTGGCCTTACCAGACGAGCTATCAGGTGTTGATGTCGAGTTACCCCCTTGCCCTTGCCCGCAACCGGTAAGGAGGAATGTCAAGGCGAGAATGCAGAAAAGTATAGAGCTCCGAGAAGCTGGACGGGGCATGTGGTTCAACAGAGTTCTCCTTTCAGGAATCGTTTCGCTACCTTATTCATTTACTGTTAGCGCGCTGTGCCGCCCGACAGCAAAGTTGACGCATGGACAGCAAGGGCCACCCATACCTGCGGCAGCACGCCGCTTACCAGCGTTCCCACGCCTAGCACAAAGAGGGAAATGCGGAGTGCCACAGGCTCCGGCACAAAGCGCACATTGATATTGCCTGCGGGCGCACGTAGATACAACGGCTCCAGGACCCGCACGTAGTAGAAGAGCGAGAGGGCAACGTTACCAGCCATAACGACGGCCAGCCAGCTCCAGCCCGCGCCGAGCGCAGCGCCAAAGAGCATCGTCTTGCCGACGAAGCCTCCCAGGGGTGGGAAGCCGGCGAGCGACAGGAGACAAAGCGCCAGCAATGCAGCGGAGAATGGAAGCTGGCGTCCCAGTCCGGCGAAGCCCCGGATGTCGTCAGAGCCGGTTTGCCGCTCAATGGCGTCCACGGCCAGGAAAGCGCCCAGATTCATAAAGAGATAGATCGCCAGGTAAAAGAGGAGCCCCGGTGTGCCGAGGGGGTCCCGCCCGGCTGCGGCTACACCCACAAGCAAGTATCCCGCCTGCCCAATAGAGGAGTAGGCTAACAGCCGTTTTGCGCTCGCCTGGCGCATAGCGAAGAGGTTGCCCACCGTCATAGTTACAGCCGCCAGGATCGCCAGGAGCAGAGGCCAATCGCCGAGTTCGCCGGGGAAAGAGACCAGGAGCGTGCGCAGCAGCACAGCCAGCCCCGCCGCCTTCGGCCCCACCGACAGATAGCCGGCGATAGGAGTGGGCGCGCCCTGGTAAGTGTCGGGCGCCCAGGCGTGAAAGGGCACAAGCGTGATCTTGAACCCATACCCCGCAATCACAAGTCCCAACGCCACAAGTACGGTCACAAGGGGCGCGGTGGGAAGGCGGCTTGCAAGCTCAGGCAGACGCAATGTGCCTGTAAGCCCGAACAGGAGAGTCATCCCGTAAATCATCACCGCTCCGGCAGAGGCCGAGAAGAGAAAGAGTTTGAGCGCCGCTTCGGTCGCCAGGCGGTTGCCTTTAGCGATGCCCACCAGGATATAGGAGCCGACGGTGATAAGCTGGATGAAGAGCGCGATCAGCGTCAAGTCCTGGCTGGCCGACAACCCGACAATCCCCAGGCAGGTAAGTAACAGGATGGCAGGCACCTCGCCCGCATGGGGCCTCCCCTCAAAGTGGCTGTGCGTCGCCAGCAGGACCAACCCAGTCGCGAGGATCGCGAAGAGCTTAAAGTAAACCGCAAAAGGATCAACAGCGTAGGTGCCGAGAAATATGGCTTGCGGCTGCAAGGTGAGCATATAGACGCTGGCGACAGCAGCAGCGCCAAGCCCTATGAGCGCGGCCCAGGTAGCCAGGCCCTTACGCGTCGGGGGCAAGAGCGCGCCAAGGGGCAGGAGCAACAACGCCAGGCCAGCCAAGATTAGCTCAGGCACAATCGCCCACAGCTCCATTCCCATACCGCCCGTGCCGGTCATAACCTGCTCCTTCTTCCCCGCACCTTCGCACCTTTAGCGCCGATTGGTTCAAAATGCATAAAAGCTACCTTCCCACTATCAACGCTGCGAGAGGCCCCACAGGCATGCTGCGTAACGCTCCCTCGAATGCGCCCACCAGTGGGCCCGGCGCAATCCCCAGGAGGACTATGAGCAGAATTAAAGGGAGTAATACGGCGAGTTCGCGCGCATTGAGGCGCGGCAGCCCACGCCATTCGTCCGGCAGCTTGCCAAGCAGCACCCTCTGTAACGTCCACAGGAACATGGCGGTAGTGACAAGCACCCCCACCAGCATGCCCACAGCAGCCCAGGCATATATCCCAAGGGTGCCCAGGACTATCTGCACTTCGGCGGCGAAGTGAGCCAGGGCAGGCAGCCCGAAGGAGGCGAACATCATAAAGACCAGAATCGAACCGTAGAGTGGCAGAGCAGCCCAGATGCCGGAGAGTCGGGGTATATCCCGCGTGCCGGTGCGCTCAGAAAGCATCCCCACCAGTAAGAAAAGCCCGCCCGTCACGAGGCCGTGCGCGATGAGCTGGTAGCTGGCCCCGCTGGCTGCCGCCGTGCGGTCGGCGGGGCTGGCCCAGGAAGCTGCCGCCACAGCCACGCCCAGCAGCACGTAGCCCATGTGGTTGATGCTAGTGAAGGCCACAAGACGCTTGAGGTCGCGCTGGCCCATAGCTACAACTGCTCCATAAATCGCAGAGAATACAGCCAGCGCCGCAATAGGCCACGCCCAGGCGCTGAAGGCGTCGGGCACGGTAGGTAGAGCCAGACGCAGGAATCCATACCCGCCCAGCTTGAGGAGAAGGCCCGCGAGCACTACACTACCGGCGGTGGGCGCTTCGGTGTGAGCATCTGGCAGCCAGGAGTGTAGTGGCACAACCGGCAGCTTGATACCAAAGCCTATCAAGAAGCCAAGCAGCACCAGCGTAGCCCCCAACCCGGTGCCCACGTAAGGCCTGGCAGCTATGATGGCAGGTAGGTCGAAGGTGCGGGGGTTGGTTCCGAGATAGAGCGCCAGGATCGAGAGGAGCATAGCCAGACTGCCCACGCGGGTGTATATGAAGAACTTGAGTGCGGCTTCCACCCTCCGTTCATGCCCCCACACGCCGATGATAAAATACATAGGCACCAGGGCCAGCTCAAAGAAGACGTAGAAAAGGAGCAGGTCAAAGGTGCTGAATACCCCGTTGAGGCCCGTCTCCATGACCAAAAAGAGGGCGAAGAACTCGCGAGGCCGCTGCTCCTGGTTCCAGGAGAAGATCAGAGCAAGTAAGGTGAGCAGTGCCGAGAGTAGCAAGAGCGGCAGGGACAGCCCGTCGATAGCCAGGTGGTAGCTGGCCCCCAGGGAAGGTATCCAGTCTACCCTCTCCTCGAATTGCGGCGCGCCACTACTCCAGTTGAACAAGGCGGCCAGCACGATACCAAGCGCCAGCACTATCCCCGCTGTGCCTACAGCCACCCAGCGCCAGGCGTTACGATTCGGTACCAGGTAGAGAGCGAGCGCGCCCACAAGCGGTAAGAATATTATGAGTGTCAGAAGTGGTACAAGCACAGATATTTCCTCACTGCAAAACCATGAAAATAGCCGCCAGCACGAGCGCACTCAGGCCCCAGACAAAGATCAGTAGTAGATAGTTCTCGATAAGTCCAGTCTGCAATGCACGTACACGCTGGCTGACGGCGAGCACTCCGGCGGCAAAGCGGTTGAATAGAGCATCGAGACGATACAGATCGAAGCGTGCGCCGGCCCGGATCGCGGCGAGTGTGCCTGACGCTATTCTACTGGCAGACGCATCAAAGACCGAGCGGTCAAAGTCGCTCAACGCCGTCGTTGCCCACAGGCCGAGACGCGGCACAGCACGGTAGAGCGCGGCTATGCCGAATTCATCCGCAAGCACAGGAGCTACTCGTTCGAGTGGGGGCCAAATTAAGTTAGCAGGCCAGCGGCGACGTGCCCACAGGCCAATCGTAGCGCCGATAACCGCCACTCCAAGCCCAAGAGCTGTAGCTGTAACCGACTCCGGAGTGGCCACACCGAAGAACCGGCTCATCGGCTGCCCTAATAGAGCAGCATCCGCCAGCAGGCCGAGAGGGACCAACCCCGCCAGCACTATCACCGGGCGAAGAAGGCCCATTTGAGCCTGGGAAGCATGTCGCGCAGCTTCGCTGGGAGGGCCAAGAAAGGCCAGGCCAAGCATCCGCGCGGTGTAGAGGGCGGTGAGGAGGCTGGCAAGTAGCACAACTGCAAAGAGCGCCCAGTTGAGGCTTCCCGCCGCAG
This sequence comes from Chloroflexota bacterium, assembly GCA_015478675.1. Next base: position 2,278 of record JADMIH010000004.1, on the reverse strand, counting down.
CCAGCACAGGGTCTTTAGGAGGGAGGGCGAGTGTCACCGGCAGCCCAGCAAGGGCGGCAGCGCCGATGCAAAAAGAGGCAAAGGTGCCAGGCAGAGGCCGGGCAAGCCCACCCATGCGGCTAAATCCGGTGCCCTCCACCGAGTGATCCACCACCCCGGCGGCAAGGAAGAGGAGCGACTTGAAGAGCGCCTGGCTCACCAGGAGCAGCATCCCGGCCAGCAGGCTGCCTGCGCCCAGGCCCACGTACATAAGCCCTAGCTGGCTCATCGTTGAATAGGCCAGTGTGCGCTTGAGGTCACTCTGCACCAGCGCCGCAGACGCGCCCACCAGCGCGGTAATGGCCCCGATCCACGCCACGACAATAAGGGCAGGGCCGGCGGCGAGAAATAGAGGGTAGAGGCGAGCCACAAGGAAAACACCCGCCGCAACCATCGTGGCCGAATGGAGGAGCGCGGAGACCGGTGTGGGGCCCAGCATGGCGTCGGGCAGCCAGCCCTGGAATGGCACTTGAGCCGATTTACCCGCCGCCCCAGCAAAAAGGAGCAAAGCAGCGATAAGGAGTAGCGATGAAGAGAGCAGGCCACCGCCGACGGCAGCAACTATGGTGTCAATCCGGCTGCTACCTGTCGCCGCAACGAGGAGCAGCACACCGAGGAGCATAAGAAGGTCGCCTGAGCGAGTGGTGAGGAACGCCTTGGTGGCGGCGGCAGGCACATCGGGGCGCTCGAACCAGAAGCCGATCAACAGGTAAGAGCAAATGCCGACCAACTCCCATGCAATAAAGAGAGTGATGAGGTCTGCGGCCAGCACGAGAGTGAGCATCGCTCCCGCAAAGAGGCTCAGGTATGTGAAGAACCTGACGCGGCGGGGATCGCCTGCCATATAGCTTACGGCATATATGAAGACCACCAACCCAACGACCGACACTAACAAGGCGGCCACTGCTCCCAGGGGGTCGAGCCAGAGCGCGATCTGAAGCTGGCGACCGCCCGTCTTCATCCAGGGGAGCGCAACCACTGGTGGAGCAACTTTCGGCGACTGCCACAGGGCTGCGAGCGCAAGCGCAGAAATAGCAGTTGAGCCTGCCAGAGCAGCCACGGAGAGCCAGCCCTCCGCCCGCCGGATAGTGAGAGAGCGCCCTACTCCTAGCGTAAGGAGACAAAACACGCCCAACGGCAAGAGAGGAGCCAGCCAGAAGAGGCTCACCCTTTTAGCTCCGAGGTCTCATCTATATTGGAGCTTCCCCTTTGCCGAAAGACGAGCAGCATCAGCCCCAGGCCGGAGGCCATCTCGACGGCGGCTATGGTGACGATGATAATAACGAAAACTTGAGCGTCGTAGTTGTCAGGTTTGACGAAGCGCCAAAAGGCGACCATGTTGAGGATCGCCGCGTTGAGGATAATTTCAACGCTCATGAGCACCATAAGGGCGTTGCGCTGTGAGAGCACCCCCGCCACGCCAACCCCGAAGAGCAATGCACCCATCACCAGATAGGCGACGAGACCGGGTCCACTCATAACTTCTCTCCATGCTTGTTGTGCCCGCTGCCGATGGCATGCCCACCGCGACCGGCTGGCATGGCGGTCGTTGCGCCCACTTCCACAGGCACAAGGTCCATGCCGCAGATAGGGCATTGGCCGGGGCTTTCCTCTCGCACCTGTGGGTGCATTGGGCAGGTGTATATTGTGCCCTCGCTCTCCACCCTCTCCCCGCGCTCTGGCATCTGCCCTTCGCCTATCTGCGCTTCTGAGAAAGGTACAGGTAGTGTTGGCGACACAGGCATATTGACCTGTGTGGACGGTGCAGGCTCCCGCCTGGCGAGAATCACTGCACCGGCGATTCCTGCCAAAATCAGGAATGCCGCCCCCTCAAAGGCTATCATGTAGCGCGAGAGGAGTAGCTCTCCCACAGCCGAGGTAGCATCACCTGTAGGTCCTGCTGGGGCAAGAGGCCAGGGGGTGCGTGCAAGGAGGATGACGAGAAAGAGCGCCGATGCAGCGCCTATTCCCAGTGCCCATGGTAGTTGAGCCGTTGACATCGCCATACCAACCATCATCTGCCTGTGTTGGCTGGGGTTCATAGGAGCCATCCCGCCCATCTCCATACCCCCCGTATCATGCATGCCGTGCATATCGTGCGTATTATCAGCCGCTACTCCCACCTCCATATTCATTGTGCCATGCTCGTGCATGTCATTGGCCGAACCCTCGTCCTTTTGGATTGGCACAAGGTCCATGCCGCAGATAGGGCATTGGCCGGGGCTTTCCTCTCGCACCT
>JADMIH010000228.1 GCA_015478675.1 Chloroflexota bacterium | reverse complement strand
GCACCCCTGTTCTGAACAGTTACGTTAGGGTGGGTATTCAGAGCAGGGTGTGTGGTTTCGACGAGGTTTCGACGAGGCCATCTTGCCGGGGATCAGGCGGCGGGTCTGACCCATATTTTGGCGGCGAGGTCGTGGGTCAACTCTGCTTTGTGTGGAGCGCGCGCTCCTTGGGTATCTATGCCCTCCTGACCTTTGCGAGTTGTGCGTGGTGTGACGCTCACGTCAAGGGTGTCGGTATCAGAGTGCCGCTCCAACACTGTGATGCGCGCGCCGGGCATGATGTCCATCTGGCCAAGGCTCTGTAAGAGGGCGGATTCGTCTTCTACCACTTCGGAGATGAGCACTACCTCTACAGATGAGCCTTTGGTGGCTGTGCTGAGGCGAAGGGCGTGCTGCTCACGGAGATATTCAAGATTGTTGACGGTTTGAGTAGGTATGGGGTTGCCGTGTGGGCATGTGCGTGGATTGCCAAGCAGTTTCATCAAACGCTCTTCGATGGTGGCAGAGATGCCAAGCTCAAGGTGGTGAGCTTCTTCATGCGCCTGCACCCAATCCATTCCGAGCACATCGGCGAGAAAGCGTTCGGCGAGCCTGTGCTGGCGCAGCATAGCTTCGGCTTCATAGCGTCCTTCCGGCGTAAGCTCAATGCCGCCGCCGGGGCGTCCCCGCCCACGTCCTGGCATTATGATGAGGCCCTTGCTTTGCATACGCCTGAGCACCTCCGCGACGTTGGGCTGTGAAACTCCGAACTTTTCGGCTAAGCGCGCACCTACCACTGTGTCGCCCTCTACTGTAATGTTGTAGATGGTTTCCAGATAGTCGCGTGTCACGTTGGAAATTGCGGACATGGTCCTCAGTGGCTCCGTGGAGGTTATGGTTGCTGCGCCGCATCTTGCCCGATGCTCGGCCAGTATAGTCGCGATGCGACGGCTTGTCAAACGCCCTCACCCAACTACCCTCACCCCATGCCCCTCTCCCATGAAGGGAGAGGGGGCTTTCTTCTTGGGAAGAGCCAGGGGGCACCCCTGCATTCCTACTCTGAACGGTTATGAGACACCTTCGCAAATTAGCGGGGGAGCGTGCAATCCGGCGGGCGGTTGCCGGCGTATTACCTGTTGCAACTAGTTGCAGAAAATTGTATAGTTGAAGTGCTCCTGGTTATGCGTTTCTCTGTACGAAGTAGAGTGGGTCGTCGGGGGAATGGAGAGCGCGCAGGTGTTTGTTATGAGCGGGTTGCAATCAAGGAGGAACTTTCGTGGGTAGCGTTGAAAGGCGTGTACGACGGGGTAATATCTTTGCTCAGGTGATGAACGATCAATCGGAAGAAATCAGGGGCAAGATAATCGCCATGTATATCATACTGGCGATATTCAATGTGGGCCTCTGGGTGGTGACGTTTGTGGCGTCCATCCAATACCCTGTAGTGCTAGGCACAGGGTTGCTGGCTTTTAGTTTTGGCCTGCGACATGGAGTAGACGCCGACCACATCGCGTCGATAGATAACGTAACGCGCAAGCTGATGCAGGATGGTAAGCGGCCTGTGGCTGTCGGTTTCTTCTTCTCTCTGGGCCACTCTACGGTGGTTGTGCTGTTAAGCGTAGTGGTAGCTATAGCTGCGGCTATGGTGGAGAGCAATCTTCCGCAGTGGAGAGCGGCAGGAGGCTTAATCGGCACCTTTGTATCGGCGGCTTTCCTGTACCTGATCGGTTTCATCAATCTACTGGTGTTGATAGATGTGTACAGGATGTTCCGCAGCGTGGCGCGGGGAGGGGTGTATAGCGAGGAGACGCTGGAGAGTTTTCTGGCTAATCGTGGAATGATGAGCCGCTTCTTTGGGCCTGTAGTGCGACGGATAAACAGAAGTTGGAAGATGTACCCGTTGGGCTTCCTTTTCGGTTTGGGCTTCGATACGGCGAGCGAAGTCGCTCTCCTGGGCATCTCGGCTGCGGCTGGCGGCACCGGAATGCCTATTTACTTTGTTATGCTATTTCCTTTGCTTTTCGCCGCGGGCATGAGCCTGGTGGATACCACCGACTCGATACTGATGCTTGGGGCATATGGCTGGGCTTTTGTGAAGCCGGTACGTAAGCTATATTATAATCTTAATATTACACTGGTATCGGTGCTGATCGCGTTGGTCATCGGCACAGTCGAGTTCTTGAGCATCATCGCCGACAGATTCAACCTACATGGTGGTCTATGGAACTGGGTAGGGGACCTGGATTTTGAGGTGATAGGCTATCTCATTATCATCATTTTTGTCGCAAGCTGGGTCACCTCCACCGTGATATACAAAGTTAAGAGGTATGATCAGCTCGAGGTTACTGCTGACACGGGGCCAGCCAGTTAGTCTGGTGGGGAAAGAGGGGAAGGGGATTGGGCTTTACCAGCTATTTTTAGCTGGATACTGTCAGGCCATGAGGGGTGGGAAGAGCGTAGAATCAAAGTAGCAAAGCACCCGTAGCTACGAGGCGGGTGCTTTGTTGTTTTCAAATCAAGGCTTGCGCCTACATGTTGAGTATGCGCAAGGCCTCTTCTACTACTGTGTCGGGGTTGGGCATCATGGCCTTTTCGCCCTGGGGGCCGTAGGAGACGCGTGTGAACCTGGGGTGTACGCGACCTATGGGGCCGTGTAGCTCATGCCAGTAGTTTGACGCTATCTCTGAGGCGATGGAGGAGCCGAAGCCACCAATGGCGCGATCTTCGTCGGCGACGAGGAGGTGGCCTGTCTTGCGGATAGATTGCAGGATGGTGGTGCGGTCGTAGCCGGCATCTGTGGTGCGAAGGTCTATCACCTCGGCGCTGATGCCATGCTGGGCGGCGAGCTTTTCGGCGGCTGCCATTGAGCGAGGCCAGAGGTTGCCGTAGGTTACGATAGTCAGGTCGGTGCCCTCACGAGCCACGCGAGCAAGGCCGAGCGGCACACGATAGTCAGGTCCGGGATAATACGAGCGGGAGGGCTTAGCCTCATAGAGCGACTTAGGCTCCAGGAAGACGACGGGGTCGCCTGAGATAACGGCTTCGCGGAAGAGACCTACTGCATCGGAGCCGAGAGAGGGGACAACCACTCTGAGGCCGGGGTAGTGGGCGATAGGCCCGACTGCTGCCTCGCTGTGCCAGATAGCCCCTGCCCCGCCGAGGTAATCGCCATAAGCCACGCGGATAACCATCGGGCAGGAGAAGATGCCGTTGGAGCGCCAGCGCAGGGTGGCGATTTCATCGACAAGCTGCTGCCAGCCAGGGTGGATGTAGTCGCGGAACTGGATTTCGATGACGGGCATAAAGCCTGCGAGGGAGTAGCCCATGGCGGTGCCGAGGATTGTGGCTTCGGCCAGGGGCGCATTCCATACGCGGTCGGGGTTGGCTACACCGACGCCTCTTGTGACGTGAAAGACGCCGCCCTTGCCCTTGAGCTTGCCGGTGGGGTCGGCAACCGGGTAGTCGGCTACATCCTGTCCGAAGAGTACGATGCGCTCATCTTTCTGCATTTCTTCCAGGAGAGCGCGAGTTATGAGGTCGCGCATGGGAATAGGCTCGGTGCTTTTGTCTTCTTCAGGCACGTTGGCTGCGCGATCCTGGAAGGTGGTGACGCGCAGGTTGAGGGGGGTGGAGGTTATGTGGTACTGGACTGTTTTGGGGTCTATTTTCGGCTCATTTACGGCTAGCTCGGCTGCGCTACGCACTTCGCGGGTGACGAGGACATCAAGCTTTTTCAGCGTGGCCTCTGTGATGCCATAGTTATTGAAGAGGGCGACCATACGGGCGAGGGGGTCGCGCTGTGCTTCGGCCTCCAGGTCTTCCGCGCTGCGATAATAAGCCTGGGTATCGGCGGAGGAGTGGCTCAGGGGGCGGGTGACGTGCGCGTGGAGAAGGACGGGACCTTTATGGCTACGGCAATAGTTGACGACGTCGCGTGTCACTTTGTAGGAGGCAATGAAATCGGTACCGTCGAGTTCGATAACTTCGAGGTGGTTATCTGGGCCGAGGTTGGCGTAGCGGCTGTACATTCGGGATACGCTGCCGCCGGGTATGTTGACGCTGACGGGGGTGGAGATAGCCCACTCGTCGTCTTCGACCACAAAGATGATAGGAGCCATGTTGCGCACGGCGTCTTTGATCGCCTCTTCTACTTCGCCCTCTGAGGTGGTGCCGTCGCCGAGCGATGTGTAAACGATGGTGTCATCGTAGCCATCTTTAGCGCCTCGGCTGAACCTTTTGCCGAGCTTGCGCTCAAGTTTGAGGGCCTCGGCGTAGCCTACGGCGGGGAGGCACTGAGAGCCTGTCATTGTGGAGCCGGTGGGGAAGTTGAAGTCAACGGAGCCGAAGTGGCTGGACATCTGGCGGCCACCGGAAGCGGGGTCAAGGCTTGAGGCGACGCTCTGGCGGGTGATGTCGATGAGGGAGATGCCACACCAGAGGGCCATTGCCTGATCGCGGTAGTAGGGCAGCTTGGCATCGTCGGGGCGCAGGTGCATGGAGATGGCGACGTTGATCGCTTCTTTGCCTGCTCCGGCGATAGAGAACCAGAGGTTGCCTGTGCGCTGCAAGAGCTGCTGCATCAGGTCGATCTCGCGTGAGGTGCGCATGGCTGTATATGCGCCAAGGAGCTCGTAGAGAGTTAGCCCGGCAAGCTCTGTGCGGGGGATGTTGCGGCCCTGGGGGTCGTCGTTGGGGTCGAATAGCTGGTCAACGAGCCTAGAGTAAAAGGCACGTCGCTGCTGAAGGAGTTCTTCAGCGGGGGTGGGTTTGGATGGGGTTTTTGTCTGTGCTTGGCGCGGGTTGGTCTTGTATGTAATCACGTGATGCCTCCATCAGCATAGCATGGATGGGAGAGTGGTTCTCTCATGCGGGTGGGGGCAGGGAGGCGGGGAGAGATGACAATACGCCTGATGCCCGGCAGCCACCTGTGAGTTCTGAACATTTGTGTGCCGGCATTGTGACGTCATTGTCAACATCTTATTATAACGCACAAGGGTGGGTACGCGTCAAGAGCTATTCTACCTGGTGATTACCCACATCTCAGGATCCAAGCAAGACTGCTCATCTTTAGAGCAAACCCACGCCTGAAAGTCTATTGCTACCAGGCGACACAGGATAAGCAATGGCATGCCGCCAGCCATAGAACCAGCTACAAAAGCGGGAATCTTGCGCTCAATCTGAGATGTGGGTAATCACCAGCGATTCTACAGGTAAATGTTCAGAGTTGGGGTGGAGCAAAGTTCAAGAGGTATCTGTGTACCACCCACCCTCACCCCCAACGCACCCTCACCCCATGCCCCCTCTCCCATGAAGGGAGAGGGGGCATGGGGGCTAGCTCCCTCTCTCTCCACCCTATATCTGAGCAGTTACTTTTTGTGAGT
>JADMIH010000413.1 GCA_015478675.1 Chloroflexota bacterium | reverse complement strand
GCATCAAGCGGGCAGCGGCACTGGGTGCTGTGCGCTCCAGCGGATGACTGGCTGTTGCACAGGGCGTCCACTGTGCAGAGGACTCCACGGTGGCACCAGCGCGCTGTGAACTCTTCCCGGCTGAGTCTGGGGCCGCGTCCCCGGAGCCAGTCGCTGAGCACGCCCACCGGCAGCCGGATGTTGGCGGTGGCAAGTCGCCAGTCGGCCAGAAGAGCCTTCCAGCAGGTAGTCAAGATGCGGGCTGCGAGCTGCCCGGGCGATGTGTGGGCGTGCGGCTGATGGCGGCCGCGCTTATAGGCGGCCCAGAGCTGGCAGATGGTAGCTAAGCGGGCCTGCTGGGTGGTCCAGCACCAGCACCACCCGCAAGCTGTCGGGTGCTGATCCTGTCCTGAGCGCCTGCAGCCTGCCGCTTTCTGGCGAGATGGTGAAAACAGAAGGTGGACTGCATCCCAAAGACCTTCCGCACGATCCCTTTCTGCAGCGCCGCGCCCTTCGCTCGCTGCCTCTGTGTTGAGGGCCTGCAACATGTGGTGAGCGTCCTGTCATGCCAGCAGGGTCTCCGCGGTGGGTGTACTCGTAGGCTGCGAGTGCTGCCCAGCTATCGGATTCAAAAGCTGCCCTGCGCTCCGCCGCTTTGGCCCAGGAGCGCTGCAAGATGATGTCCTTCACCTGCCTTTCGAGGCCCACCCATTAAGAGCACCGCGTGACTCCGTCTTTGAGGAGGTGCGCGGTGAGGTACGCTGGGTTGAAAGTCCCTTAATGCATTAGTCGTTCCGATATCGATCAAATCCACCAGTGACAACACAGAATTCCTGGCAGCGAAGAGGTGCCCTCTGGCCGTCGGGTAACAAGTGTCGAGCGGTGACAATGGCAAGGAGCCGTACGCCCAGAGACACACCAAATTGCCTACTACAAACTACCAATACCCTACGAAGCATACGAACGAACCTTGACAAGCAACCAGCATCAGCCCTACAATCGGATAGCAAACCCTACTCCCTGCTACCACAGGAAAACACTGTAACCAAATGGTTCTTCTCGCCGATGACACCAGGATCTGGGGACCGCTGCGGCAGCTCAGGCAGCTCTGGGATCGCCTGCGGCTCGCTACAATCTGTCAGCTG
>JADMIH010000412.1 GCA_015478675.1 Chloroflexota bacterium | reverse complement strand
CGTCATGCCTTTATTTTATCGTGGATATTGCTCCACCTCAACTCTGAACCCTTACTCGCGCTGGTCGGCTTGCATACAGTGAGAAATAAGTGTAAGCTAACCGCAAAGCCAGGGTAGTATTATCCTGCTTATAAAACTGTGCATCTTCCATGTAGAAAGGGTGCCGCCTTCGGCGGAGTTATGAACCCTGATACTCTCTACCGGTTTATCGTAATTCGTAAGAGGAAGGGTTGTTTACCGCAGAGATTACCAGCCGCTATTCACACGCAATACAACCTGCCGAAGCTATGACATCGCAAGCGTCTACATTCAATATCATTGCCCGCAAATGGTGAGGTTAAACTTATTCGAATACCCTTGAGAGGGCTGTATGTGAAGTTCTAGAGAGTTTGCTTGTAATTGACATAAGTGGCGCTTTGTGCCAGCAATCTCTTCGTCTGAGGGCTAGCGTTGTATGAAAACAGAGGCAAGGCCGCCAGGGTCACCTGCGAAGATAGTGCTTATATCAGATCACCCGCTCTTCGCACAGCTATGCAAAGAGGCTATAGAGAGATTCTCGCCGAGCTTCAAAGTCACAGCTATGGTGGGAGATGACGTGACCTCGGGGAACCTGGAGACGATGCTGGCCGCCAGCCCCGCCCTTGTGATATCAACCCTTGATCGCCCAATGAATAGCCTCGCTATCGTGCGCGCCACACGTATGGCGGGCTGCAGAGCGCCGATAATGGTTATATGCTCTCGCTACGTGCTGCCTGCGCTTGAGGAATTGGTGGAATGTGGAGTGCAAAGCGTTGTTTCATCGCAGTCAACTCTGGGAGAGCTTGAGGCTGCTATATACACCCTGATAGACGGCGAACCTGAACCGCTGATACAGCAGTACCTACGGGCGATACGCGCCTATAATCACCCTCTCCCCAGCACAGATATAAATGTAAGGGAGAAAGAGATACTGCACCTGGTTGCTAGCGACCTGACTGATAGAGAAATCGCGGCGCAGCTGCGCATCAGTGCGCGTACAGTAGAGAGTCACCTACGCAATATCTATATCAAGCTCGGTGTCAAAGGGCGCACCGGGGCAGTCGTCACAGCCCTCATACGAGGGATAATAAGGCCGCCAAAGAGCTAGT
>JADMIH010000227.1 GCA_015478675.1 Chloroflexota bacterium | reverse complement strand
AAAATACCTCCTCGTTTTGCTGTTGTTCCTGTAGCACCTCTATATTACTATACTTTTGGCTGTGGTAACTGTTCAGGTTCAGGGTAGAACAAAGTTCAAGAGTTAGCTGTGCGCCCTCACCCCATGCCCCTCTCCCACAAGGGGAGAGGGGCATGGGGTGAGGGCCAGGGGACACCCTTGTAACCCCTATTCTGAACATTTACTGGTGGTTATCGCTCAGCGGGCTAGGGGCCGTCACACCTAGTACAGGTTGGCTGAAATCAGACAATGGTATAGTAGCTGCAAGACGAACGTGAACAGAGAGGTAACAGCCATGCGAGGACCTAAACCCCCGATTATCGAGCTTTCAGATAGGCAGCGACAGGGTCTGCTGGCACTGGTGCGCCGCCACTCAACACCGCAGCAACTCGTTTTGCGTGCTCGCATCGTGTTGGCTGCCGCAGATGGTCTCAACAACGCCCAGATAGCTCGCGCTCTCGACATCAGCCTTGATATGGCTCGGCTTTGGCGTAACAGGTGGTTGGGGCTGGCGGCTGCCTCCCTCGAGGACTTGAGTATCGAAGATCGATTGACCGATGCGCCACGTCCAGGCACGCCTGCCCGCATCAGCGCCGAGGCAGTATGCCAAATCATAGCCTTGGCGTGTGAAGCTCCCTCTGAAAGCGGTCGTCCGATCAGCCAATGGAGCAGTCGAGAGATTGCCGATGAGATAATCGAGCGCGGTATCCTGGAGGAAATCTCCCCTCGCCATGCGGCCAGGCTGCTAAAAAGGGGGACCTCAAGCCGCACCTCTCACGCTACTGGTTGACACCTCCCACCTATGAGAGAGAAGAACAGTTCGATGAGAAAGTCGTGGACGTGTGTGAACTCTATCGTACAGCCGGGGAGTTGACCAAGCAAGGGGAGCGGATAGTGAGCACGGATGAGATGACTGGAGTACAGGCTCTGGAGCGACGCCACCCAACTTTGCCTACGCAACCGGGCAAGGTAGAACGCCGAGAGTTCGAGTACATTCGGCATGGTACACGGTCGTTCATCATCGACCTGAACGTGGCAAGTGGGACGATTGGCAACACCTCTTGTGGACCCACGCGCAATGAGGCTGACTTTGCCTCCCATGTGCTTGGCACGGTGGTCGCCGAGCCGGACGTAACCAGATGGCACTTCGTGGTGGACAACCTGGACACGCACCGTTCCGAGACGCTGGTGCGGCTGGTAGCCAAAGCCTCGGGGTTGGACGAGATGGACTTGGGAGAGAAGGGTAAGAGTGGTATCCTGCACAACCGTCAAACGAGAGCGGTGTTCCTTTCTGACCCCACGCACAAGATCGTGTTCCACTACACACCCAAGCACAGTTCATGGCTCAACCAGATCTCGATCTGGCTGAGCATACTGGTACGCAAGCTGCTCAAGCGTGGTAGCTTCCGCTCGGTTGAGGAGTTGCAAGAGAAGGTGTTGGAGTTCATTGACTATTACAACAAGACGATGGCAAAGCCTTTTGCCTGGACATACCGGGGCAAGGCTTTGGTGGCATAAACATGGTTCTTTTTACGCCAACCTGTACTAGGGCATTAGTGACACGCAAGACCTGGGAGGCTCGTCAATATGAGCGGCACAGCTCTTGATAGAGAAGACGGTTATGGCAAAGGCACACCACTGACCAAAGGAGAGACACCAATTATGCCCCTTGATAATATACATCTGCTTGGTTTCGCGGGGAGCCTGCGAAAAGGCTCCTATAACCGCGCTACGTTGCGGGCGGCTGAAGAGCTTCTCCCAGAGGGCGTATCGATGGAGACTTTTGACCTCTCGCCTATTCCGCTCTACAACGGCGATGTTGAGGATGCTGGAATACCGGAGCCTGTCAAGGAGTTCAAAGAGCGCATAGCAGCCGCTGATGCGCTGCTGATAGTTACTCCTGAGTACAACTACTCGATGCCAGGTGTGTTGAAGAACGCTATAGACTGGGCATCACGCCCCATTGGGCAGAACTCTCTCAACGGCAAACCGCTCTGCATGATGGGCGCATCGAGCGGTCTCAATGGCACGCTTCGCGCTCAGTTGCATCTAAGGCAGGTGGCGATCTTTACAAATATGTACCCGATAAATAAGCCCGAGGTCTTCATAAGGCAGGCGGCTAATATGTTCGATGAGCAGGGCAACCTGACGGACGATGCTCTTCGAGGACAGATTAGCGCTCTCCTACAGGCGCTGGCAGAATGGACACGACGGTTGAGGCGGGGCGCGGAACAAGGGTAAAAAGAATGAGTGAAGAGATCCCCGGCATACATCATGTGACGGCTATCGCGGGTGAACCGCAGAGGAATATTGACTTTTACGTGAGGCTGCTCGGATTACGTCTGGTGAAGAAGACAGTCAACTTCGACGATCCTGGCACTTATCACTTTTATTATGGAGATGAGATTGGCAACGCAGGCACAATCCTTACCTTCTTTCCGTGGCCGGGTGCGCAGCAAGGGCGCAGAGGGACCGGCCAAAGCACGGCTGTGGCCTTCTCAATACCGCAAGGGTCGGCTAGCTACTGGCGCAACAGGCTGGCAAGCGCGAGGATGGAAGTAGAGGAGCCAAAGGAGCGCTTTGGCGAGCAGGTAATTACTTTTCTTGACCCCGACAGCTTACAGGTTGAGCTTGTAGAAGGCGGCAAGAGTGATGTGCGGGCAGGCTGGCCGGGTGGACCTGTGCCTGCCGAGTTCGGGATAAGGGGTCTTCATGGCGTTACGCTGTCGGAGGAGAGCTACGAGCGCACTGCTTCCATGCTGACGTATCTACTTGGCTTCCGGTTGGTGGGCGCGCAGGGCAACCGTTTTCGCTACGAGACAGGTGAAGGTGGCGCGGGCGCTACTGTTGATCTGCTTGAGTTGCCAGGGCAGCGGCGCGGCATAGTGGCGGTAGGCACAATACATCATGTGGCTTATCGCGCCCTGAGTGACGAAGCGCAGGCAGCGTGGCGTGAGGAGATCGCGGCGCGGGGCTATAGTGTTACTCCGGTACTGGACCGTGAATACTTCCACTCAATTTATTTTCGCGAGCCGGGCGGCGTGCTCTTCGAGATTGCTACCGACCCGCCGGGCTTCCTGATAGACGAGGCGCCGGACGAGCTAGGCACGCACCTGAAGCTGCCTCCCTGGTATGAGGCAGAGCGAAACGAGATCGAGCGGGTGCTGCCGGAGATTCATTTGCCCTCGTTGTAGCTGTATATCAGCTCACTCACAGGGCGATGAGGCCGCCTGGGTGGGTCTTTGGCTGCGTAGCCTAGCTGGATCATAGCGTGAGGCGTCAGCGTAGGAGGGAGCGCGAGCGCACCCTGCACTATTTCGGGACAGAAAAGGGGGGCGCACATCCAGCCTGTGTCGAGGCCGAGGCTGTACGCGCTGAGTAGCAGGTTTTGTATGGCGGCTCCGAGGCTCTGGACCGCCATTGTTACTTCAGCTTCCTGGCGGGCAGGGTCAGCATAATGGTGACTATCTTCAAGATAGAGACAGGGGATTATCAGCACTGGAGTGTTGGTTATACGCAGGCGCGACTTACGCAGGCGTGTGTCTACTATCTCTGCGCTCTCGCCGTCCATCTCCAGGTTGAGCCGCCAATCAGCAGACATAGCAGCCGCTAATTTCTCTTTCGTAGCAGCTCTTGTGATTACTACGAAGCGCCAGGGCTGTATGCCGTGAGGCGAAGGCGCCCACCCCGCCGCCTCAATTGTCCTTTCTACCAATCCCCTGGGCACCTGTATGTGCTTGTATTGCCTCACTACATGCCTGCCCTTTACCAGAGAAGCGAAGTCAAGCTCTGTGCGCTCAGGCGGCATTCCTTCAGCCTCTTGAATACTGCTTCCAGTCCAGCCGTGCACAGTAACGGCTTCAATGACAATCAGGGGGCGTTGGTCTATCTTCATAGCCCGGTACTGCGGGTATTTTTCACGAAGCAGTGTGACGGCCTGAGTGTGATGCGTGGTGCCTGCTTCCTCCAGGTGAGCGGCGCCGCTCACCAGCAGGTAACTGAGGCGACGCCAATCTTCGTAGTAGCTGTCTATGAGCAGCGAGACGTGCGGGTTAACGAGGATATTGCGAACCCGCTTGAGGCGTGTTGGCGCTACGCTCTTAGCTTTGTCATCGAGAGCTATGTAGAAGTAGTGCCCGTCGAAGGCGTAGCAGACGGGCACTACATGAGGGCGACCCTCAGCGTCAGCGGTGGCGAGATGTGCCACACGCTGGGAAGTTATGTAAGCTGCTCGCTGTGCACCTATCAGTTGATGTGGTTCGCGGGCTGGTACATTGTTCAATGTAGGCTGAAGCTCTTGACTATTTGGTTGGTGTGCTCCTGGTACTTCCACGCGATTGCCTGCGACCTCCGCGGGAACGAAGTATCGCCTGTAGAACTCATCTCTAGCCAGCCCTGATTCGTCTCGGAGCCTATATACATCCATATGAGTTGTCTCTTGTGGAAAAGGCCAGATCGTTTCCTCCACAGCTACAGTACCACCCCCATTGTCTGTTGCAGCTTCAACTATCCTTTCTCGCTGCCCGATCAAAAGAGGGACGGGTAGATCAGCAAGATCAAAATAGCCAATGTCTACTACTTCGCCAGATTGCATCTGGAAAGTGCCTCCCACTACCTCAGCAGTGAACAGGACGATATGATAGTCACCATTCAACCAGCGTGGCCGTGAGTATATACCGACGAGGCGCGTAAGTCTTACTTTAAGCCCAGTTTCCTCCTCTACTTCTCTCATAGCGGCCTGGGCTATTGACTCGGCAGGATCTACGTGGCCGCCAGGCATGCACCACGCTTCATAGTCTTCCCTCTTGGTTAGTAGAATGCGATTATCCCGGAAGATGGCAACGTTAACACCTATCATATATTCGCTCAAAGATTTGTATCAGGAGATCATTAGTCACGCTTTTTATATCAAGCATATCGCTCGAAGCAATCTTTATCTCTCCATATTTTGTTTGTAAATCAAAGGTGCGTTTTGTGGTTAGCATCCGCTACCTCCCGTCACTCTCACCTTGTTTTCCATAGGCCGCCGAATAGAGGTAAGGGCTTTACCGCAGCTATAGCCATAGCTGCTCCGATAGTGTGGATATTATAGCGTATAGAGAAAGCAGACGCAGTTCCCACCCCGTACATAACGTAACTGTTCAGGATAGGGGTTACAGGGGTCTCCCCCCTTCTCCCTTCATGGGAGGAGGGCATGGGGTGAGGGTAGTCGGGAGTACGCCCGCACAGATACCCCAAGAACTTTGCTCCACCCTAAATCTGAACAGTTACTACATAACATGGCTTTGACAAAGCCAGCTTTGTTGTGTGGCCTTGAGAGATCGTCTGTTGCGTAAGGTGAGGAAGTAACAGTCATGGACCGGGGGTTGGCAGCTAACCCCTGGTCCATGACCCTCCCGCTGTGGATTCCCGCGCGCC
>JADMIH010000003.1 GCA_015478675.1 Chloroflexota bacterium | reverse complement strand
CTCGAGAGGCTGGCTTACGCGGTCTGCTATTGAATTGTTACTGTACAAAGTCGAGTTGATCTGGTCCAAGCGAAAGTCCTAAATTGGTAATTACGAGTTACCGGCTGGTAACATCAATGGGGGAGTAGCAGCAGCGGATAGTTTTTCGTGATGTACAGAAGAACAACCGATAATCAATTCATAATTCCTGATTACTAATTCATAATTCATAATTCGTGGTTCCCCGCCCTATCCCCAGGTATTGCATACCTGTGCTCTCTATCGCCTCGCGCTCCAGGCTGTTGCGCCCATCCAGCACTGCCTCGCATCCAAGCTCCGCTATTTGCGACCAGTCGAGCGATCTGTATTCATAATGGTATGCTTGCAGAATCAGCGCATCTATCTGCGGCAAGTCGGTAAGCGTTACCGGCTCACCGCCGTAGTGGGTTATCTCCTGGGATGTGTATAGCGGGTCGTTAACGAGCGGAGTTGCGCCACGTTTCTTGAGCATGTCTATAATACGCACCGCGCCTGAGAATACACTTTCTTTCACGTTTTCTCTGTAGGCAAGGCCCAGCACAAGCACACGCCTGCCCTGTAGTCCGCTCAACGCTTCGTCTAACCTGTCGAGCGCCCAACCAGCCATACCATCATTTATCTGCCGGGCCTCGGTGAGCAGGCCCAACCTTTCGCCCTGAGATTGGTTGATGAGAAAATATGGGTAAACAGGTATACAATGGCCTCCCACCGCTATACCCGGCCTGTGAATGTGGGAGTATGGCTGGGTGTTAGCGGCGGATATAACCTCATCTACAGGCAAGTTGTACGCCGCTGCCAGACGCGCAAACTCGTTGGCGAGGGCGATATTTACATCGCGGTATGTGGTCTCGGCCAGCTTGACCATCTCGGCGGCATCCGAGTTGTGCACGGTTAGCAGAGCCGCGCCGGGGAGGGCTGCCTGGTAGAAGGCCACGGCATCGGCTGTGCATTGGGGCGTCACCCCGCCTATTACTTTGGGATATTGCTGAAGATCGTGGAAGATACGCCCGCTGTATACGCGCTCCGGGCTGAAGGCAAGGGAGAAGTCACGGCCCAATTCGAGGCCTGAATGTTGAGCGAGAGCTTGCCCGAAGCGGCTGCGGGTTGTGCCGACGGGAAGGGTGGTCTCATAGATAATAAGAGCGCCGCGTTGCAGCCCGCCCGCCACCGTTTCGGTCGCGGCGTCTATATTCTTGTAGTCTATGTTGTGCTGCTCGTCTACTATGAGGGGCACTATTATGACTACGACATTGCTCTGCCTGACAGCTTCTGTTGTGTTGGTGGTGGCGGTTAGAGAGCCGTTTGACACCGCCTCCGACACTCGTTCGGCAAGCCCAGGCTCTTCTTTGATGTGCGCCTGCCCTGCGTTGATGGCCGCGACTACCTCCGGCGAAATATCGCAACCTACAACTTGCAGCCCACTGCGAGCAAACTGCGCCGCCAGAGGCAGCCCGATCTTGCCCAGCCCAACTACACTCACTTTATAGTGTGCCAATAAGAAGCCCCCTAAGCCTCAAAAGCCATACCTTCGACACCTGACCGCACGATCAGTCGAGCTATATACAGCGCCGTCAGGCCGTCCTCCCCTGACACAACAGGCACATCTTCGCCTTGAACCGCGCGTAAGAAGTGATCTAGCTCCACCTTCAGCGGCTCGGCCTTATCTATGCGCGGACGTACCATGTCGCCTTCGCTCACCCCTGAGATGTTTGAGATTGCGTTCCAGTCAGTCTTGATGTAATTGTTCTCATAAAAGTATAGCTCCTGCGTAAGATAATTGACGTGGAACATCCCCTTCTCGCCTGTCACCATAAGCTCACGTATCTTCGTGGGGGTGAGCCAATTTATATCCAGCACACCAATAGATTGATCGGCGAACCTGAGCAGGCCCGATAAGAGGTCCTCATGCTCTGTGTGTATCTGGCGCGCGGTTTCAGCATAGACACGTGTCACTTCCGACCCGCTCAGGTAGCGCATTATATCAACGTCGTGGGTCGCCAGGTCAATTACCACCCCTACATCGCGCACGCGTGGCGGGAAAGGCCCAAGTCTGCGAGCGTGCAGTTGGAAGACGCGTCCAAGCTCGCCGCTTCGCAATCGCCTGTGCAGTTCTTTGATGGCGGGGTTATAGCGCTCTATGTGCCCCACGCTGAGTATCACGCCCGCTTGCCGCGCCGCATCTAGCATCTCCTGGCCTTCTTCCAGGGTGTATGCTATCGGCTTCTCCACCAGTAGATGCATACCGCGAGCGATTGCCGCAAGGGCTACTTCGCGGTGCATGATCGTAGGCACAGCGATGACAACTGCTTCTGGATGAGCTTTCTCGAGGAGTGCTCTATAGTCTGTGTACGCCGCGATTCCAAAGTGCCGCGCTGCACGTTGGGCGGTGGCGGCATCGGCATCAGCCACTCCCACAAGCCGCGCCTGCTCAAGGTCGTTGAGCACCCGCAGGTGGTTGCGGCCCATAGCGCCCGCACCGATAACGGCAATACGAGTTGGGTATTGGGGTGTGTTGCTGCACAAAGCGCTCACGCCTGAACCCGCAAGTTCCGCACAGCGGCCACTACGGTCTCAAGCTCTTGCTGGCTGAGGCCGGGGTGAACGGGTAGGGAAAGCACTTGCTTTGCTGCTTTTTCGCTTTCAGGGTAACTCTGGTCGTTATAACCCATTTCGGCGAAGACCTGCTGCTTGTGAACAGGCACAGGATAATAGACCTCTGTGCCTACGCCCGCCGCCGCTAGCTGCTCGCGCACATTGTCGCGGTCCAGGGGAGGCAAGACACGAACTGTGTACTGGTGGAATACGTGGCGAGTGCCTGGACGCACATGTGGGGCCAATACTTTCTCAGAGTGTAGATGCTCGCTAAGGTACGCCGCATTGGCGATGCGGCGCTCGTTGAAGCTCTCCAGCCTGGGCAGCTGCGCCAGCCCTATGGCGGCGTGTATGTTAGTCATTCTGAAGTTATAGCCAAGCATTTCGTGGTAGTAGCGCTTGCGCATGCCGTGACCGCGGATCATTACAGCCTGGTCAGCTACTATGTCATCGTTGGTGGTGATCATACCACCTTCGCCTGTGGTGATGTTCTTTGTTGGATAAAACGAGAAGCAGCCTGTGCCCCAGCTTCCGGCTCGCTTGCTGTCGATTGCCGCGCCGTGGGCCTGCGCCGCGTCCTCGATCACGGCAAGGCCATGCTTTTGGGCGATCTCCGATATGCGCTTCATCTCAGCGGGATTGCCGTAGAGGTCCACCGGCATTATCGCTCTGGTGCGCGGCGTGATCGCTGCTTCTATCTGCTCAACATCTATGTTATAGCTGGTAGGGTCAATATCCACAAAGACGGGCCGCGCTCCAACGTAGACTATAGAGTTTGCCGAGGCGATAAAGGTGAATGGCGTGGTAATTACCTCATCGCCCGCTCCGATGCCGTGCGCCAGCAACGCCACATGCAGCGCGGTGGTGCCATTGGTTGTTGCCACCGCGTGCTTGACGCCGCAGTAGTGGGCAAAGGCTTTCTCGAAATCAGCGACTACAGCGCCTTGAGCAAGTTGCCCCGAATCCAGCACGGCCATGACCGCCGCTTTCTCCTCTTCCCCTATCTGGGGGCGAGCCATTTGTATCATGGATGGTCCTTATGGGTGGTGCGTGGTGGTCAATTGCGAGTTATGGCGATCCAACTCGCAATTGACCACCACGCACCACATGCTATGCAATAACTTCTTCTCTACCACAGCTTGGACAGCGCCACGTTTGGGTGCTGGCTCTATTCTCTGCTTTTGCCAACTTGTGGCCGCAGGAGCAAACGTAGCCTGCCAGATGTGCCGGGTTGCCGTAGACAAGGCCATGATCGGGCACATCTCTGGTCACTACCGCGCCCGCGCCTACCATCGCGAAGCGGCCTATAGTAACGCCGGTGACGATAATCGCCCCCGCACCGAGGGATGCGCCCTCTTTCACCAGGATGTGCCCAAGCTCCCAGTCATCATCGCTTTTAGGGGAGCCGTCTGGGTTGACGGCCCGGGGCATCTTGTCGTTTGTGAATATAACGTGCGGTCCTACGAAGACGCCATTCTCAAGGGTCACGCCATGATAGACGCTGGCGCGGTTCTGTATTTTGACGTTGTCGCCGATTTGCACGCCAAAGTCGATATAGGCCCCCTTGCCGAGGATGCAGTTGCGCCCCAGCGCCGCCCCCTCCCGGACCTGGGCCTGGTGCCAAACCTTTGTCCCATCACCCAACGTAGCGTTCGGTGATACGTCGGCTGTGGGGTGTATGTATACGTTGTTCATGATGCTTTTGGTTGTGGGGCGTGAAATGTGAAACTGAGGGATTATGGATTGTCTATCGTTACCTTCTAAGGCTCACGTAATACGCAGTACGCCATATTCATTGCGTTTCACCTTTCACGTGCCCCTCCTCTAACAGCGATGCTATCTTCTTCGCCGCGTGGCCGTCGCCGTAGATGGGTGGTGGGTTGGCGTTGGGGCGGGGCGCTTGTAGGGCTGTCAGTATGCGATCTTTGTTGGTGCCTGTGAGGGTATTCCAGCCGGAGTCTACCGTCTCGACCCATTCGGTCTCGGCGCGCATAGTTATGCATGGCACCCCGAACCAGAATGCCTCTTTTTGCACTCCACCCGAGTCGGTAAGGATTACACGGGCATTCTTCTCTAATTCGAGCATGTCCATGTATGATACGGGATCTAAGGCGTGTAAATTGCCGCCGAGCGCGATCCCATTCTCCTCAAGAGCTTTTTGCGTGCGAGGGTGGACCGGGAATACTACTTTCTCGCCAGCCGCACCGAGGGCGGAGACGATCTCTTGCAGCTTCGCAGGGTCATCTGTGTTGGAGGCGCGATGCAGAGTTGCCAGCAAATACCCACGTGGCTCAAGCCCTAGCCTGCAAAGGATGTTCGGGCTGTCCAGTTGCTCAGGAAGCTGTCGGTCCGCCCATAACAGAGCATCGTACATCACGTCGCCTACGATATGCACTCCCTTTGTAATGCCCTCGCGGGCCAGATTAGCGGCGGCAAGCTGCGTCGGGCAAAAGAGGAGAGTGGAGAGGCTATCGGCCACCACACGGTTAATTTCCTCCGGCATATCCCTGTTGTAGGAGCGCAAGCCTGCCTCTACGTGGGCCACAGGCACTCCTTGCTTGGCCGCCGCGAGCGCGCCCGCGAGGGTAGAGTTGGTGTCGCCATAGATGAGGAGCGCGTTGGGCCGCTCTGTCAGTAAGACGTTTTCTATACCCGCCAGCATAGCCGCCGTCTGCGCTCCATGTGAAGCTGAACCAACTCCAAGGTTGTAGCGTGGCTCGTCTATACCCAGCTCATCAAAGAAGACGCCAGACATGCCATGATCGTAGTGCTGGCCTGTATGTAGCAGCACCTCGCTGATGCCTGCATCCTGCAGGGCGCGGCTGACCGGAGCCGCCTTGACAAATTGGGGACGAGCGCCTACCACAGAAAGTACTTTCATAGTTATGCGGTCCAAACAAGCCCAACAATAAGTATAACACCGCCCATGCGCAGGCGCAAAGCGGCGGCGGCTCGTAAATGTTCAGAGTTGGGGTGGAGCAATCTGCAAGGAGTAGCTGTGCGGGCATACCTACCCTCACCCCCAACGCACCCTCACCCCCATGCCCCCTCTCCCATGAAGGGAGAGGGGGCCTTCTCCCTCACCCCATGCCCCTCCTCCCTTCATGGGAGAGGGGGCATGGGGTGAGGGTAGGTAAGGGTACGCCTCCACCCCTACTCCTTGCAGATTGCTCCACCCCAACTCTGAACCCTTACCCCCCGAGCCCTCGGTTGCCATTGGGCAGCAAACATGCTACAATTGCTCCGCACTGTACAGGCGTTAGCGTCCATTGCAGCGCATTTCCCATCCTTAGCTTGAGTATTGTCTCCATGCAACGTGAGTATCACAAATGGTTCAGCCCTCGCCTCAACAAAGAGATGGAGCTTCTACTATTCGGCACCGGAGGCCCACCGGTGATCGTCTTCCCCACCTCTATGGGGCGCTTCTATCAGAATGAGGATTTCTCACTTATCGGCACACTCAGCGAGCGTTTAGATAGCGGTGCTGTGCAGATTGTCTGCGTTGACAGTGTTGACAACGAAACCTGGTACAATCGCTCGCTGCCTGTGCAAGAACGTGCCACTCGCTACGACCGGTACGAACAGTATCTGATCCAGGAGGTGCTGCCATTCTTCCGTGAGAGGAACAAGGCTGTCGATAGTGATCTTGCTCTCATGGGTGCTTCGTTCGGAGCATATCACGCAGTGAACATCGCCTTTAAGCACCCCGATCTGGTGCATCGCATCATCGCGATGAGCGGGGCCTACTCCTTGCGGTTCCTTGTTCACTCCGACTATGACAGCGGCGTCTATTTCAATTCGCCCGTTGACTACCTGCCGAAGTTGAACGATGATTGGTATCTGTCGCGTATGCGCCAACAGGACATCATCCTGGCTGTTGGCTCGGAGGACATCTGCCGCGCGTCAACACAGCAGCTTTCCGAGCAGCTATGGGCAAAGGCGGTGCCCAACAATCTAGATATCTGGGCCGGAGCCTGGCACGACTGGCCCTGGTGGAAAATGATGGCCTTGAAGTATCTCTAGTGGCTAGTGGTCAACAGGCCGCTGGCCACTGACAACAAGGAGGACGAGCGTGGCTGACGAAAAAGTAGTAGGCATCCTGGTTGGCAGGGAAAACACCTTTCCTCACGCATTTATAGATAGAGTCAACTCCAAGAAGATGGGCGTGCGCGCCGAGTTTTGCAAGCTTGGCGGCACCCGTATGGACGACCCTATGCCCTACAGCGTGATCGTTGACCGCATATCGCACGAGATCCCTTACTACAGGGCTTATCTCAAGAAAGCTGTGCTCGACGGCTGCGTGGTGATCAACAACCCCTTCTGGTGGTCCGCCGACGACAAGTTCTTCGAGTGCTGCCTTGCAGCCAGACAGGGAGTGGCGGTCCCCAAGACGGTGGTGTTGCCTCAGAAGTCGTACGTTGAAGGCGTGGTGGCCGAATCACTCCGCAATCTCGATTACCCGCTCGATTGGAAGTCGCTGACCGACTATGTGGGGTTCCCCGCCTTCATGAAGCCATTCGTCGGCGGCGGCTGGAAGAACGTCTACAAAGTTCACTCTATAGACGAGCTAATCTGGTCCTTCGACCAAACAGGCGAGCTTGGGATGATACTCCAGGAGGGTATCGACTTTGAGAAGTACGCCCGCTGCATATGTCTTGGGCAGTCGAACATCAAGGTAATCCGCTATGAGCCGGGCAACCCCTTCCACATGCGCTACGTGGTAGATGACGATTACTTCGGCGAAGAATTACTGGCGCGAATCGAGCGCGACGCTCGCACCCTGGTTTCCAGCCTCGGCTACGATATGGATACTTGCGAGTTCGCGGTGCGCGACGGCATCCCCTATGCGATAGACTGGCTAAATCCTGCCCCCGACATGGACTACTACTCGGTAACGCCTACTTACTTCGAGTGGGTCGTTGAGAATATGGCAAACCTGGTGATCGAGCGTGCCCTCAACGGCTATACCCCAGGCGCGCAATATCGTTGGGACAGATTCCTCGACGCGGCCCCGCCCCCGGCGGGCCTCCCCGTGAGAGATTGGACAGAGTTCGCGCATGGAGAGCTAATAGGCGCGCACGAAGAGCAGCGAGCCACGCAGAAAAGCGCGAAAGCCCCGACTGCCCCCAACCCGTCCGTCCAGAAGGAGAGCAAGGTGCAGTCGGGGCAGGGCGGCGTGCCTGAGACACGCGACATGCCCTCTGACGGTGGCCCCTCTCTCCCACACCCTGTGCCTGATGGCGAGACTACCCCATGAACCCTGGATCGTCAGCTATAGCCGCTCAGAGCGCTCACCCCGCGATAGAGGACCTGCACGACTTTCTCGTCGCCAACCCACAACTGGCAGCCGATTCGCAGGAGATGCTAAGCAGGGAAAGCATCGAGCGCCTCCTTACCTTCGGCGGCGTGCCATTCAGCCGCTATCTGCGCCCACACCTCATCACGCCGGGGCAACATATCGTCATTACCGATGTGGTGCAGACCCTTGCCTCGGCAATGGCAAAGTTGCGCCGCGCCACTTTGCAGGATGCCGAACTTATGGCGCAGCTGGACCTCACCCCCGAAGAACGCCGCCTCGTGGAGCTTGATCCCGGCTACGAAGAGCCTTCCCCCAGCGCCCGGCTCGATTCATTCTGGTCCGAGCGCGACTGGCGCTTTGTGGAGATGAACGCCGAGTCGCCCGCAGCTATCTCATATGAAGACGTTCTTGGTGATCTATTCACCGAATTGCCGGCGCTCCGCGCCTGGACTGAGCAGCGCGGCTACCATTTGACCCCGCTCTATGCCCGCGAGCGTTTCATGCAAGCCATCCATGAAGCGTGGAGCGAGTTCCGCCGCAATCGTGGCGCAAGCTTCAATGAGCGGCCTAATATAGCTATAGTTGACTGGGAAGGCGTCCCCACCTCCACCGAGTTCGAGTTGTTCAAACGATACTTCGAGAGTAAGGGGCTAGATACTGTCATCGCGGATCCGCGTGCGCTTGAGTTCAGAGGCGGCCGTTTGTACGCGGGTGAATTCGTCGTAGATGTGTACTATAAACGTGTGCTCACAAGCGAATTGCTTCAGCAGCCTGATGCCGCCAAAGCTACTATACAGGCGTATGAAGCAGGAGTTATTTGCCTTATCAACTCATTCAGGGCCAAGCTGCTTCATAAGAAGATGAGCTTTGCCCTTTTGCATGATAATGCAAACGCTCATCTCTTCTCCGCGCACGAGAACGAAATAATCCAGCGCCACATTCCCTGGACCCGCAAAGTGGCTGAGGGATATACTAACTTCGATGGGCAGCGGCTCGACCTTGTGCCCTTCATAGCAGAGAACCGAGAGCGCCTGGTGCTCAAACCCAACGATGAATATGGTGGCAAGGGCGTTGTGATCGGCTGGGCTACCGGCAGCAATGAGTGGCAGCGCGCGATCCAAGAGGCGCTCGAAGGCTCGTACGTGGTGCAATCTGCCGTTCAGCTTGATCAGGAGCAGTACCCTTACTTTGAGGATGGTAGCGTCGGCTTCCGCGACCTCACAGCCGATCTCGACCCTTTTGTCTTCGGCACAGACACGCAAGGAATCCTGACCCGTCTCTCCGCAGCCGCCCTCCTTAATGTGTCCGCAGGCACAGGCTCGGTGGTGCCTACGATGGTTGTCGAGAAGGTTTCGTGAGAGTGGAGTAACTGCAATGCAAAGAGCATTCACTGTAGGGGTTGAGGAAGAGTTTCAGATAGTGGACCCCTCCACACGCGACCTGAAGGGGCACGTCGAGCAGATCCTTCAGAGCGGTGAGGAAGACTTCATCGAGCACGTCAAGCGCGAGATGATACAATCAATGGTGGAGACTGTCACCCCGGTGTGCGAAGATGTTGAGCAGGCGCGGGCGGAGATCACCCGTCTGCGTGGTGGCCTCGGTGCACTCGCGGCGCAGAACGGCCTGGCAATCGTTGCCGCGGGCGCTCACCCCTTCTCCCACTGGCAGAGCCAGCTTATCACCGAGCACGACCGCTATAAAGTCCTCGAAGAAGACTTGCAAGACGTTGTGCGCTCTATCCTCATCTTCGGGCTACACGTCCATGTAGGTATACCTGACCGCGACATTATGATTGACATAATGAACGAAGCGCGTTATTTCTTGCCCCATATGCTTGCCCTCTCTACCAATTCGCCATTCTGGTTGGGCCGTGTCACCGGCCTCAAGTCGTATCGCACGATCGTCTGGCAGCAGTTCCCTCGCACAGGTATACCTTCGACCTTCAACTCATGGGCCGACTTTGAGGGCTTCACAAATGTCCTCATCAAGACCAACTGCATAGACAACGGCAAAAAAATATGGTGGGACCTGCGCCCTCACCCCTTCTTCAGCACCCTGGAGTTCCGAGTGTGCGATATGCCCACCTCTGTTGAAGATGCCATCATGCTTGTAGCTCTCTTTCAGGCGATAGTCGCCAAACTCTACAAGCTGCGCATCCAGAATGTAGGCTTCCGCCTCTACGACCGTGCGCTGATTATGGAGAACAAGTGGCGGGCCGCACGCTACGGCATAGATGGCAAATTAATAGATTTCGGTAAGCAAGCCGAAGTTCCCATGCGCCAGCTAGCCATCGAGCTGCTGGAGTTCGTAGATGATGTGGTGGACGACCTGGGCAGCAGGCAGGCGCTGAATAACGTTTACAAGATAGTGGAGCATGGCACGGGCGCAGACCACCAGCTGGAGGTATACCGGCAAACAGGTGATTTGAGCGCGGTTGTAGACTACCTGATAGCCGAAACCCTGCGCGATGTGCCTCTTTCAGGGAGTTAGAAAGAGGGCGTCAGCTACTGACTTGTAATATTACTTCTAAGGAGAGCCATTGATGAAGTCACCTATAACAGTATCGGTCACGGGCGGAGCGGGCCAGGTCGCCTACAGCCTGCTATTCAGGCTAGCTAACGGCGAGGTCTTCGGCGATGACCAGCCTGTCAATCTCATCATCAAGGAAGTGCCACAATTCGTCAGCACCCTTGAAGGGGTAAAGATGGAGCTTGAAGACTGCGCCTTTCCCTTGCTGGGCAAAGTTACCCTCACCGATAGCGACAGTGAGGCTTTCAGGGGGGCAAATTGGGCGCTGCTCGTGGGCGCTACCCCGCGCCAGCAGGGGATGGAGCGCAAAGACCTTCTGACGATCAACGCGGCCAGCTTCCGCGACCAGGGCAAAGGGATCAACAGCACAGCCGCCTCAGATGTGCGCGTTCTCGTCGTCGGCAATCCATGCAATACCAACTGCCTTATCGCCATGCACCACGCTCCTGACGTGCCCACGGATCGCTGGGCCGCTCTCACGCGCCTCGACCAGAACCGCGCGATGGCCCAGCTGGCTATCAAGTCGGGCAAGCCGCTTGCTGAGGTTACACGCATGACCATCTGGGGCAACCACAGCGCCACTCAGTACCCCGACTTCGAGCATGCTCGCATCGGTGGCAAGCCCGCCACCGAAGTCATAAATGATCGAAGCTGGCTGGAGAACCAGTTTGTGGAGACAATACAAAAGCGCGGCGCTGCTATCCTGGCGGCTCGCGGCAAATCCAGCGCCGCTTCCGCCGCCAATGCTATCCTGGACCATGTGCGCAGCGCTCTGAATAAAACAAACGGAGACGACTGGTTCAGCGCTGCCATCATCACCAATGGCAACTCCTACGGCATACCCGACGACCTGATCTTCTCCTTCCCATGCCGCTCCGATGGCAAAGGCAACTATGAGATTGTGAAGGGCCTTCATCTCTCCGACTACGCGAAAGGTAAACTGGACACCACAACGCAGGAGCTAATCGCCGAGCGCAACGACGTTAGTGACCTCCTCTAAAGTTGCGCAAGAGTTTCGTCTAATAGCCAACATAGGGGTACAGAGGCTGTACCCATGCATCCTCAGTAAGCCCGGCGCTCCGCATAGGGCGAGAGCAGTCTGTTCTACGCCACCACTACCTGACAGCCGTTGGCATAAATGTTCAGTAGGAGTAGAGGAGATAAACATTCAGATCAGAGTAGGGGATTGGGGGCCTGGTATAGCCCCCTTGCACTCGCAAGTAAGAAAGCCCCCTCTCCCTTCATGGGAGAAGGGGCTTGGGGTGAGGGAGGGAATAGTTTGGGGGTCAGAGAGCAGCGTGAGAGAGCACCCACACAGACACACCTTGAGAATTATTCTACCCCTAAACCTGAACACTTGCCCCGTCGCGTGCGCATGCAAGAAAAGACTGAATCATGTACAATAGGAAGAACTATGTCTAAAGTCAGAGGTAACGAATGAAATTAGGTATACCCAAAGAAATCCTTCCGGGAGAGAACCGGGTCGCGCTCGTGCCCGACAATGTGGCACAGCTGGTTAAGAAAGGTCTGGAGTTTGTTGTCGAAAAGGATGCGGGCTTGAATGCGGCCTTTCTGGATGAGGCTTATGCGAAGGCAGGAGCCGCTATTGTGCCTGATGCCGCTACACTCTTCAGCCAGAGCGACCTGATTTGCAAGGTGCAGAAGCCGATGATAAATGCTGCCACCGGCAAGAGCGAGATAGATATGATGCGCCCCGGCTCGGCCCTTATCACCTTCTTCGCGCCGCTCGTCAATCACGACATCGTGCGTGCGCTCCTCGCGGCGAAGATAACCAGCTTCAGCATGGACGCTATTCCGCGCATCACCCGCGCTCAGAGCATGGACGCGCTTTCCTCTATGAGCACGGTGGCGGGTTACAAGTCGGTGCTGCTAGGTGCCAACTCGCTTGGCCGCTTTTTCCCACTGCTCACCACGGCGGCAGGCACGGTGCCCCCGGCCAGGGTCTTTGTTCTGGGTGCGGGTGTGGCGGGCCTGTTCGCCATCTCAATAGCTCGCAAGCTGGGGGCAGTTGTGGAAGCTTTTGACGTGAGGCCTGCTGTCAAAGAGCAGGTGGAGAGCCTTGGGGCCAGGTTCGTAGAAATGCCCATTGAGGAAAAGACTGAGACGGCGGGCGGCTACGCGCAGGCGTTGTCAGAGGAAGCTCATCGCCGCGAGGTAGAACTTCTCCACAAGCATGTGCGCGACTCCGATGTGGTCATCACAACAGCCCTGATCCCAGGCCGCGCTGCCCCTGTGCTTGTGACCGAAGAGATGGTCAAGGATATGAAGCCCGGCTCGGTTATCGTAGACCTGGCAGCTGAGAATGGCGGCAACTGCGAGCTTACGGAACCGGGCTGCGACTTCGTGCGCTACAACGTGAGAATACTCGGTCCCCTCAATCTGCCCAGTTCCATGCCTGTGCATGCCAGCCAACTTTACTCCAAGAATATATTCAACCTCCTCAACTTGCTGATTAAAGATGGGCAGCTAAACCTCAACTTTGAGGACGAGATTATCAAGGGAACCTGCATCACCTACAACGGTGAAATCATTAGCCCGCAGGTCAAGGCGGCCTTAGAGCCTGTCCTAGAAAGGAGTCAGGCGTAATGGGTAATCTGCTCATGAGCCTTCAGAGTGTAACGCAACAGGCGACTGACCAGCCGTCGAACGACCAGGGCATTGTCCTGCTGGGGTCGCTCACGATCTTCGTGCTGGCAGTCTTCCTCGGCTTCGAGATAATATCCAAGGTTCCCACAACACTGCACACACCTTTGATGTCGGGCACTAACGCTATCCACGGCATCGTGCTTGTGGGTGCGATGGTTGTGGCGGGAGCCTTTGACACAACACTGGCTACAATACTGGGATTTGTCGCCGTTATCTTCGCCGCCGGCAATGTGGTTGGCGGCTTCGTAGTAACGGACAGGATGCTGCAAATGTTCCGCAAGAGGCCGCAGCCTGGAGGTAAGAAGTAAAAGTATGGGTTTCTTGAATGTTCCACATATTTATCTGAATATTGCCTACCTTATAGCAGCAATATTCTTTATTCTGGGCCTCAAGCGGCTCTCTTCGCCCGCCACAGCACGCTCTGGCAACCAGGTTGCAGCCGTGGGCATGGCTATCGCTGTGGTCGCCACCCTCTTCGACCAGAACGTGCTGAACCCCTGGTACATAGTGGTGGGCATTATCATCGGTGGCGGCATCGGCTTCGTACTGGCGCGTGGCGTGCAAATGACCGCCATGCCGCAGATGGTGGCTCTTTTCAACGGCATGGGTGGCGGCGCGGCTGCTCTTACCTCCACCTCCGAGTTCCTCAAGCTGGTAAATGCGGGAGAGGCCATCTCCTACGATGTCGCCATAACCACGATCCTCGGCGTCGTGATCGGCAGCATCAGCTTGTCGGGCAGTGTGATTGCCCTCGGGAAACTCCAGGGCTTCATCTCCGCGAGCCCTGTCACCTACAAGGGCCAGCAAGTGGTCAATGGAATCATATTCGCCGTTATAGTGTTGTTGGGCCTCTACGTCATCGTAATTGATCACAACCAGTTTGCGCTCTTTGCTATGATCGTGCTGGCGTTGGCCCTCGGTGTGGCGATGGTTATGCCTATCGGCGGCGCAGACATGCCGGTGGTAATCTCACTGCTCAACTCCTTTACAGGCCTTGCGGCGGCATTCACCGGATTCGTCCTGCGCAGCAACGTGCTGATCATCAGTGGCGCTCTCGTAGGCGCATCGGGCACCCTCCTCACGCAGTTGATGAGCAAAGCCATGAACCGCTCGTTGACTAATGTGCTCTTTGGGGCCTTCGGCACCGGCGGCGGCGAAGTCGCCGGCTCAAGCGCCTCTGCTGAGGGACGCCCGATACGCGAGGTAACGGCTGATGATGCTGCTACAATGCTCGCTTATGCCAATCAGGTGATAATTGTTCCAGGTTACGGGATGGCGGTGGCCCGCGCTCAGAACGCCGTTCAGGAGCTTGCAAACCTCCTTGAGCAGAAGGGCGTCGAGGTCAAGTATGCCATTCACCCTGTTGCCGGCCGCATGCCAGGCCACATGAACGTGCTGCTCGCTGAGGCTGACGTACCGTACACCCAGCTCTACGAGATGGACGACATCAACCCTGAGTTCACCCACACTGACGTCGCGCTGATCATAGGCGCAAACGATGTGGTCAACCCCGCAGCGCGCAATGACACTAAGAGCCCCATTTATGGCATGCCGATCCTGGATGTTGATAAGGCTTCCAATGTAATAGTTATGAAGAGAAGCATGCGCAGTGGCTTCGCGGGCATTGAGAACGAGCTTTTCTACGAGCCACAGACCAGCATGCTCTTCGGCGACGCTAAAGAAACCGCCGAGAGCCTGGCGAGCGCGGTGAAGCAACTCTAAACTTCCCTGTAGCAGTATCCTACGCGATGTCAAGGAATGGAAGGGGAGATGTCTCTCCTTTGCTAATTGGCACGGCGCTGCGGCAGCGCTCTCCCAATTATATAGACAGCAGCATGTCGTCGTGTATAGATGGCCTGTGCAACCTACCTCCTGGGCGGCATGTCTCTTGCTCCTTTCGTTGCTTAGAAGGCTATGCCCTTTAGGTGTGCGTAACTGCCTTATCAGTGAGGAGAAATTATATTGGTTGACGAAATCACAAAAAGCGAAGATGCCTACGAAGTAAAGGAGTTCAGCGGGGGGCTCCGAGATTGCGCGATCATCGGTGGCGGGCCCGCGGGCCTTTCGGCGGCACTGTACATGAGCAGAATGCGCCGGAGCGTAGTAGTAGTAGATGATTACGAAGGTCGCTCCACCTGGCACCAGGTGAATCGCAATTACCTGGGTTTTCCTGATGGAGTTCACGCCACAGCGTTGAGAGAGCTTGGCGAACGGCAGGCCGCAAAATATGGCGCGGAGTTCTTCCGGGCAAGGGCCGACAAAGTAGAGCTCTCCGGTGAAGGGCGCGAGCGGCGCTTCATGGTTGCCACGTCAAAGGGCATTGTCGAGGCTCGGACACTCATCCTGGCGACCGGCGTTAGCGACAAGTTTCCCGAGTTCGAAGGAAGCGAAGAGTGTATCGGCAGGTCAATGTTCTGGTGTATAATCTGCGACGGCTACGAGGCAATCGGCAAGAAGCTTGTTGTGCTGGGCCACAACGAACGAGCCGCAAGCCTGGCGCTTGAACTGCTCACGTTTACTCAAGATGTAACCCTCATCTCCTGGGATGAGCCGTTCGACATACCACAACCGAAAGTGGAGTGGCTCAAGGCACACAAAGTACAGGTTATCGACTCCTCCTGCAACCTCTACAAATGTGCAGATGGGCAATTGACCTCCCTCTCGCTGGCGGACGGCACGGAAGTCGAGCTGGAGATGCTTTTTGTCGCCCAGTGGATTCAGCCCAATGCCCAATTAGCCAATCAGCTAGGGCTTATCCTGGATGGGCACGGCTACATCCTTGCTGACACAGAGCAAACCACCAATATAGAGGGGGTATTTGCAGCGGGTGATGTAACTCGCCTTCACAACCATCAAGTTACCAGCGCGGTACATGAAGGTGGAATGGCGGCTGCCGCTGCTAACTATTACCTTTACGAGGATTGGCAAAAAGGGTGACGGCATCGTTGGCTTATATCGAAACCCAGATATGGCATGAACCACTTGTCTATTCTCTCTTTGAGTTGACGCTCTGATGTCAAAGTGTTATTATGCTAGACGGACGCGGCAAAAATCTGGAGAGGAGTGACACGGGTGATACCTGCCAAGAACAGGGAGCGTAAGTGCAGCACCTGCAAGCACTACCAGCCTTCCCCGCTTTGGAGGAAGGGTTGGTGTCGCAACCCCTTGCTTTACGACCGAAACACAAACCACCTGGTCGAATCCGATAGCCTTGCCTGCAACCGCACCTTCATAGACTACTGGGAGCCTATGCAAGGTCCCGCTCAGGTGCCCGGGCCTCAAGCGCGTAGCTCAAAACCGAGAATAGCTCCCTCTATTCCGATGGAGACAATGGATGCACAGGGCAGGCGTACTCAAGCTCAGACAGTGCCGCCCCAGGAGGTGGAGCAGGAAGATGCTCCACCCAGGAAGTTCTCGCGTATGCCGCTTGGACGCACCAAAACACCTCCGAACCTTGTTCCTGATGGTGAGTGGGAAGCTACCTTTGCCCAGGACCCCAGTAAGGTCACACAACAAATTGAACAGGTAGAAGGCCCGCAGAGCAACGGGGTTGTTGCTGCCACCGCCGCCCAGCGAATCAAGCAGGCGCGTGGGCAGCGCAAGCCCGGTGTCCTCGGCCTTGTAGGGGTGAATCTCTGGATGGTGCTGGCCGCGATTGTCTTGCTGGCTGCCATCGGAGGCGGCGCAGCCTACCTCAAAGGGAATCCTTTGGGTGGCAGACCTCTGGCTGTCGCCAAACCCACTGCTACTACGCCCCCACCTACACCTACCGGCCTCGGGGACCCCACCGCCACGAGTAAAGCCGTACCGCCCACCGTAGCTGCTACTGTACCTTCGAATGTAATAGCGGTTGGCGGGTGGGTGCAGGTTAATGTGGCAAATCTCAACGTAAGAAAGCAAGCCGGCGCTTCGGCTGCCAAAGTCACCGTTGTCACCAACGGCACCAAAGCAAAGGTTATAGGCGGCCCGACAGACGCCGACGGCCTGACGTGGTGGCAGATCACCAACTTCGACCCCGCCAATCCAACGAACACAGGCTGGTGCGCCGGAAAGTACCTCACTCCAATCCCCGCGCCGTAAAGAAGGGGCGATCCCCAAGGGGGTCTCACTCGACATAGGCATTCGGCAGCAGGCTTTGTTCTACCTGGGGTTTGCGGCACTCCACACTGGGCTACGCCAGGACCGCAACTCAACTCTCCTACCCACGTCTGAACTCGCGGTTGAAGCGGATAAAGCTCAACAGGCCAAAAAATGTGCCCAGAAAGAGCAGCGCCAGCAACAGCGCAGGCTCAGGCAACCCCCCACGAAGCATGACAACCTGCAAGCTCTGTATTCCATAGGTGACGGGCAAGGCGTAAGAAACCGCCTGCACAGGAGGCCACAACGTCTCCAGCCGCAGGAAAAAGCCGCTGAAGAAAACCGAGGTTAGCAATACCAGCATAGAAAGCTGCACCGCCTGGCTCTCAGACTTGGAAATAGTGGAAATGAAGAAACCCAGCCCTACCGAGGCGAAAATCACCAGTGCGAGTGCCAACAGCAGCACCGCCCAATCGCCAAGTATGGGCACCCCAAGACTTAGCGGAAAGCCCCCTATATCCAGGTTGTTGCTCATCATTACAAGCAGAATCCCCGCTACAGTGCCCAGTATGAGCAGGAAACTCAGATATTTTCCCGAGAGGATTTCTGTCGGACTGGTCGGCGACACCCTGAATAATTCCACTGTGCCCAGCGTTCGCTCACGCACCATAGAGAGCGCGGCAAGTGTAATCGCAATATGCTGAAGTAGCAGCACCAGCACCGCAGGGGCATAATACGAGGTGAAGCTGGCTTTGATAGGCGCTTTGTTCTCGGCGACGCCATAAAACGGCGCTGCAAGCACCAGAGGATTGATGCTCTGGAACTGCTGAGTCAGCTTGTCGAACTTGTCGAGGTCGCTGCGGACGGCATCTATCCTCTGGCGCACTTGGTTTTGGTCGGGGGTTGGCTTGCTTAGCTCGTCATTTAGAGCCTGCACGTCCGTTGACAAGCGGCTGGAGGCTGCTTGCCCTTGTGCGAGGTTCACCTGGTTTGGGTCCTGCGGTTTAGGAGGTTTGAGGATGACATTGTTGGACGCCATTATCTCACTCATCAAGCCGACGGCGAGCTGCACATTTGAGCTCGATCCCTGGATGTTACGCGCCTGTTGGCCTGCTTCGGTGGTCTGACCCTGTGCCATACTCTTCTCGACCGCCGTCAGAGAGTTGCGCATGCGCACGATAGCCGTGCGCACGTCGCCCGCGCTCTCCTGACCACGACTGGCGGCTGAGGCAAGGGTCTGCTTATTGATTTCGCTGACGTATAGATAGGTGAGATAGGTAATCCAATCTCGCCGCACAGGGTCTACTTCGTTAAAGTAGACGGGCAAGCGGGCCTGTGAGCCTGCGGAGATTTGCTTGCTTACGTTCGCTGGGACCACCACCACGAGGTCAGTCTCTTGCTTCTTAAGGCGATCCACAGCCGCTTTTTCGTCTGTGGTAACCGAGAGAACGTTCAGCTGCTGGCCGACAAGCTTCTGGTAGTCTGCGGGGTTCTGCGAGTAATTGCCTGTGGCCGGAGTCACTACAATGGCAGAGAGGCGGCCAGTCTCGCCCCGATAGCCGATGCCGAAGAGGAAAAGTATCAGGAATGGACCCAGTATCAGCGAGAGCACCAGGCGTGGTTGTCGCCGCACCTCATTGAACTCTTTCGTAACGAAGGCGCCTGCTCTGATAAAGCGCTTAAGCAGCCTCGTCATCAGAGCCGTCCTCTCCTCGCGCCTGCGAGTCTCGGTTCATCAGGTCAATAAAGACCTCATCAAAGCTCGGCTTGTACTCCTCAATCCTGTTCACCGAGCAATTGCCCGCATTCAACGTCTCCAGCAGCGCAGGTATCGCCGCCCCAGCTTCCTGCACATATGCGCGCACCTCGTTGCGTGAGATCGGCCTGATCTCCTTTACAACAGGCAGCCGAGCCAGTGTCGCCACCGCTTCGGGTGTGAGGTCATTTGACATAATGTCCACAACATCGCCGCCAAGAGCAGTGCGCCGCAGCCCGATAGGGGTATCAAGGGCTATCAAGCGGCCCTTGCGTATCACCCCCACGCGGTCGCAGTATTCACTTTCGCTGACATACTGCGTGCTGATAAAGAGTGTGCGCCCTTCGTCACGAAGCCTGCGAAACTCATCCCAGAACTTGCCCCTCAGCACAGGGTCAATACCCGCCGTAGGCTCGTCGGCGAAGATAAGAGGCGGGTTATGTAGCAGAGACGCCGCAAGCTCAATACGCCTCTGCATACCGCCCGAAACATTCTCCGCCACCCTGTTGCGTGCCTCCCAAAGCTCAACAAACCTGAGCATCTCATCTATCCGGCGTTTGCGGCGAAAGGGATTCATCCCATATAGAGCCGCTGCAAAGTTGAGATTCTCTCGCACCGTCAGGTTGGGGTAGAGAACAAAAAGCTGCGGCATGTAACCGAAGCGCTCCTGTACCCTGCGAGAGGTGTGGCTTGGCGCAACACCCATGACACGAACTGTGCCCTCTGTCGGCCCGTAGACCCCTGTTAGCAGGCGTATTGTTGTCGTTTTGCCGGAGCCGCTTGGACCTATAAAACCGAAGATCTCACCTTGCACAACCTTAAAGTCGAGGTCCTCTACGATGTTGCGGTCGCCTATCTTCTTGGTCACATGATTGACCTCGATCATGGGCACGTTAGAGGGCGGCGCGACGAACTCGCCTTCCATGCTCATTTCTCCTTCAAGCACAGGCGGCCCGGCGGGTATCAGGGGGGGCTCAACTGTCTCTCGATCCGGCTTTCTGGGCATATTGTTGTCGGCGGGAGCTGCGGCCATAGTTTCTCACCTGCCTTTCACCTCTTAGCTTGGTTCCGGCTCCTTCTGCTCGTCTACAATCTCTTCTGTGTAGGTAGGCAGGTCGGCCAGCGTGCAGTTGAGTACCACGTTGTTAGTATCAATCTGCTGAACCAGGGTGAGCGGCACAACGCGGTCGTGCTCGTCAGCCGCATCTGAGCGGGCGACAAAGCCATAGGCCGTGCCGCCTTCATCAACCAGAACTTCATCTACGATGCCATAGCGCCCATCCAGGCATGAAACCTCTGTGCCCTGGCTCAGGCCAACGCTGCCGCTGGGCAGATTCTCGTACTCAACTACCGGCACTATAGGTTCGTAGATTGTGCCCGGAAATACATCGCCGCCCGGTGCTGCATCCTCGTTGAACTGCCAGCCGTCGAAGAGCACAGGTATGGGGTTTTCCTCGTAATCAGGCATA
This sequence comes from Chloroflexota bacterium, assembly GCA_015478675.1. The sequence goes on along the minus strand of JADMIH010000003.1, from coordinate 38,818 downwards.
GCATCTACTTCTTCAGGTGTGGCGTTGATCGTGAGTACGTCGCCGGGGTCATCAGCAAGCAGATTCACAGGCACGATCACATTGCGCGAGATCAACCCCTCGGTAGCCATAACTACGTAGTTCGCCTGGTTATTCTCATCGAGAGATACTTTGCGCAGAATACCCGCTCGCTCGCCGCTGGGGTACCGGATATCGGTGTCCAGGTCCAATCTCATCTCTCTTTTCTCCTTCTTAGCTCAGGATAAACCGAGAGCAAGAGCAGCATTAGCTACCATGCCCTCCACCATCAGGCTGATCGAAATGCGCTCGTTCACTGTGTGTATAACTTCCTCGTATCCAGGTCCGAAGCCTATTACCTGAATGCCTTTAGCTACGAGGTGGCCCGCATCGGTGGCAAAACGCCAGTACTGGATTGGAATATCTCTCCTCAGCGCCTGCCGCAGCGCAGCGAGGGCCTCGGTAACAACTTTACCATTAGGAGTTATGCTAAAGGGGGCAGAAGCCACATCAAGAGTGCGGCTGAGCCCTGTATAGCTGGTCAGCGTCAGGGGAGGCACCTCTGCGCGTCCTGTTGCCCCCTCCTGAAGCGAACTGTTAAGGATGGCGCGCACGCGCTCTAACAGTATACCAGGTGTGTCCGCAGGTGTATTGCGGAAGTCGAGGAGCACACGGCACTCCCCTGGCACCACATTGGGGCTGGCCTGATCGGTTGTGATCAACGTAGGAGCCACCGACGTTGGCCCAAGAGCATCATGCTGTGGGTCTACAGAGAACTCCATTTTTTGCAGCGCCAGCAGGAACTTTGACATTGAATACAACGGGTTAACGCCGTTCTGCGGTACGCTGGCATGAACCGATTTACCCGATATAGTGACGTGTATTTCAACTCGTCCCCTGTGGCCGAGGGCGAGTTTGTTGGCCGACGGCTCGCCAATGATGGCGTAGTCAGTTTGCAGGTAGTCAGCGAGCGCCGCGCTGCCGAGGCCTCCCACCTCCTCTTGCACTACAGCCACGACGTAAACATCGTTGGGCAGTGGCCTCTTCAACCTTTTCAACAGCGCACCCGCATAAACCTGCGCCGCGAGCGGCCCTTTCAAGTCGCTCGCGCCCCGACCCCAAATCTCCCCCTCTTTGATCACGCCATGGAATGGAGGGTAAGGCCAGCGCGACTCGTCGCCGACATCTACCTGATCCATGTGCGTATTGAACATCACACTTCGCTTGCTTCTACCCGCCATCTCAGGCGCAGTTGCCCGAATGAAGCCTACTACATTACCTGCTTTGTCTGTGCTTACCTCATCATAGCCCAGCTTCTTCATCTCGGCAGCCACAAGAAGTGCGACCTTTTCTTCTTGCCCCGGAAGGCTCGGCGTTTGAATGAGCAACCTGGCGAAGGCCACCATCGGCTCCTTGAGGTCTTGCGCCCCGGCCCATAAGGTGTCAACCATCGTCGGAGTAAGCTCTGTGGCCTGATTGTTGTCGTTCATGAACAACCCTTTCGTCTCTTGCCTGTGCGTGCTCCCTGCAACTGCCCCTTCATCTGAAAAGAGGATGTTCGTGTAAGTAGCCAGATACGTGCCAAGCAACAATAGACGGTGTTCAGAAGTCAGCGCCCAAGTAGCCGCAGGTGATTCTCCTATGAACCAGCCTGTCGTAGCCACCAGTTGCTAATCTCTGACCTCTGGTTGCGATAAATCGGTTTGGGGTGCTCCAACGTTAACACTTTTGTAAGTAGCGTAATCTTATTTCTCTTGCAGACGTTACTTAATTATAGTACAATCAACTGGAACGGTGTGCTATCGCGGCTGGGGCTTTGGCCGTTCTATTTGTAGCTAATTCTTTAAGGAGCTTTATGAAGACGCAGCGCCGGCGTGATCAACTGGATCGCCGTCCGACGCCCGACTCCGACCTTGTTTCTACAGGCGTGGACGGCGCTGAAGACAGCATAGTAGTAGACGGTGAGCGCGAGTCCCTTGCCTCAGTGAATAGCAACGGGCATGCGGAAGCTCATATTGAAGCTGATGATGTTCATATCTCGAATGGGGCGAACGGCACAAGCACCGCTAAAGGCAGCAACAGCAATGGCGACGACCACCCTTCAGGTGGAGCGTATGAGACGACGGTAACCTTTGTCCCGACGCTACCCAAGCGCAGGCGACGAGCAGTCACAACACCAGAAGCCGCACCGGCAGCCGCGAATGGCCTTGCCGCAACCACCGTTATCTCCCAGCCTGCTCCTGTGCCATTCTCTCCACTGGCTGCGGCAGCAGATGGCGCATGGCGCTTCTTCCTTACCTACGAAACCGCGATTTACTTTGCGATATTCGCCATTGCCCTTGTGAGCCGCTTCTGGGACCTCGGCAGCCGGGGCATACATCACGATGAGAGCCTCCACTCAGTTTATTCCAGGAACCTTTATATAGGCAATGGCTACGTCCATGACCCGATGATGCACGGGCCGTTGCAGTTCCACTTCATCGCGCTGATGGACTGGCTCTTCGGCCCCACAGATGCCGTTACGCGCTTCGCATCGGCAACCTCAGGTATTATAGTTGTGATGTCGCCGTTCTTCCTGCGCAAGCAGATGGGCCGCGTTCCGGCTGTAATATGCTCGTTCCTCCTCCTCGTATCCCCCACCATTCTCTACTTCAGCCGCATGGCTCGTGAAGATTCGATCTTCTCAGCTACCGAGATGGTCATGATAGTGGGGCTGTGGCGCTTCATCTCCACTCGCAAGCCCGCCGACTTTTACATATTCTGCGCCGGCCTCTCGCTGATGTTCACCATCAAAGAGACGGCTTACCTGTCGGTGGCGGTGATGGGTGGGCTGCTGATCTTACTATTCGCTTATCAGGCCGGCTATGCCATTGTTGGCGCGCTCGCGGCATATGGCGCTAGCATGGGCGGGCTGCTGCTCTACGTCAACAGCGGCATGAAGAAAGGCACTATCCCGAAGCTGCCCGACATACCTGATGTTAGCCCTACCTATGACAAGATCTCGGCGTTTGTGAGCAGCTTGATAGTGCATCCGCTCGTGCTTGGCGGTGGGATAATTACCCTGGTATTTGTGGGCGTGATAATAGCTCTGTTCAGGCTGGAACGGAGCCGCCTGGCAGCCGCGCCTGGCCGCGCAGCAGCACTTTCTCTCCCGAGCCGCCGCGCGCGCAGCGGCAACGCCCCCACTAATGGCAATGCAAACGGAAATGGCAAGCAGGCAGTGGAAGGGAACAGCGTAGTTGCTGACGGCGTCGAAACCCAAGGGGGCAGCTTGCCGCTCGATCTCGATACCGCAGAGGCAGAAGGCCAAACAATCAGCCCATCAGATGAAGCCACTGAGGTTTGGGACCCACGCAGGCTCGACCCCAAGCCGGGGAGCTTGCTGGCGCATTACCAGCCCGGCTCGATGCCTCACCTGGTCGGCTCCCTCTTCGCCCGCCCGTCGGTGTTGCTGATCGGCTTTGTGATCGCCGCTTCTATATTCACCGTTTTCTACACAGTTTTCTTTACGGACGTGCCGCGTGGCATTGCTTCCGGCCTCTTTGCTTCGCTCGGCTACTGGATGGCTCAACAGGGCGTGGCTCGCGGTGGGCAACCCTGGTACTACTACTTCCTGATCATACCTCTTTATGAGCCTATCGCCGTCTTCTTCAGCCTGGCAGCGGGCATCTTCTTCAGTTGGCGTGGCATACGCTGGCTGCTGCGCCGCCGCCGGGAAGCACGCACAATCGACAGGCCGCGACTCGGCGCTTTCAACGTAGACCGTCCTGTGCCTTTCGCCAGCTTTAGCTCTTTCTTGCCCCTCTTCACCGGGTGGTGGATACTCGGGGCGGTTGCCCTTTATAGCTGGGCAGGGGAGAAGATGCCCTGGTTGACGATACACATGGTTCGCCCACTGATTTTCTTCGCGTCAATGTTTCTCGGCGCTCTTGCCCTCTCTCTGGCGCGGCGTCACCAGGAGCGAGTTGCGGCTGTGGGTGAGACCATTTCTGTCGCAGCCCCTGCTGCATATGTAGAGGAAACTGTATCCCAGGGCCGCAAGCGACCGAGCGCAATGAAGGCTATTCAGCCTACAATGCGTACACAGGAGCCTCCCTGGGTCTCCTGGAACCGTCCAGGCTCGCACTTACCTCTCCTATCTTTTATCGGATTGTTCACTGTATTCGCCTTCTCGTGGGGCTTGAGCATGAACGCTCACGCCAAGCTTGGGGCCGATAACGCCGCTAACTATAGCTCCTGGGGCGTGACGTGGGTCTTCCCGGTGCTCATGCTGGCGCTGGTCGTAGCTTACGCCATCTGGATAGGCCCTGGACGTGCCTTGCGCTACCTGGGTGTCGGCCTCCTTGGGCTGATGCTCTTCTACCAGCTTCGCTCCGCAGACATGCTCTCCTACAACCAGCCTGACGTGCCTAAAGAGATGGCCGTCTACGTGCAGACTTCGCCCGATGTTACTCGCCTGGTGAGCGAGATTGATAGGTTTTCGACCCTGGTCACCGGCGGCAAGAACATCAAAATCGCCTACGACAGCTTCACGTCGTGGCCTTTCTCCTGGTACCTGCGCGATTATAAGAACGCGCAGTTCATAGGCGCTGGCGATCCGCCCACCGGACCTGACATGCCCGTGCTCCTCCTCGAATATGCCAAGACCAACCCTAGCGCCATAGCCGACAAAATAAAGAACTCCACCGGAGATGTGAAGGCCAAATGGGTATCTTTGCAGAACGACTACATACCCCAACGATACGCCATGCGCTGGTGGTTCCCTGAAGAGTGGTACAAGACCAACCTGCTCCCCGGCCAGAACTATATGACCTCGCCTATCGCGGGGCAGGTGGGCGGCATCGCACGCGCCGCCACAGTCACAGTCACACAACCTGAGTACCAGGCTAGCCTCTGGCGCTATCTCATCTTCCGCCAGACGCCCACGCCTCTAGGCTCGGAAGACCTTATCATGTTCATCCGCAAAGATATAGCCCAGCAGTTCCATTATCTGCAATACCAACCATCAACTTCGATAGACGACCTGAGATGAAGAAGCATCGCGTAATGCGTGCCACGTGGCGGGTTACAAATAAGCGTTCGTTGCTCCCCACTTGATACCTGTTACGTAGTATGCAATCGAACCCCCTCAGCAGGAGAAAATAACAACAAGCTATGGATAATCGCCGTTTGAGTGCTCGCGCCGACTATGGCGCGTCCGGCCCAGCCAGGCCCTATGCAACACCTTACTCTTTTCTTGACCGTGCTTTCGAGCTGACGCGAGTGAACTGGGAGGTGCTTATATTCGTCGGGCTGATGTTTATCGCCGTCTTCACACGCCTCTGGGACCTGGGGACGCGCGCCTTCAGCCATGACGAGTCGATCCACGCCTTCTTCTCTGATTGGTACTTGAAAACGGGCGATTATACCACCACCGCAGGCTACCAGGGTGGGTACGACCCGACTTATCACGGGCCTCTCCTTTACCACATGGTGGCTCTCGGTAATCTCCTCTTCGGTACGAGCGACGCCACAGCGCGCATTATGCCCGCCATCTTCGGCATCATACTGGTGGGCCTTTGCTGGCTGTTGCGACCCTTTATTGGCCGCCTGGGTGCGCTCATCGCCGCTGCGCTGGTGATTCTGTCGCCTAGCATCTCCTACTATTCGCGCTCGCTCCGTCACGACATCTTCGTGCTGACAGGCACGATGCTGCTATTCGTTTCGATACTCTGGTTCATGCGCACTCACCAGCCCAAGTGGGCTTATCTTGGCGCGCTGGGCCTCATCATTGCCTTCGCCAGCCACGAGCTGATATACATCGTAGGGTTTATATTCGTCCTCTTCCTGGTGATCGCGGCCTTCCTCTTTTCCAGCTTCTCAAGCCGCGCCGAATCCAACACCCGCAACCTGGTAGGTGATGAAGATGTTAATCCGGTGCGTAGCGCCTGGAGCTCGCTCCTGAGGCAGCGGTGGACCATAGTCGGCTGCCTCGTTATCTTCTTTGCTATCTATATTGTGCTCTACACCAATATGCTCACCAAGCCTCAGCTTATACTGTCGGGCTTCACCGAGTCACTCAAGTATTGGCTCAGCCAGCAGAATGTGGCTCGCGGCACCCAGCCTGGCTTCTACTACTTTTTGCTCATGCCCGTCTATGAGCCTCTGGCTCTGCTGGCAGGGCTGGGCACAGTGGTTTACATGGTCGCCAAGTGGTTGCGGCGCGGCGGCGACACCCTCACTGCTGCCGATGTAGTAGATGTTCGGGAGCGCCCTACCACTGATGAATACGGCTTTGCACTTCCCTCTATATACGCGCTTCGCGGCGTTACACTGGCGTTCCTGGCATTCTGGGCCTTCGGATCATTCATCGCCTTCTCATTCGCGGGCGAGAAAATGCCCTGGCTGCTGATGCAGATGGCGCTGCCTTTCTCTTTGCTGGCGGCAGCGGGTCTTGCCAGGCTTTGCACCAGTCTTGACTGGCGGCAGGCGTTCAAAGGCGGCGGCATATTCCTGGGTGTGGCTGTCGTGCTCTTTATCTTCGTGGCTTTCGCGCTGGTGGCATTCCTGAACGGCTCAATGCCTGCTCCCACGGGGCCGAGCGCAGGCGTTCAGACGGCCCTGCGTGCTCTGCTCCTCTTCCTATTCGCCGTTGGGCTGCTTGCCCTTTCAGCATGGCTCGCCTACAAGCTTTTGCCTGGGCGCGCTGTTAAGGTTGTGGCCCTTACCTTTGTTCTGCTCTTGTTCGGCTACGGCCTGCGCTCTATGATGCTTCTCAACTACCGTCACCCCGACGTGCCTGTAGAGATGATGATATATACCCAGACAGCGCCTGATGTGCCTATTGTGGCCGATATGATAAAGCGGCTCTCTCGTGATGAAACATCGTTTGACGCCAACCGGAGCGCAGCCGATGTTACGGGCGGGCACAATCTTGAAATCTCAATTGACCAGACAGATGCTACCGAGTGGCCTTTCGACTGGTATTTCCGCGACATGTTACAGCGTAAGTACTTCAACTCGGACCAGTGGGTGCAAAACCAGGCCAACGTTGTGTCGCCCAATGTGCCGGTGATTATCGCCAGCACCGCCACTGAGAATACCGACAGCTTCAAGAACTTCATCAAGGGTAAGTACACCACGAATGAATACGTGCTTAACTGGTGGTTCCCTGAAGAGGGCACCTACAAGAAGAACAACGTGGGCGACCTCGGCACGGCGTGGAACTGGATTACGGGCAATGGGCTAAAATACCTGCTCTATCGCGACATAGGCCCTAATATGCAGCTCGGCACCCGCAACTTCTACCTCCATGTGCGCAACGACCTGGCTGTGAAGGTTGGTTTAGGCGCGCCAACAGGCGCACAAACCACCCCACCTCAGACCTCAACAGGCCCTACCCCCAATGGTCCTGTTTATACAATGTTCTCTCTTGCACCCGTGGGGGCGGAGCGAGGCCAGTTCAACTTGCCCAGAGGCATAACCACAGACGCAAGCGGTAACTTTTACGTAGTTGACACTGCCAATATGCGTGTCCAAAAGTTTGACCGCACCGGCAAGTTCCTGGCTACTATCGGCAATGGCGTGGGCAACGGCGACGGCCAGTTCAACGCCTTCTCGTCCGATGCTGTCGGCACTGGGCCTGGTGGTATCGCGGTGGACAAGTCGGGCAATATCTACGTGGCCGACACGTGGAACCACCGCATACAGAAGTTCGATGCAAATGGTAAGTTCCTGGCGAAGTGGGGAGACTTTATCAACCTGGGCGACCCCAGCGCCGCCAGTGATCCTGCCAGAGACAGCAAATTCTTCGGCCCGCGTGGTGTAGCCATCGGGCCTGACGGCAACGTCTATGTCACAGATACAGGCAACAAACGTGTCTCTATCTTTGATCCGACGGGCAAATTCATACGCCAGATCAGCAGTGGCATGAGCCCGAACAAGGTCTCCCCGAACTACCCCTTCAGCCAGCCCGGAGAGATGAACGAGCCTATAGGCATAGCTGTGGACGGTAGCGGCAATGTCTACGTGGCCGACTCTAAGAACAAGCGGATACAGAAGTTCGACCCCGCAGGCAACTTTGCAGCTCAGTGGCCGATCCCTGACAATAACTGGGACCCGGCTGCATACCTTGAGCCGTTCCTTGCTCTGGACAGCGGGGGGAATCTATACGCAACTGCTCCCGCAGGCCAGAAGGTGCTCGAGTTCAGCCCGGCGGGCGTGCTGATTGGTCAGAAAGCGGGGCAGGGCGCGGTGACCTTGAAGACGCCAACGGGCATTACAGTCGGCTCCGACGGCACAGTCTACGTGGTGGATACAACAGCCAACGGGGTGATAAACCTGGGTAAGATGCCGTAAGTCAGCGTAGCTTCACGCTACAAGGCTTGTTGCATGAGATAGATAAGTCTTGAGCTTAGGCACACTATGCGCGTAACGAGCCGCGACCTTCCAGAAAACCCCTCCCCGCCTAGGGAGGGGCTATTCTTTGTCTGAGTTCCATGATGGCAGTAAGTAGGTACGCCAGAAGGCCGGTTGCGCTTGCGGTTGCCCTGATGCTGGGCGTCTTGCTCTTGCCCTTTATTGCAAATCTGCTCTCAGGATCAACATTAATTCGCATCACCAAGCTCCCCAACTCGATTTACGCCGAGGTTGATGGCGCAAGGCTTGATATACCTGCTGCAACTCTGGACCAGAGCCAGGCAAACAAGCTTACTCTGCCCTCAAGTAGCGCTGAGCTACGGGTTGGTTCCCAATCTTCTTCTGCTTACTGGCAGCCTGCACAGGGCAACCCTTTTGTGCAGCTTGGGCAATTCAGCGAATGGCTGCAAAAGCTGCGCCCTATGCCGGAGTGGACCGGCGCAAGGCTCGAAAGCTCCAGCGGCGAATATACACTACATGGCGGGCGAACGCCTGCCTCGATGACGCTGGCGACGGCTGATGGCAACGGCTACGAGTTTGTCATACAGCCTGAGAAGCGGAGCATTTCGTGGTGGCGGTTGGAGGAATCACAAGCAGTTGAGCAGCTAGCGTCTGCCAGCTACAGGCCGAGTGGCCTCGCCTCCCTGGGTGATATGATTGCTGAACTGCTGCTGATATTCCAGGCTGCCGCTCTCTTCGCGCTGGCCGCGTTGGGCATCTCCGTGCTTCTCCGGTGGCTCCCTGGGCGAGGCGAGGCACCTGTAGTCGCCTCGCAAGCCCCCGGACCGTTGCGCCGCTGGCTTTCCAGGCCCTACCAACCCGCCATCGCCCTTTTCCTGGGGGCAACTGTACTCACGGCTGCGGTGTGCCTCAGTGTGCTGGATGGCATACCTCATGTGCAGGACGACGTTGCATACATCTTCCAGGGGAAGATCTTTGCCCTGGGCAAGTCGGCGGTTCCCATACCTCCTGGGCCGGAGTTCTTCCAGAACGGCTTCATCCTGATGTTCGATGGGCGGTGGTTTACCAAATACCCGCCGGGTTTCCCATTGATGCTGGTGCCCGGCCTCTGGGCGGGGATACCGTGGCTTATTAATCCGCTCAGCGCAGGCGTGTCGCTGGCCCTTATTTACGCTACGGGCCTGCATATGTATGGCCGCCACGTGGCTGTGTGGGCAGCCCTCATAGGCCTTCTCTCGCCCTGGGTGCTCTTCATGTCGGGTTCCTACATGTCGCATCCTACAACGATGATGTGGGTGGCGCTTTTCATCTACTGCCTGGTGCGTATGCGCGACTCACCTGCGCCCACGCAGAATCTCTCCACACTCCGCACGCGTAGATTGTTCCTCCTTTGGCCCCTGCTTGGGGGCTTCGCAATGGGCATGGCGTTTATCACACGTGAGTGGACTGCTCTCGGCATCGGGGTTGGCGCCGCACTCTGGGCGTTGGGCGACATTCTCCTGTCGCACAAGCTCTGGCGTCGCAAAGTGCTGAGGTACGCGCTTGTGGTGGCAGGCTTCGCGCCGCCTCTGCTCTTTTTGCTCTACGAGAACAGACAACTGACGGGCGACTGGTTCCGCTTCGCGCAGGACCTTGTCGGCTCTTATGATGCCCCGGGCTTTGGTCCGGGACACGGCGACGCAACAATCGGCCATACCCCGGCGATGGGCGTCTACAATACCCTGGTTTATCTGCGAACGCTCGCCACCCTTTTCGATGGCTGGCCTGCTCCTCTGGCGCTAGCTCCCCTGTTGCTCGGCCTCTTCGCCTGGACCCACGATAAGAAGCGGCAACACTTATACTGGGATCTTCTGTTGTGGCTAGGTTGGGCAGGGCTGGTGGGCGCCTACTTTCTCTGGTGGTCTTCAACAACTATCTTTGGACCGCGCTACTGGTATGAGGGGACGCCTTTCTTGCTGCTGATGGCGGGGCGCGGTATGGACTTGCTCGGCACGTTGGTTGCACCACGCCTGAAGGGTGCATGGAGATTGCAAGCTCGGTGGCTGGTGCCTGGCATCCTCTTTGCCTTTCTCAGCCTCTACAACCTGACCCAGGCACTGCCTTATCAGGTGAGCCAATACCGGGACTACAACGACATTTCGGCGGCGGCTTTACGCAGTACTGAAAAGGCCGCTCTCAAGAGCGCTCTGGTCTTTGTAGAGCTTGATCCTGCGCGGAGTAACCGCGACTACGGCAAGGTCTTCTTCGCGAACGACCCGCTGCTCAAGGGCAATATAGTTTACGCCCGCGACCTGGGCGCCGCCAGAAACCGAGGCCTGGTTGCTCTCTTTCCTGGGCGCACTCCCTACTGGCTCCCGCTAAACGGCCCACCGCAGCCTGGCGTGGGCAAGTGAAACGGACTCGTAGTGCGTAAGGGATTACAGATAGGCTATTTCTAACCTCGCCTCGTTACACAATACGCGCTGATAAACACGAACCAACTTTACCCCGGCGTATTCTGGGTTTCACGTTTCGCCTTCTCATCTTTCTTCGCATATATTGCCATTGTTGCGCCTTTGCCGAGCGCACCCATTAGCGGGGTGTAGACAAGGCTTAAGAGAGCTAAAGGTATAGCGGAGAGGAGCGCCAGGGTTGCTTCAAGCACGGCTGCACTCTTCGATTTGTCATGTTGGTCCAGCAGGCGGGCTGAGCGCGTGCGTAAGAGGTTGTAGAGGAGGTTGTGCCGGAAGCCTAGCTTGTTTTGCACCGTTTGCACGAAGCTGAAGAAATCGTACTCAATGGAGAAGAAGTTGGTGCTCACGGGGCGCAGGCCAGCGCGCTTGAGAGCTGGTCGCAACGTGCGCGGAGTAAAGTGGGTCAGGTGCCTGGGCACATCGAGGTGAAACCAACTCTTTCCCGCCCAGCGAGCCTCCCAACTCCCGAAATTGGGCACCGCCACCAAAAGGTAGCCTCCAGGTTTTAGAATCCGGGCCACTTCATCCAGCAGTGATAGAGGCGAGGTTACGTGCTCAAGCACATGCCAGATGATCACCAGGTCGAACTCGTTATCCGCGAAGCTTAATTCATCGAGGGGCCTGGTGGTGACGGGCAGGTGCAGCACGTCGCGTGCGTAGGCGGCAGCATCTTCGCTCAGTTCGGTCCCGTAGGGGTCCCAACCCCGTTGGCGCAACTTGTTCAGTAGGAGGCCCCGCCCGCAGCCAATGTCCAGCACCTTCCCCGGCTTCTGTTTCTGCTCAATTTGCCGGGGTCTGTAACTATAGAGGTGGTCGAGAAGCCACTCGATCACCCCAGCAAAGCGCCTGCCACTGCCGTAATAGCTCTTAGGGTAGTAGCTTTCGATCTCGTGGCCCGTCGGGACTGGCGTTGTGACATAAAAATTGCAGCTGTTACAGTAACCAACCGCAAAGTGCTTGCCCGTTATATAATCTGTGGTTGCGAAGAGTGGCGACACTCTCTCCCTGGGGTGATTGCATGGAAGGTGAGGCCCGCCGTCAGATCTCATACACTTTTCCATGGGTATTTTCCACTTTACCGAACCTCCTGAGCGTGCGGAAGAAGAAGTGTTAATTGTAGTGAGTATAGCATCTATGGCTGGCGTCTGCAACGAGCTGGCGGGGTGTAACTGTTCAGAGGAGTTGGGGTGTAGCAATCTTGAAGGAGTAGCTGTGGAGGCGTACCCTCACCTCCCCTCACCCCCAACGCACCCTCCCTTCATGGGAGAGGGGGCTAGCTTAGCCCCTCCACCCTGAATCTGAACACTTACGGCGGGGTGTATCTGTTCAGATTCAGGGTAGAACCAACTTCAAGAGGTATCTATGCGGGTGAGGAGCCAAGACCCGCACCCCAACTCCTCTGAAAATGCGAAGGGTAGTAGTATAGAGGGGTGCTAAATCACTCGTATTTTCATTCGTAATGGTGGCCCATAGGGTCATGGCTTACTCTGAACAGTTGCTACGGCAGGATCGTTTGACGCTATATTGTCGAAGGTGCTACAATAATCGGAGCATACATTGGGCAGATGGCTGTAATCGGGTACGCCTGTTGTGGTTTGCCGGCTGAGCAGTTAACTCTTCAGAAGAGCCAGACTTCTATATGTTCGTTTCTCCATTGAGCTTTGATTAGATACTCACTGCCGCTTCCGGGTCTGAGGCACGGGCCACAGCTTACCCAATTTGCTCGGCACACGCACCTCATTTCACATGCAGGTAAGAGCCTGAGGCCGCTTGCTTTTGCGGCCCCTTACATGGGTGCCTCACGACCAGCGGCGTTACGTGAGGCTGCGCTTGCTTCCAGCAATGAGCGACCATCAACGCCCGTGCGCAAATGGGAACCGTTTGCTATCTTTCTGATCACCTTCCTTGTGCTTGCGGCCCTCACGCCTCGCATAACAACTTACCTTACTCCCACAACGGGCGATGAGCCCTTCTACCTGATGACCGCAATCAGTATACTGAAGGATGGTGACCTCAACGAGTGCAATAACTACCGCCAGCGCGATGAAGCTGCCTTGTATCCTGCTTTTTATACAAGAGGCGGTGGCATGGTGCTGCCCGTCGGTTGGAAAGGCTGGACCTCTTCCCCTTATCCGCTGCCGCCGCATCCTGCGCACCTGGTGCCCGCGAACCGCCTCTGCGCGGGTTACAGCTTCCTACGACCAAACAACTATATAGATACCTCGGTTCCAATCCCAAGCGATGGCACCCAGAGTGAGCTCTATTCCAAGCATGGGCTTGGCCTCAGCTTGCTTGTCTTACCTGCTTTTGAGGCGGGAGGGCGGTTGTTGGTTGTCTATTTCCTGAATATCCTCGGCGCGCTTGTCGCCGTTAACGTTTACCTCTTCGCCCGTGGCGCAACAGGCAAAGTGCTCCCCGCCTTGCTAACCTGGCTTGCCTTCTCCTTCACTGTGCCTCTACTTCCCTACTCATTTCTTATCTTCCCTGAGCTTCCCGCCGCCCTCTTTGTGGTATATGCTTTCAGGCGGATATGGCAGTGGAATAACAACTGGCTGCAAGTGGCGGGGATAGGCTTCAGCGCGGCCTTTCTGCCCTGGCTGCACTACCGCTTTGTGCCTGTAACGGCAGGTTTGCTCCTTTACTACATTTACCAGGAGACCACCCGCCGCAGCCCGAATCGCTGGCGAAACTACGCTATCGTGATGGGCCAAACTGCTTTATCAGCCGGGCTGCTGATGTACTTTTTCTACGCTCGATACGCTTCAATCTTCCCTGATTTGCGCGACCACGCAGGCAGCAGTGATATTGCGGGCACTCTTCGCGGTGTGGCGGGACTCTTCGTGGACGAGCAGTGGGGGCTCTTGATCTCAGCGCCTATATTTATTCTGGCAATCGTTGGCGCTGTGTTGATGTGGATCAAGAAAGAATACCGCCGAGATCTTCTCTGGATAGGCGTGGTGTTTGTTCCTTATTTTGGTATAATCGCCAACTATGCCCAGTGGTGGGGCGAGTGGTGCCCACCTGCTCGTTATCTCACCTCGGTGCTGCCGCTCCTCGCGATGCCCTTTGCCCTCACTCTGAGCAGCATCAAAGGGGCTGTCTACAAGGTTGTGTATGGCGCCTTGCTCGCGTTGAGCCTTGCCGTGACGGTTGGTTTTATGGTTCAGCCGCAATGGATGTACAACCAGCCTACCGGAAGCAGCGCACTCCTTGCGAATGGCCTCCCCGGTTTTCTGCCCAAGCTTGGCATTGTTTTGCCCAGCCCTGATAGCATTACGTCACTCTTCCCCTCTTTTGTAGTGCCGTACTTCGGATATCTTACGCAGGGTAAAGTTTCCGGGGATTACTGGTCGGCGCTTGCCTGGCAGAAAAGCACCGGGCCTTTTGTCTTTATAGCAGCTGTGATTATCTTTGCCTTCGGCCTCTACTGGTGGCAGAATGGCCGCACGCATGCCGGGGGCGGCGCTCCTCCTCGATGGCTCCCGCTCCCCGATGCCCATTTTGTGACACCGAGCAACAATGCGCCGTCTTCCACGTCACCTGCCGAAGCTAGAGTAGACCCGGGTTATCATCCCACAGGCGCGCGGCTGCCAGGCGATGGGGGCGAGACAGTGACACCGGTCGTCGAGGCTACAGGGGCCTCCAAGGCGCCTTCTGCTCCTCCACACCCATCTGAAGCGCCACAGAGCAACAGCACCGATGCCAGTGAGTATGGCACGCTGGTTATAAGAGAGGATGGGGGTGAGGCCCCCAGCGCTACGCGTAGGCCTCACCCGGTTAAAGACGCGGTTACTAACTCCTGGCCCTACCGATTGAAAGGTCTGTGGCTGGGGCTTATAGCTCTCGGCCTGGCTCTTTATGCACAAAAACTGGTAAGCGTTGACAAGGCGATAGTGCTTTCCATACGCTGGTATGCCCTGGCTATAATCGTGGCGCTGGTTGCCTGGGCAGGAACTTACAAAAACAAGAGCCTTCTCTTTCGACCGGCGCACCGCGACAGGATCGATACAACGCTGCCTGTGCGGGCCAAATCTGAAGGTACGACCCCTAGTGCTATTCTTTCCAGGCGTCCCTTTAGCCTGCTCCCCTCCTGGTATCGACAGGTATCACCCGTGTTACCAAATGGCAGCAGCGCGTCTGCCAATAGCGGTCAGCCTTATATGCCTGCGACGCAGTTGGGCAGATTAGCGCCTGGGGCAGCCGCCTGGCGGAGTTTGTCCACAAAACACCCGCTGCTCACGAAGTCGTGGCCGCGTTACTTGGTTGCTCTTGTGGCTCTGGCTCTCAACTTGTACAGCGCCGGCCAGCTACGTGGCAATTACTACTCAGTTGCCGGCAGCCTCGGCTGGGTTGCCAGTCTCATAATCCTTGCTCTGGCATTCTTCGGCGAGCGCCGCACAGTTGTGAGCGCAACCGATGCACATGGCGGCAGTGATATTGAAGAGCGCACCGACCTCCGTCTCTCACGCCGCGTAGAGACGGTAGTTGTTTTTCTAATCTTTCTCCTTGCTCTTGGCCTACGCCTCTACAGGTTGGGTGACTGGACGACCGGCATGCACGGTGATGAGGGTGAGGCTGGCATGGACGCCCTGAGCATCCTGCAAGGCAATCGCGTTTCGCCCTTCCTGACGGGCTGGTTCTCGCAGCCCAACTTCTATTACTGGGGCATCGCCCTCACGATGAAGGTCTTTGGCACAAGCCTTTTTGGGCTGCGAATGTTTTCAACGTTGGCCGGCTCGCTGATGATCTTGCCTTTCTACTTCCTCGTAAAAATCTGGTTCGGTACAAGAACAGCTATAATCGCCGCTATTCTCCTCTCTATTTCAGACGTGGCGATTCACTTCAGCAAGCAGGAATTCAGCAACATCACAACCCCCCTCTTCCTGGTCACAGGCTTCTACTTCCTATCGCGAGGGCTTCGTACAAAGCGCACACTAGACTTTGTTCTGGCGGGTTATGCTTTCATGCTCACGATGTACTTTTACATGGGCGGTCGCCTTACCCCCTTCCTGGTTATCGCTGTAATCCTGTATATCTTCGTTGTCATGCCGGTGCTGAGCCTCCCTGGAGGCTATGCTGGCGTACGTAAGCGCATGCCAGCGTTGAGCAGGGTGCAAGCGCTCGGTCGCGCTGTGTCTCAACAGGCGAATCCAGCAGTTCAATACATAGGCCAACTACTGATACTTGGTATTGCTTGTCTTTCTTTTATCTCTCCCTGGCTGGTCTATTACATGGATAATCAAAACGCTGTGGGTTCTCGCCCCAACGAGAAGTTGATTTTCAACAACGTTGATAGAATGGTCTCCAATTATGGCGCAAATCACACCCCGCTTTACGTGGGTGTACGCGTGCCTACAATGAGCGATATATACCCATTCCTGCCTATCGTCTTTGAAAAGACCCCATTGAGTGTTGAGGTGAGCCGTGACGGCTTCTGGCCCCGCGTGCTCTGGGGGCAACTTACTCGCACACTCTCTATAATTACCTACAGAGCGGACGCAAGCTCTGTATACACCTTCACAGGAGAGGCAGTAGCCAAGCCTATCGAGGCTGCCCTCATTATCCTTGGCATCGCCTGGGCGCTCTGGCGCTGGCGCGACACGCGGATGGCGATACTCTCCATCTGGTTCTGGTCATTTGTGCTGGTTGGCGGCGTGCTGACCATTGACGCTCCTTACATGGCGCGCCTCGTAGGTATAATTCCGGTGCTCGCCGTCTTCGCTGCACTGCCTCTGAACAAAATCATGGCCGAGCTTACGAGGTTTGGTACGTTGCTGGCGAATAAGTGGCGCAACGCGCAGAGCAGGCGGAGACTTACACGCGGTACGCAAATCTTTGGCATCGCAACGGTGGGTGTTCTATTACTCTACCTGGGGTTTGAGAACTTCAACGATTATTTCCAGCGCTATATGGTCCCTTACCCCTCACCTGAGGTCACAGGGCAGGCTTACTTTGTTCGCCAGATGAATGACACCGCTCTTGCCGCGGGCCGGCCTACTCCGCGATATTATGATGCTGGCGCTCATAATATCTACTGGACACATGGCGACAATCGCTTCCTGAACTATGGAACGCCCGGAAGTGATATGGTAAATGCCTCAAGCGATTTGCCGATTCTCGATGCTGAAAACCGAGATATTATCTTTATGATTTGGCCGCAAGACGCTCAGTATCTCTCAGTCATAAAGGCATATTACCCCAATGTAGAGGTAAATAACTTCGTTTATGGGCCTAATGGCATCGGCAACAGCCTTTTTACTTACGCTCGGGTAACCAGAGAGCAGCTTGATGAGAGCAGAGAGAGCATTACAACGTACAAGTCCTATACAGGCGAAACTTTCTTACGCCGAGAGCCTGCTTTAGGTAGCAGTTCAGCGCCGCCCGATGGCTTGTCCTATCCTGTACTGGCCAGTTGGCGCAGCAATTTGGTGGCTCCCGCCTTTGGGCGTTACCGCCTGCAAATAGATGCCGCAAGCGCGGGTGGACTGATTGTGGATGGCAGACGTGTACTCACAACTACGGCAACCACCACGCGTGCGGAAACTGAACTTCTCCTGGCGCGTGGCCCACACGATATAGAGCTCTTTGGCACACTTGCAAACAGCGGCTCACAGGTCACAATCCAGTGGTCGGCAGGAAGCACAGCCTACGCAGCTATTCCTCGCCAGTATCTTTTCTATGGCTCCATTAAGGCTCTACTTGGAGAGATACACCCATATGGCTCAGACTTGCTGGCGCAGCCCGCCACTACAGGTGCTCAGTCGCGCATCAATACTGCTCGTGTAGATGGCTTCCTCGGCTTCCGCGACGCCGGTGCCATTGTAGGTGGCAGCATGGAGGGTATCTGGACAGGTACTTTGACAATCACGAACACAGGGCAGTATAGCTTCGAAACGTTCTCCAACGGCGATAGCGTCGTTTTTATTGATGGAAAGCTGGTAGTCAGAAATATGCAAGGCGGTGTGCAACCTCGCTCTGCATCAGGACAAGTAGTACTCTCGACAGGGCCACACAGTTACGAGTTGCGCTATAATTACACTGGCGGCACGGGTTATCTTGAGGCGTTCTGGACCCCTCCTGGAGGGCAGCGCAGGCTGCTCGGAAGTGACGCCTTGCACACCGGTGGCGGTCTTCTTAATTCTGCTAATGTAAACGAGCCACCGCCTGTGCAGTTGCAGCCGGAGGCCCCCAGTAAGCAGTTGGCCCCGGATGCCATCATAGGAGCTGACGCGGGGCTGGTCAATCCACGTGGTCTGGCGGTGGACAAAGCGGGAAATATCTATGTGGGGGATCGTGGTAACCATCGAGTGGTAGTTTTCGCGCCAGACGGTAAGGTGTTACGCACCTGGGGTAAAGCGCCGCCTGTCGGCGCGAACCAGCCACCCCGACCTGGCGAATTCGTCGATGTTGTGGATCTTGCTCTGACGCCGAACGGCTCTGTGTACGTGGCCGACACCGGGGCCAACAACTTACAACTCTTTGACGCAGGGGGTAAGTTTCTTGCGTCTGCTAATAACGATGTACTACAGCTTTTTGCCGGCAACGGATTAGGAGCATCTCTTGATGGCGGTGTGTATATGGCCGATACGGGCCACGATGCCTTGTTGAAGATACCACCCCTTGCCCTCAGCGGTACACCAAAGCTACAGCGCCAGGATCTTACCATTATCACCGGCGCAGGTAGCAGCCAGCCGAAATTATCGCAACCTGTGGACGTAGTTGCTGACCCGCGCGGCTCCGGGAATCTCTACTCAGTTGACCTGAAGAACCGTATTGTGCAACTCAACTCGAGCGGGGTTATCGTCAAACAATGGCCCGTGCAAGTTGGCACCGCCGAAGGTGGGAGTAGACTTGCCATAAGCCCAGACGGCGCTACGATTTATATGAGTGATCCTGACCGCCAGCGGGTAGCCGTAGTTGATCTAGCAAGTGGGAGGGTTAGCTTTTTCGGTGGAGCTGGGGGTGATGCGGGCCAGTTCCGTGGGCCGAGCGGCGTCGCGGTCGGTTCAGATGGCCGAGTATACGTCCTTGATCGTTTGAACACCAACGTGCAGGTATTTACAGTAGGTAAGTAACGACGTTGCACTCTCACGAAGCATGGTACATTCAGCATCGCTTGCGGGTGTGCGCCTGAGATGATAACCCCTACTGGACGGGCGCGAGGGGGCTGAGAGGGCCTCTAAAGGAGATCGGATGAGCAGGAGAGACGACAAGTGACACTCGACAGGGCAACTAAGCGGCCAATGGTTGTGGCTGTTATGCCTGCCTATAACGCCGCAAAGACGCTGGAGAAGACCCACGGCGATCTTCCAAGCGATGTAGTGGACAAGGTAATACTGGTTGATGACGCCAGTCAGGACAACACACCTGAGGTTGCTCGGCGCCTGGGCCTCGATGTGGTAGTACATACACAAAACAAAGGCTATGGCGGCAATCAGAAGACCTGCTACCTTGAGGCGCTGATGGCGGGAGCGGATATAGTGGTCATGGTACATCCCGACAACCAGTATGACGCCACTCGCGTGCCTGCTATGATAAAGCCTATTGTCGAGGGTAGAGCCGACCTGGTAATGGGATCACGGCTGCTGGGCGGCCGAGCCGTTACGCTCAAGGGCGGGATGCCAATCTGGAAGTATGTCTCCAACCGCTTTCTGACTACTGTTGAGAATCTGGTGCTCGGCACACGACTTTCAGAAGCGCATACCGGCTTCCGCGCTTATTCACGCAGGCTCTTGACCACCATACCCTTCTTGCTTAACTCAGACGACTTTGTTTTCGACAGTGAGGTTATAGCGCAGACGGTGGCCTTCGGCTTCAATATAGCTGAAGTGCCCGTGCCGACGCGCTACTTCCCCGAAGCCTCAAGTGTGAATTTCCGCCGTAGCGTCATCTATGGGCTGGCGACCCTCAACGTGGCGAGAAAATACTGGCTCAACAAGCTGGGCATAAAGCGCTATGCCATCTTTCGCAAGCCCTTGTCCAGAGTATTGAGTAACGAGTACAAAGAACGAATCTTCAACGCCAGGCGCCATGTATGATGAAGAAGAACAGCCTAATCTCTAATCCCCTGCTCTATTCAAGGAGTTCAGTTTTTGTTTAAATCAAAGCAGTTTATCATCGGCATAGCCGTCAGCCTCGTCTTCCTTGCGTGGGCGTTATCGAAGGAGGACCTGGGGGCTGTTTGGCAGGGCATCCTGGCGGCGCACTACTGGGCGCTTATACCGGCGCTTGCTCTCTACTTCGTAGGAGTCTGGGTGCGGGCAGTCCGGTGGCGCATTCTATTGAAGCCGATTGCGCCCAAAGTCTCCCTGGGCAAGACATTCGAGGTGGTAGTAATCGGCTATATGGCTAATGATGTCCTACCTGCACGTATAGGCGAGTTGGTGCGTGCTTACGTGCTGAGCATGCGTGAGGACGTGCGTAAGACTGCTACGCTCGCGACGATCCTGGTCGAGCGCATCTTCGATGGGCTAATCATGATCGGTTTCGCAGCTGTAGTGGTGCTCATCGTGACAACGATGCAGTCAGGGGCGCTGCAAACCGGGCCTGAGCACCAACTGGGCACTCTTCTCAGTGAGCGTGGTGGTCTACTCGGTGTGCTGGCGGCGCTTTTGATTCTGGCGTTGCTGGTCTTTGTCACCATTGCATCTTCACGTAGCCGTGCCGAACGGGCTATCGGTTTCACCCTTCGCTTCGTTCCGGGCCGCTTGCATGAAAGAGTTGAGAAGCTGGCAGGTTCCTTCATAGATGGTCTTGGCTCGCTACGCAGCGCTTCGGGGTTGGCCTCGGTCTTCGGTCTTTCCGTAGTCGCCTGGCTCTTTGAAGCAGGGATGTACTATGTGCTTGGCACATGGGGCTTTGATCTGCGCGGCTTTTCCGGCGGGCCGCTTCCTTTCTACGCTTATGTGCTTGCCACAGCAATCGCCAACCTCAGTACGCTGATCCCACAAGCCCCCGGCTTCATCGGAGTTTTCGATGCTATAGCCAAGGTGGTGCTCGTAGGGGCATTCGGCGTGGCGAGCCAGCCTGCCACATCGTACGTGCTGGTGCTTCATGCCGCGCTCCTTATCCCCATCAGCATACTGGGCTTTGTCTACCTGGCGCGGGAGAGCCTTTCGTGGCGCGACCTCACCAACCTTGAGGAGCAGCGCCTGCAAGCTTCAACTCAGGCTCACGAAATGGAAGGGCCTCTCAGCGACATAGAATTGGCCCAGGATGGAAAGCTGCCCACCGACGAGGAAGTGGTCAGCAAAGACGAAGCTGCACGCAGTGAGCTTCGCATTCACAATCAGCCTTAGCAACGGCCAATACTGAAGGAGCAGGTGACAAACTTTGGATCTGATACAAGCGCTTGTACTGGGTTTAGTTCAGGGACTGACTGAGTTCTTACCGATATCCTCTTCAGCTCACCTGATAATCGTGCCATGGCTCTTCGGCTGGACTGACCCTGCTATCACAAGCTTGCAGTTTGACGTAGCGCTTCATATGGGCACCTTGATAGCGGTGCTCGTCTACTTCGCCGCAGATTGGCGCAGATTTATATCGGCCTTCGTCCGCTCGGTTGCTGAGAGACGTATTGGCGACGACCCTGACCGCCGGGTGGCCTGGTTCATCTTGCTGGCTACGATACCTGGCGCGATAGTTGGGCTGCTCGCTGAGAGCAAAATAGAGGACCTCTTTCACGAGCCTGCCAACTTGCGCACCGGCTTGACGATTATCGCCGTTATGATGATAGTCGTGGGTGGCTTGTTGCTTATTGCGGAGCGCGTTGGTAAACACCTCGTGCAGATGAGCAGCATGCGCCTCAACACCGCTCTGGCTATCGGCTTCGCCCAGGCTTTCGCCGTTATACCTGGTGTGTCGCGCTCCGGCAGCACCATCACTGCCGGCCTTTTCGTGGGCCTCACGCGTGAGGCGGCGGCCCGTTTCTCCTTCCTCATGGCGACCCCTATCATCCTGGGCGCGGGGCTAAAGAATCTCTATGAGCTTATTAAATTGCCCGGCGGGTTGCCTGCCAACCAGCAGCTAGGCTTTCTCGTAGGCTTTGGTGCAGCCGCTATATCGGGCTTCCTATGCATTTTCTTCTTGCTCCGTTACCTGCAACGTAACTCAACAGCGCCTTTCATCTGGTATCGCTTCTTCATCGGGCTTATGATCCTGGCGCTCCTCTTTCTTGGCTTCAGAGCTTAACGCATTCGTGCGAGTCGAGATGAGTTGGTGGGGTGTGGGCCTTTTGCAACATTCCTGATCCAACTTCTGCATCACCTTGCTTGCCAGGTCCCCTCTTGTAATCAGAACAGACGTGCGGTATAATTACCTCTAGAAGACAAGCCGCCTACCACATCTTGTGGAAAACTTATCCACGATCGCTCCTTCCAGCTAAATCTTGTGCAAAACCCTATTGACAGAGCATATATTGTGGTCTAAGATGACAGGGCACAACATCTTGGACATACTAAATGCTATACACAACATTTAGTAGCTCTAACACCAGGATGAGGTATAAAAATGAAATGTCCTTACTGCCACCAGGAAGATACTCAGGTCACTGATAGCCGCCTCACTGCGGACGGCGATGCCGTGAAGCGTCGCCGTCGCTGCAAGCAGTGCGGCAGGCGCTTCACCACCTATGAACGCATCGAGAGGATCGGCCTCATGGTGGTCAAGAAGGACAACACGCGGGAAGAGTACAGCCGCGACAAGCTCGCCCGGAGCATCGAAGTGGCCTGCACCAAACGCCCCGTCCCTGCCGACCAACTCGAGGAGGCGGTCAACGATATTGAAGCCCATCTCTTCAAACTGGGTGCTTCAGAGGTATCCACAGAAGCCATCGGGGAAAAGGTGATGCATAAGCTGCGTGAGCTTGACGAGGTTGCATACATACGCTTCGCTTCTGTCTACCGCAACTTCGCAGATCTCGAGGAAATGCGAGAAGCAATGGAGGGTGTAGGCACTCTCCTTCCAGGCGAACGCGATCTGGATACCATGCCCCATTCTGAAGAGCCGGAGAGTAGAGGGAGGACAAGGGGATAACCTTCCCCGCTCACCCAAAATGCACGTTCCATGAGCGGCACGTGCGAGGAGACTGCCATGCATATTCCGCGTTTATTCACACAGACCACCGACCCTTATTCATCTCTACAGTTCGTGCCGCGCACGTCCAAGATCAGCAACACCGACGGCACAGTTGTCTTCAAGGCTGAAAATGTTATGGTGCCGGAAGGCTGGTCGCAGGTGGCAACCGACATTCTAGCTCAGAAGTATTTCCGCAGGGCCGGCGTGGCTGCTGCTCTAAAGAGGATACCCGAAGAAGGCGTACCCGAATGGCTGTGGCGTTCCGAGCCTGACGAAAAGGCGCTCAGTAAGCTGGCGGAGGGCACGCCCAGCTTCGGTGGCGAGCTAGACTCGCGCCAGGTCTTTCATCGGCTTGCAGGCTGCTGGACCTACTGGGGCTGGAAGGGGGGTTACTTCTCCTCCGAAGAAGACGCCCGCAGCTACTACGACGAGATGCGCTATATGCTAGCCACGCAGCGTGCCGCCCCCAACTCGCCACAGTGGTTCAACACAGGGCTGCACTGGGCATACGGCATCGCAGGTCCGGCGCAGGGTCACTACTATGTAGACCCCGCCGACGAAGAGCTGCACAAGTCTACGTCGGCGTACGAGAGGCCGCAGCCCCACGCCTGTTTCATCCAATCTGTGAATGACGACCTGGTGAATCCCGGCGGCATCATGGACCTGTGGACCCGCGAGGCGCGCATCTTCAAATACGGCTCAGGTACCGGCTCCAATTTCTCGGCTGTACGAGGTGAGGATGAGCCCCTCTCCGGCGGCGGCAAATCCTCCGGCTTGCTCTCGTTCCTGAAGATAGGCGACCGCGCGGCTGGCGCGATCAAGTCGGGTGGCACCACCCGCCGTGCTGCTAAGATGGTTATCCTGGACGTAGATCACCCTGACGTTGAGAAGTTTATAGATTGGAAAGTGATTGAGGAGCAAAAGGTTGCAGCGCTTGTGGCAGGCTCTATAGTATGCCGCAAGCACCTGAATCTGGTTATGCAAGCATGGCACGCCAGGGAAGATGGCTCAGAAGCTGATAAGCCAACTTCCGAAAGGCACTACAAGAAGGTTTTGCGCGAAGCGCGTATCGCAGGTGTACCCGATGGTTTGCTGGTGCGGGCGGTTGGCCTGGCCGAACAGGGTGAGAAAAGCTTCGACTTCCCGATTTATGACACCGATTGGGAGGGTGAAGCTTACTTTACCGTCTCCGGGCAAAACGCCAACAACTCAATCCGCATGTCTAACAGCTTCATCGAGGCTGTGCAGAAGGATAAGGAGTGGGACCTGTTGCAGCGCACTAACCACAAGCCTAGCAAGACCTTGCCCGCCCGCGACCTCTGGGACCGCATAGGCAAGGCAGCCTGGGCCTCTGCCGATCCGGGTTTGCAGTACGACACCACCATCAACGAGTGGCACACCTGCCCGAACGATGGCCGTATCAACGCCAGTAATCCATGCTCGGAATACATGTTCCTGGATGATACAGCCTGCAATTTGGCTTCTTTCAACCTTATGCACTTTCTGGGCGACGACCCCGATACTCTGCTCGACATACCTGCTTATCGCCATGCCAATCGCCTGTGGACCCTTGCCCTTGAGATCAGCGTGGCAATGGCACAATACCCAAGCCAGGAGATCGCCTCGCGCTCCTATCTGTACCGCACTCTGGGTCTGGGTTATGCCAACCTGGGCGCGCTCCTGATGCAGCTAGGCATTCCATATGACTCTCCGAAGGCGTACGCGCTTTGCGGCGCTATCACAGCTATCATGACGGGCGTGGCCTACGCCACCTCGGCCGAGATCGCCTCCGAGCTTGGCGCTTTCAACCGCTACGAAGCCAACCGTGAGCCTATGCTCCACGTGGTGCGTAATCACCGCCGCGCCGCTTACAACGCCAACGACTCTGAATATGAGGCGTTGACTGTAAAGCCCGCAGGTATCTCTCCCGCCAACTGTCCGGCGGGTCTGCTGGCAGCAGCCAGGCAAGCCTGGGACGAGGCTCTGGAGAAGGGCGAGAAGTCGGGCTATCGCAACGCTCAGGTCACGGTGATCGCCCCGACCGGTACAATCGGACTTGTCATGGACTGCGACACCACGGGCATTGAGCCGGACTTTGCCCTCGTCAAGTTCAAGAAGTTGGCGGGCGGTGGATACTTCAAGATCATCAACCAGTCGGTGCCACCTGCCTTACAGAATCTCGGCTACACCCCTGAGCAGATCGCGGATATTATCAACTACTGTGTTGGGCATGGCACTCTCGCAGGCTCACCTGCGATTGACCATGATGCGTTGCGCGAGGTCGGCTTCGATGACGAAGGAATAGGCAGGCTGGAGGCGGCTCTCCCCTCAGCTTTTGAGCTACAGTTCGCCTTCAGCCCATTCGTTCTTGGCGAGGAGTTTTGCCGCGAGCAGCTTGGCCTCACAGACGAGCAGATCAACAGCCGCGAGGGCATACTGTCGTACCTCGGCTTTAGCAAAGCAGAAATCGCAGCCGCCAACGACTATGTTTGTGGCACGATGACCGTCGAAGGCGCGCCGCATCTGTTGGGCGAGCACCTGCCTGTCTTCGACTGCGCCAACAGATGTGGCCGTAAAGGTACGCGCTATCTCAGCCCAGGCTCGCACCTGCACATGATGGCGGCGGCTCAACCCTTCATCTCCGGCGCTATCTCTAAGACAATCAACATGCCCACCGACACCACGATCCGCGATGTAGAAGATGTCTACATGAAGGCATGGCGGCTGATGCTCAAGGCAGTGGCAATCTACCGCGACGGCTCCAAGCTGAGCCAGCCTCTCAACAGCCTGGGTGCTGAGGAGGAAGAAGAGGCTGAGGAAAGCGCGTCATCGGGCATACCAATAAGCCAGCGTGTGCTGCAAATGTCGGCCTTCGCTGCTGATAACATCGCCCGTGAAGTACGCCGCCAGAAGCTGCCCAACCGCCGCTCAGGTTACACTCAGAAGGCCACGATTGGAGGGCAGAACCTTTACGTGCGTACCGGCGAGTATGAGGATGGCCGTCTTGGTGAAGTCTTCATAGACATGCACAAAGAGGGTGCGGCTTTCCGATCAGTTATGAACTGTTTTGCCATAGCCGTATCGCTGGGCTTGCAGTACGGCGTGCCTCTTGAGGAGTATGTTGACGCATTCATCTACACGCGCTTTGAGCCAAGCGGCAGGGTCATCGGCAACGATCACATCAAGATGGTTACCTCGGTCATAGACTACATCTTCCGCGAGCTTGCTATCTGCTACCTCGACCGCCTGGACCTTGCTCACCTGCCTGAGGCGGAAGCGAATAGGGGCGATGTAGTGCAGAACTCGGAGAGCCAGCCCCCAAAAGCTAAACCGGTGATCGGCCCGGCGGCAACCGCTGGCCCATCACCCCACTTACAGTCCCCTGCTAACGGTAACGGCAACGGCTACACTAATGGGCACACAAATGGAAACGGCCATGCCGTCCATGCCGAGGCCACGTCCGAAGTTCTAGCCCAAACAGCGGTGCTCCTCAAGCCCGAACCGAGCAAACAGGAGCAGATCGCCGAAGCCCGGCTGAAAGGCTACGAAGGCGAAAGCTGCCCTGAGTGCGGCCAGTTCACAATGGTGCGCAACGGCACCTGCCTCAAGTGTGCCAGCTGCGGCAGCACGAGCGGTTGTAGCTAGGAAGATGTCGCTCATAGAAGCGCTAACCCTAAGGTATGATAAGCCGTAAAGAGTAGAGCCGTGCGACCCAAAGTTGGGTCGCACGGCTCTACTCTTTAGCAATGGCGCACGCGCTGACTTGCATTGGCCCTCTTACCAGCAACAGTAAGCGTTCGCTCTCAGGGGCCTTTGGTGTCTGCCCAACCTCTCCCCTATTTTCATCAGTAATGGTGGCCCGCAGGGTCATGCCTTATTCTGAACGCTTACTCTGAACGCTTACTTGCCATAAGGGGCTTGCGTTTCGAGTGAATCGCTGTTATGATTTGCGCTACAAACCCGCCGAGCATGGGCTATACGCTTGTGACTCGTTCTATATCTTCTTGTCCGTCTTACATGCTCCTTCAGAGGTGATTCACTTACGGTAAACCGGAGGGAACAATGAAATACGCCATACTATTCGTTTTCTTCCTAATCGCCCTGGGCGGTTGTTCTGCGGGAGGGCTGTCCGCCACTACACCCGTACTATCAACTTCCACTCCCCTTCCCCTTGCCACAGCTACGGCCATTCCAACCAGGGCTGCTATACCTGAAAGTACCCTGATCCCCACTGTTACTGCGGTGTCGGCGCTGCCTTCTGAGACCCCGATAGCCGTGCTGCCAACGGCTACTGCGGACGTCTATACCTTCTTAGCACATGTTAACTATCAAGATAGCATTGGCACAGATGTAGTTGCAGGCGTTATTAAATACACCGGTGAAGAAACTATCGCCGTGCCGGATGTTGCAGTTACCTTGAAAGATGCAAACGGCGCTGTCCTGGCAACGCAGAAAGTGTTTGTGATGCCTGACCTCATCAAGCCGGGCAGTCTTATTCCGTATAAGGCTCAGTTTACAACCCCTCCCCCGGACTGGAAGAACTTTGAGACCATAATACGGAGTGATGAAACAAACATGTCCAGCGTTGATTCGTACTATGGTGACCTGACGGTGACGCAGAGCCATCTCACAAGTGGTGGGCAGTCTTCTACCGGGCCGCAGGTCCTGGGATCTGTCAAAAACACAGGTACCGGCGAGGCGAGCCTGGTGCAAGTAATCGGTGCATTGTGGAACGACAAGAACGAATTGCTGGATGTAAGTTCCGGCTTTACCACCATTCCCGATCTTTCCCCCGGCGACGACAGTGCCTTCCAAATCGACTTTTCGAATGGCGAAGGCGCTACGAAGTTCGATCTGGTGGTCTCCGCCTTCAAGAAATAAGCTTCACGACAGCCTCTATGTAGCACAAATTATATTCTAATTCAGTAGCGCGGGTCCGGTGAGGGATCAGCCTTCACCGGACCCGCGCTACGGCTTTAAGCCCCGAAAAGTAACGTTCCAGGCCAGGCCCCCAACACATCTATACGACCCACTATGGCAACGGAGCACTCACCTCTCCTATAACTTTTCCTCTTCCCAAGCTGTAGGTGTTATAAGAATCTATTACAACTGTAGTCCCTGGTCACCCTTCCAATTATGTTATAATAGAACAGTCGTTCCATTACTCTCGCTTCGTCTCTTTGCGCTTCTATCCTTGTAGCTCATCAAGTAAGGTAAGGAGATAAATTAGATGGCTGCGTTACTCAACCACACACAGGGTTACTTAGATGTCGGCGGCGCGCAGCTCCACTATGAGGCGGCGGGCGAAGGCCACCCTCTAACATTGATCCACGCCGGCGTCGCCGACCTGAGCATGTGGGACGACCAGTTCCATCTTTTCGCCCAGCGTTATCGCGTGATACGCTATGATGTCAGGGGCTACGGCAAGAGCTTTACCGGGGACGTGCCCTTCTCAAATCGCCACGACCTTTACTTGTTGCTGGAGCACCTGGGCGTTAGCAAGAGCTACCTGCTTGGGTTATCACGCGGCGCGCAGATAGCCACCGACTTTACTCTGGAGCGCCCTGGGATGGTAGATGCTCTGATAACATGCGCCCCAGGTCTCAGCGGCCTTGAGCCACAAGCTACTGAAATCGAGATGCAGATTATCGACGAGATGATGCAGGCAATCGAGGCCGGCGATTTCCCACGCCTGGCGAGCCTGGATGTGCAGATGTGGGCCGATGGTCCAGGCCAGCCGCGTGGACGAGCAGGCAACCACACGGGCGAGCGCGTCTTCAGGATGTCTCTCGACAACTACACTAAACATGCTGTAGAAGGTCAGCCCCAGGTGCTGGAACCACCCGCCATAGGCCGCCTCGCTGAGATACAAGCGCCCACCCTGGTAATCGCAGGCGACCTGGACGCCAGCGGCGTTACGGTGGCCGCTGATCGCCTGGCGCAAGGAATAGCAGGTGCAAAGAAGGTAGTAGTCCCCGGCACAGCGCACATGATTAACCTCGAAAAGCCGCAAGAGTTCAACAAAGTAGTGCTGGACTTCCTGGCGACGAGCAGTGAGGAGTGAGCAATAAGACCTCTCCACATCCTCTCCACGATTTTCCCCATGTTATCAACACCCTACTCACGACTAACGCACAAGTTAGGCTGACCGTGCTATTATGAGCATGGAAATATACTTCCGCACACTCTAAGTTGTGCCGAGTGCCAAGAGTTCCGGGTGAAAGTTGCCGCTATAACAGGCACGGTTCATGGAGAAAATTTATGCTACAACCCTCATCATCAACTTTACCTTCCATTAGTGATCTCCTCTCGAAAGGCAAGCAAGCAGCCATGACCGGCCAGCGCGATCTTGCTCGGGAGATGCTCGCCTACGTTGTCTACCTCGACCCGGCCAACGCTGATGGCTGGCTCTGGTTGAGCGGCGTGGTAGACTACCCTGAGCAGGTGCGCTACTGCCTTGAGAGGTCTTTGCGTATAGAACCACATAACGCGCGTGCACTGCGCGGTATCGAATGGCTGGATGCCCGACAGCAAGAGATAAACGAAGCCAGGGCAGCCGCCGAGCGGGTCAAACCATACTGGCAGACTTCTAAGCCCAAGCCCCTTCTTAACCTGGTGAAGAACCAGGGACAGATGACCGCTACAGGCGAATCAAACCGCCACGTGGCAAGCTGGACTTCTGTCGGCCTGACTCTCCCTAACTCCAAGGTTTCCCGTAGCAACGCCCCAACTACTCCTGTCTCTGCCGCCACCCTTGACCGCATCACAGGGTCGAGTGCGCCCATAGCCGATCCTGAGTATCGTGAAGAAGTACTTGGCGAGGGGAGCGAGCTTTCGCCCCGCTTTGTCACCAACTTAGCTTTACATAATCTACTGAAAGCTACAGAAAAGGTGACAGGAGATACAGGGCTGCAAGGGATGCTCGCCATGTCCGGGCTTGAAGCACTGGCGGGCAGCACACCCGAAGCCGACGAGCAGCCTGCCCTCAACTATACGCGTTTCAGCGCCTTCACCGAAGCGATGGAAGAGTTTTACAACCACGCTGTAGAGCCGATGGAGCAGAAAGTCGGGCGTGAGATGTTCCGACAAGAGCTTGCCAACAAAGGTAAAATGGCTGCAATGAAAGGGATTGGCTTCAAAAGGATGTCACCCGAAAAGAAGCTTCGCAATGTACTGGAAGAGCTTGCCGATGTGCACGCCCGTATGGGCATAGAGGCCTACTTCGAGGAACACGAACAGGGCTATCTTTTCGTGCTGGAGACCTGCCCCTACTGCTATGCTCGCCTAAGCAACGCCCGCTGCAATGTCACCACAGGTTTTATAGCCGCCGGAGTAGAGTGGGCGACCGGCAGGTCCTTGCGGGTTGAAGAAGTAAGCTGTAGAGGCGTAGATGAGGAATACTGCGGTTACTGGATACCAGCTGATTAACCATGGATTGGTGCTACAAGGGGGCCACATCTATAAGTGAAGACTGGGCGTGGAGCGCCGCGCCCTCCCCCTTTTTTCGGTAGTGTTTCAGATTTTGTGTAATTTCGCTGGAAGCAAGCACGGCCTCTACGAAATTACACAATTATCGACATACAGCCCTTTTTTCTTATCTTTAGATAAGTGCCGCGCCGGTTTGCCCTTATCGGCACCTTGTCATCTCGTTATACTGTATGCAGCGCCCATTAGCTGCTAGGTCGCAACCTGCTGTAGCTGTTACTCGTTACAGTTTCAACCGCATATCCTACTACCACTTTCACAGCAATCTGTCACACCCGCCAAGTATATACAGGCGCTTGCCCCTGGCTCGCGGAGCTTCGGTGAGCGCAGAAAAAGATAGATATAATGCCACATTCTGGAAATTTCCTCAAAAGGTACCTCTATTTAGCCCTCCTTCTCGTCAGTATGGCGGCGCTGCTCGTTTCGGCGCAGCCTTTTGCGGGCGCGGTGATAGTGCGCGCCCAGGATGCACCTTCCACCCCGACCTGGATTACCCCTAGAGGCGGCAAGCCTTTCTTTGTAATCGGGGCCAACTACGAAGGCCCTGTAGACCGCGCGTGGATGATGTGGGACAGCGACAAGTTTGATCCCGCGCTGATTGACGCCGATTTTGCGCGGGCACGCTCTGTCGGTATCAACACATTGCGTATCTTCGTGCAAAAGTCGCTGCGCGATGATATCAATGCCGGTGACTTCTCAAAACTCGACACGGTAACATCTCTGGCTCGGAAGCACGGCCTCTATCTGATAGTGACTTTTACCGATTGGCCCGAGGCTGACCTGGCGCGCGCCGCAGACCTCAACGGGCGTATCGCTGCGCATCTGGCTTCAGAGCCGTCCATACTGGCTTACGATGTGAAGAACGAGCCTCAGTTCACCGATATTGCCGGAGCGATTTACCCGTCTATTACTCTTACGGTGCCTTTACAGTCTCCTGACCTTATTTTGCCTTATGGAGAGCCTGTGCCCCGTTCCTCTATCGCTGACTACCGCCAGCAGCAAGGCAAGTCTATAATCCCTGTGCGCATGACAGATGACCAGGCGTACATCATGGCTAATTACTACGAGCTATACAAAGAGTTCCTCGATGCCGGTACGGCCTGGGTCAACAAAAATAACGGCACCACCCTCGACTACATGGACTCGCCAGACTCAGCACCGTGGACGCCGCTCCTCAACGCCATAGATGGTACTCTATCTGCCTGGGTAGAGACGCAAGTTGCCGCCGTCAGGCAAGCCGACCCAGGCCGCCCTATAACGGTTGGCTACAGCAACATTGTCTTCGCCAAGCTCCCATCTAACAGGTCTCTCACCTTCCAGTCTCTCCATCGTTTCACCCCACACGGCTATTCAGGACTTACCGGCACCTTCAACGTGCTCACCAACCTCCAGCGCACCTTTGCAGGGGAGCCTCTACTCCTCGAGGAGTTTGGCTACCCCGGCGAGGTGCAGGGCGCGGGGGGAAACATCACCGGCTATGATCCGCGCAGCACAGCCAACCTGGAGACAGCAGTATGGACTTATCTTTACAGCAAAGGTTTTGCAGGTGGGGCCAAGTGGATGCTCAATAACTTTCCCCAGGGTAATAACCCATCGGAGAACTCCTACGGCCTCTTTGACAACACCGGTCAGCCCAAGATCACCGCACAGGCTCTCAAGCAGCTTGCCACAGTCTTCAGCCGCTCGGCCCCTGGTACAATGTCTACCGTTCAATCCGATGCAAGCTATGCTGTCAGCTATGCTTACACATCGCCTGACGGTCTGATAGCCGGCGGCACAGTATATACAGGCACAAACTTTATCTACAGGTCGGGCGCGCCGTCGCAGGTCGTGATGGACAACGCCGGAGGCAACATCACTCTATTTGCCACCGACGTTGCTACCGCCGACCTCAACCTGCCCGGCATATTCGGAGTTTCGACAAGCGAGTTAGGCCGCGTCACCCTGACGGGGTCGCGCCCGGGCGGTGAGCCTTTCACGCCTACCGTGCCTTCTCTGGTTGGCGATTGGCTCCAGGTCAGCTTACTTCCTCTGAACAACTACCGGCTCACCACCGTGCCGCGTGCGGTTGAGCCTGCTGTGGCGCAGGCGGACCCCAACACAGTCTATTTCCCTCAGACTGCCCATAACCTCAGTGGTGATTTCCTGCGATACTGGCAAACACATGGCGGTCTGAACACCTTCGGCTATCCGCTCAGCGAAGCCTTTACCGAGAATGGCTACACGGTGCAATATTTCGAGCGCAACCGCTTCGAGCTACACCCTGAGAACCAATCCCCTTATAATGTGCTGCTGGGCCGACTCGGTGCAGACGCATCCGCAGGCCGTAAATTTCCGCAAATAGTTCCTTTCGCGTCCACTCCTGATCACCTCTACTTCGCGGAGACGGGGCACTCGCTCAACTCTGCTTTCCTGGCCTACTGGCAAAAGAATGGCGGCCTGGCGCAGTTTGGATATCCTATCTCCGAGGAGGTGAAGGAAACAAGCGCCACCGACGGCAAAGAGTATACCGTGCAATACTTCGAGCGTGCCCGATTTGAGTACCACCCTGAGTTCACTGGAACCGACGGGCAGGTGCTCCTGGGCTTGCTCGGGGCCGACTCGATGAAAGCCAAAGGCTGGCTACCCTAACGGCTGTTATAAACTCTTACGAGTGAATCTCAGAAACTGTCTGAAAAGTCTAACCGAGTAACGATAACAGGGTCAGAATAACCCTCAAACCCACAGAACAGGCCGCCAAATTGGTAACTTCTGCCCGATATTCGCCCTACTATCCTGATGGATGAGCCGCCAAACTGACTTTTCAGACAGTTTCTCAGAATAGGGGTATGGACGCGAAGCAACTCTGTTATACTTGACAGCCATACCACACGCAGTGTAGGAGGGACAGAGAAGTGGTCCGCCTGGACGACGTTCTTACAGCCCGAGAGATTATCGGAAAGAGGCTGGTGCGCACGCCACTCTTGCGCAATGCTGCCCTAAGTGCGCGCATTGGTCGTCCTATCTACCTGAAGCTCGAAAACCTGCAACAGACCGGTTCCTTCAAGCCACGCGGCGTGCTGACCAAGATTGCCTCTCTCAACGCCGAAGAGATGGCGCATGGGCTGATCACCATCTCGGCCGGGAACCACGCCCAGGCCCTGGCGTACTCAGCGCAGGCGAGCGGGGTCCACTGCACGGTGGTCATGCCTTCCACTGCCCCGGCCAGCAAGGTAGCTAATACCCGCAATTACGGCGCAGAAGTCATCTTGCACCCCGACTCGATCACGCTGTTGCAGCGCATGCGAGTTGAGCAGGAGGCGCATGGGTACACATACGTCGCCCCCTTCGACGATCCGCATATTATTGCCGGGCAAGGCACCGTTGGTCTGGAAGTGATGGAAGACCTGCCGGAGGTTGCTACCGGGGCTGCTGCCCTGGTCGTGCCCATTGGGGGCGGCGGGCTGATCTCCGGGATCGCCACAGCGGTCAAGGGGCGGAATCCCGCCGTGCGCGTGTTTGGCGTGGAGCCCGATGGTGCACCCACCATGTTCAACAGCCTCGCCGCAGGTCACGCTATCCATCTTGACCGCGTGAGCACAATCGCCGACGGATTGGCGGCTCCTTTCGCGGGTGAGTGGACTTACAGCATCATCCGAGAGCTTGTGGACGATGTAGTGCTGATCAGTGACGAGGAGATTGCAGCCGCCGTACCCGCATTGGTGCAGTCAGCCAAAGTAGTGCCGGAACCCGCCGGGGCTACTGCGCTGGGTGCACTGCTGGCAGGCCGCATCCCACTAGACACGTTACCAGCCGAAGCCCCGGTGGTGGTAATCGTCAGCGGAGGCAATCTCGACCTCGCCCGCCTGGTTGCCCTGCTTACGCCGCAGGAATAGCTGTAGGCTCGCCGTTGCGCCGGGTTCTGCTTCGCATGCAGGCAATTCTCAGTATCTCCCGTTCTACCAACTTCAACCCTCAAAGTTCATAACCTGCACTAGAGATAGGGATTGGCTCCTATCTCCGGCGTCCTATCGCCTGGCGTGGCGCTGCTCCCCTCGTTATCAGGTATATTGGTAGTAACTACTCAGCTACAGTATGACGCTTCCATGCCGAGTTCAAACACAACATCTTGTGATTTTCGGCCACTTGAAAGCTGCTCAAGACGACCATTTCGCGGGCTATATCTGCTGAGTAAGGCCACTGGCACAATATGTTGTTCTAATGAGCCAAGTTCGGCCTAAATGTTGAAGATATCTAGGCTGAGTAGTTACTGTTGGTAAATATATCCCCAGGGATGAGCAGCCCGCCCTTATTACTGACCTGCATCTCTTACATCGAGCGAGAGGAGGTAAGGAAGGTCGCGGCCACCTCTTGCATCGTTGGGCATCACAAGCCTCGTCAGGCCGCCGCCAAGCGCTATGCCATTCTCCTGGAAAGCTACGATGATGTTCAATCCTGAGTAGGCAGGGTCTAACTCGCCCCACGATATTACAGCCTGCCTACCCTCGCTGTTAGCCGCCACTATATACCTGGTGGCGCTGCTCTGCCCACTGACATTAGCGCCCGCCTCATTCAGCAGCTGTAGCAGAGGCACTCCTGTGTAACTATGCGTTGACGACACTCCGCCCGACTCGTATGTCACCTTCTCAGTCACCGGGTTGCGGCTCGCCACGTCATTTGCCGTCAGGCTCAAAGGGTTCTTCACCGCCCCTGTGATCTGCAACACGCTGCCGCTCGGCTTATTGGGGGCGAGAGCGCGCACTTCCAGCCTGGAAAGAGCGTAAAGCGAGCGTCCGGCTGTTTTGTCCGAGGGCATAATCAATCTAACAGGCCCTTGCCCACCTTGCAAATCACTTCCATCCTGGTTGTAAGCGACTATTGCCTTTGTCCCCTCGAATATGGGGTCTATTTCTCCCCAGGAGAGCACCGCCTTCTGCCCATTCTGGCCCGTCGCCACTATGTAGCGGATGGGCAAGTCACGCCCCTTGTTCCCATCACCACCCACCGCTTGCAACAAATCTAATAGCAGAGGCCCCTTGTATGTGTGGTTATCGCCCGCGCCAAAGCTCACCTGGACCGTCTGTGCGGCTATAGGCTTGAGCGCTGTCAGGTTGAGAGTGGCCGGGGTCTTCACCGCACCGGTAATAAGGAGGCTGTCACCTGCGGAAGCGCCGCCGGTGGGCTGTGGCAGAGCAGTTTGTCCGCCTGTGCCCTGGCCCGCGTTTTTGTATCGCCAATCGTAGTAGTGCTGGCCGATATTGCCCATCTGCACCTGGAACTCCGGCGGGAGCGAAGGTACGTACGTCAGCACGCGCCTCTGGTATGCCTGAATGTAAACGTCTGTGTTGCTCTGGCCGTTGATCTTAACCTTGGCCCAGTAAGGCTCAGAGATAGGGAAACCGGAGGCGTAAAACCAGGGGTCGCTGAGTTTTGCTGTAGTGAGCTTACCTCCCGAATAAACAGGGCCGCTGGCGTTCAGAAAGTCCCAGAAGACCTTTGGTATGTTGTGACCTGTAGAGGGCTCGAAGTAGACGATCGACTCCGCTGTCGTCGCCGCCACATTCGGCTCAGGTGTGACCTTGCCCGCTCTGTCGATATAGCTGACTGATGAGCTGCCAACCTTGTTGCCGACGGGCGCCATCAGCCCGGCAAAGCTGGCGTAAGTGGGAGCGTTGGGGTCGTCCGTGTCGGAGGCGAGAGGTATTTGAGCCGGGTATCTGTTTACAAAGGTTGAAGGGCCTATCTGCATCTTACCCGTGACCAACTCTACCGTCAGCAAGCCGTTAGTGACGCGGAAGGGGTCGGCAGAGTTGGCGTTCTTACCTGGGGGGTTGTTTATCTCCATACGGCTCTTATCGAAGTACTGCACGAGCCTTTTACCACCTATGCCCTCCGTGTAAGGCTCTATTTCCTGCGGCCCCGCTGCTGGCCCCCAGTAGAACGACCGCTTGACAACCCCATCGACCACTGGCTTGTCGGTGCGCTCCCAGGTCTGTTGAAAGGCAGGATCAGCGAAGTTCTCTGCCTTAGATGTACGAACCGCAAGCGCGACAAGCACAATAGAGGCGCAAACAAGCAAGAATGGAATGGAAAACCGGGCTTTCTTCAAGATGTATACCTCCATGAACATTCTCTTGCGATATTGTACGTGTGGCGCGTCCGGTAAGTCAATCAGGCTGAGCTAGGGTTTTACAGAGAGTTAACATCGGACAGGGCTTTCCACGTGGGGTTTTCCAGGAAGTGGTCCGCGAAGGAGGTATTCTCAAAAGAGAAAGCTCTCGTGTCGGTAACTCTTCAGATTATGAACCTGAGGGCGTAGTGAGGGCGTAGCACAGCCCTCGAGTAAAGCCCCCTCTCCCTTCATGGGAGAGGGGGTTGGGGGTGAGGGCGCGTGAGGGTAGGTGAGAGCTACTCCTTGAAGATTGCTACACCCCAACTCTGAACAGTTACCTCCTCTCACTGCATTGACAATAGAGAAGAACAAATGCTACAATCCGGTCGCTGAGGGTTATCAGGATTACCCTTGAAGGTTGTCTTTGCGCTCTGATTACTTCTTACCTGGTGCAGGGCCGCTACTTTACGTTGTAGTTGCTCCCTCCTTTGCACCGGCGCTTTCCCATCTCAGCAAGGCAATTTTTGCCAGGACTATCTGCACACAATGGTCCTTACCAACGAAGGAGTCAGTCAATGCGGCGTGTATATGGTTCAACTGCGGCAGTCGTGATCATCCTTTTGCTCGTGCTGGCAGCGGCGAGTAGTTCGCTCGGCGCGGGCCTCCAGCCGCAGTCTGCGCTCCCCAACGTGAGCGCGGCGGCGGGCAAAGTAGTGCCGAACGGTACGCGCAAGCTGCCTCCTCCTCCCGGCAGTGTTAAGCCGGTGCCCGCTGATCCGAATTATCGCCCGCTTGCCTGCACGGCCCCGGTGGTCAACGTTAGCCAGATGAGCGGTAATCAATCGGAGAGCTTCGTAGTCATCAACCCGACCAACCAGAACAACATAGTTGCCTTCTCGAATCTAACTACGGCCAACAGCATCTTTCGCGGCTATTCGACCGATGCTGGCGCGACCTGGACGCGCGGCACCGTGGCGACCAACGTCGCCTGCTGCGACGGCCAGGCGGCCTTTGACAGCTTCGGCAACCTCTTCCTTGTATACATAAACGGTAATGTTAATCAAATCAATGTGCTTCTGAGCACCGACGGTGGTGTCACCTTCTCCGCCCCCGTTACGGCCGGCTCAGGCAGCATTGACCAGCCCTCACTGGCGGTTGGCAACGGCAGCGTATGGGTGGACTGGAACCTGAACGGAAATATGGTGGCGCGGGGCGCTCCCGTCACAGGCCTCGGCACGTGGGGTCCATTTGGCACCGTTGAGGCAATTCCAGGCGCAACCGGCAGCTTCGGCGGCATCACAGTTGGCCCTGGACCGAATGGCGGCAAGGTCATGGTGACTTACCAGAACCCGACAGGAGGCGAAGGGCCTGCGACAGTCTACGTCAATGTAGATGCCGATGGCTTAGGCCCTGGCGGTTTCGGACCCGTAATCGTAGCAACGACAACTAACGTGGGCGGTTTCGACTACATACCGGCACAGTCGGGGCGATCAATCGACGCGGAAGCCGGGCTGGTGTGGGACGCGACGGGCGGCGTGTACAATGATCGCGCCTACCTCGTCTACACAGAAGAGCCGGTCAACGAAAGTAATGATACTGAAATATACCTCCGCACCTCAACCGATAATGGCACCACTTGGACTGCGCCCGTACGCGTAAATGATGACCCACTGGGACCAATTCGCAGCCAGTTCCTACCCTATATCACCATTGACCGCACGACAGGCACGGTGGCGATAGGCTGGCACGATGCGCGCAACGACAATGGTGTGCCAGGCGTGGGCGGCACCAACACCACACCGAACGATGACGCCGAATATTACGCATCCTCCAGCACGGATGGCGGCGCGACATGGGCAGCAAATACACGCTTGAGCGGTGGCTTCTCCAACGCCGCTGATGCGGGCAACGGTATCGACTATGGAGATTATGCGGGACAAAATGCTTACGGCGGCAAGTTCGTTGCAGTCTGGGCCGACAACTCTAATTGCGACGGTACTAACGCCGATGGTACACTAAACGCATTTGACCTGTATATAGGCAAAATGAATCTCCCCAGCGGTGGCGCGCAGACACCTACAGGCACCCCTACAACCATATTGCCCACCACCACGCTAACGCCGAGCAGCACTGGCACCGCGACAACTACCTCGACCAGCGTGCCTACGAGCACATCGGTAGCATCAACGAGCAGCCCCACAAGCACATCGGTCCCAACCCGAACCAGTACTGCACAGGCTACAAGTACCACCGCTGCTACAGCTACAACTCAGGCTACCTCTACAGCCCAGTCCACCTCAACAACTCAGGCCACGAGCACCACTCAAGCTACAGAAACAGCCACCTTCGCACCCTCACC
>JADMIH010000226.1 GCA_015478675.1 Chloroflexota bacterium | reverse complement strand
TACCCAATCTATTCGCTATTATATGGGCACGAGCACGCAGGGCGCTGCCGCTTCTGGTGGTCTGGTTCTGGCTCTTATTTCTGGCGGGTAGCTCGCTCGGCAAAACCCTTCTGTGGGCTTTCGCCGCCGTAATGGGAGCGCTGCTGGCGTTCGAGGCGCTGATGTGGCTGTGGGCCGCGCACGTGCGCCTCCTGGTGCCGGCAGAAAAGATGAACACAGGGCGCCTCCTGGTGAAAAGCTCAGGAGGCGAGCAGCAGATAGAGGTGAGAGCCATGGCCCGCCCCTCGTGGGCGCGTAGGGCGTTAGGCTGGACAGTGGCGCTACTGTTGCTGACTGTGGAAGTAGGAGCCATAGCGTGGACGGCATTAACGCTACTGGGGATAGAGATACCCCTACCCGGCCTGTGATAATATACACCGAGGAGAAAAATCTATGAGATGTCCTAATTGTGGAAACGAGAATCCCGCGGACTATATGTTCTGCGACGAGTGCGGAGCACGGCTGGGCGGCGCTGAAACGCCTGGTGTTGCCACAGACGTAAACACAGGCACGAACCAAGGCACGGACCCGACCCGGCAGTACAGCGACATCGAGGGGGGCAACGGCCAGCTATCAGGCCCGATAGGTAGTGCGCCGAGCAGCACTGCCACAACTCAAGAGAGCAGCTATCAGTCTCCCATGAGCTACCCTGATGCCATGTCGGGCGAGCCTGGCGGCGCAAACCAGGCAGATCACTCTGCCGGCGTGCCCGTCACCGAAGACACTATCGTGCCCGCAGTGGCTGCCGCAGATGCTGGAGATAACGGCTCGCACGCCTCTACCCAGGGAGCCCAGATCGATCAGGGCGCGATGCCTGATGTGTTGCCTCTGCAACAGCCTGGGCAAGAAGAAGAGACGCAGGGCGTAGATGCTTATTCTGCCGCAGGCCAGGACCAGGCAGCTACGCCACCCGCGCAGGCCGCCGCCGTCGAAACAATGCAGAGTAGTGCGGCTCCTGAAGCAGATGCAAGCGCAGGAGCGGATAGCAGCGCATGGGCAGCGAGTGCACTCCGGCAGCTACATGAGGCGCAAAACGCCATCGTGCAGGGAGATTGGGGCCAGTTCGGACAGGCAATGCAAAGCCTCAGGCAAATGCTGGAGAGCGCCACTCAGGGTGCGGTTGCCCCATCGCCAACTGCT
Organism: Chloroflexota bacterium; assembly: GCA_015478675.1. The sequence goes on along the minus strand of JADMIH010000226.1, from coordinate 4,274 downwards.
TCTCCCCAGTACGCACAACCCTCAGCGCCCTCCTCGCTGCAAGTCTATTCAACAGCAGACGCTCCCGCCTCCTCGTCCACGCAGGTGGGTGGAGGTGATGCATCCATCTCAGAGACGAATGTCGAAGCTGAGCCTTACACAGGCTCAGGTGGTGTGGGCACCGTCGAACCGGCAGCCGAAGCGGGCAATCTTGGAACGCAAGGTGTGCCTGTGGGCCAGGCAACTCAGGAGTCGCAAGGCCCCGGAGTGGCGCGGCTGGTGGTAATCTCGACGGGCGCGGAGCTTCCTTTGCCCGATCAGGAGGAGATAACGGTAGGACGTGAAGACCCAAGCAGCGGCATCTTCCCCGACGTTGATCTAACGCCATATGGTGGCGAAGAAGGGGGCGTATCGCGCCGTCATGCTCGCCTACTTCATGTGGGTGACGACTATTTCGCCGAGGATTTGCAGTCTACCAACTACACGAAAATAGACGGCCAACGCTTACCGGCTCACGTCCGCGAGAAGCTGGAGGATGGCGCACGCCTCGACTTCGGGCGCATTGCTCTTATCTTCCGCCGGAGCTAAGGAGAATAAGGCGGGCCTTTGCGCAGAAAGCTCAATAGCCCTTTATGAGGAAGAGTTTCTCATGAAAACAAACAACTCTGCCGAGGCAGAGTTGTTTGTTTTCATCTCAGCTATTCCCCTTCCATGAAAGAGGTCAGGGGAATGGAAGCTTGATTATCGACTACGCATTATTTAGCGCGTAGGGGTGCTCCGCCAGGGGAAGATAACCATCTATATCAATCAGAAGGACCGTTATGTTGTCGTGCCCTCCGGCTTCGTTAGCCAGGTCAATCAGGCGCTGGCTGGCGATGTTGGGGTCCGGTTCCGAAGCAAGCACAGCCTCAATCGCCGAGTCCTCAATCATACTGTTGAGGCCATCCGAGCAGAGAAGTATACGGTCGCCTGGGCGCAAATTGCGTACAAAGGTATCTACTTCCACCGGAGGAGGACCGCCTATCGAGCGGTAAATAAAGTTGCGGTGGGGGTGTACCTTCGCCTCTTCAGCATCCAGTTGCCCCAATTCCACTAAACGATGCACCAGTGAGTGGTCTACCGACACCTGCGTGAGCACATACCCGCTAGACCTGTCGATTGGCGTTGGCTCCTCAGGTGGAGCGGCTTCCGGCATGCCGGTGCCCGGCAGTGGGGCTGTAGCAGCAAGTGGGGCCGTCGCGCCTTTCACCAGGGGCGATGTTGTGTTGTATTGGGCCTCATCGTCAGAAGGTTCTTGAGGCTTGCTAAAGAGGTAGAGGCGGCTATCACCCACGTTGGTGATAAACGCCTTGCCCCCTGTCACAAGGGCGCTCACAAGGGTGGTGCCCATGTCATTCTGACGGTTGTCGCGAGCTTTGAAAATGCGCTCGTTCGCAGACTGCACAGCGCGGACCATCCCCTGCAAAATGACCTCGTTGCTTGGGGCGTTGCGCTCGCCAGCCACATTCGTCAAAGGTGAGAGGACTCGCCCCAGCAATTCGCCACAGAAAGCCTGCACCGCCAGCGCACTCGCCACTTCGCCACCTTTGTGCCCCCCCATACCATCGGCTATAACGTAGAGCCCTATACGCATAGGGCGCTCTACACTCGCCTGGGCAAACTCGATCATACCAAATGAGTCCTGATTTTGATCGCGCAAGCGTCCAACATCGGTGAGAGCTACCGTCACAAAGCTGACAGGGCGGCCAGGCCCCTCCATCTCAGCAACAGCATTGAGAGCTCCCGCCAGCTGGTCGCGCCACTGCGCCGCGCTGATCGGCATGCCCGCCCCCTGTATCGGCTCTATCGCCGCGCGGAAAGCCCCGCCCACCTGCTCAGGCGTTGCCGGCGGCATCGGTAGCATACCCTCAGGGCTCATCGCCGCGGGGTGCCCCGTGTACGCCTCGTACATCGTGGCTGCCAGGCGCGCCAGGTCCATATTCTGTTGCTGTGTGCGCTCGTCTATGCTGGCGACGTTAGTTCTGGCGTTCTGCAAGCTCGCCAACGACGCGGTATCCCCCTGCACCAGTATATCGTCGGCCTCCGCTCCCGCCCCAACTACACCACTTATGTGCAGGTAATCAAGAGCATCAGCTAACTGCATCGCCCAATTCAAAACTTGCATACTGGGCCGCGGAAGGCTCAACTGGCTCAACCGGACCCCCTGGCGTGGCTCGGCCACCGCATAATAACGCGCATGGCCGAAAGGCTTATAACTGTAGAAGTCCACTACAGGCACAAGATTCGGGTGATAAAGATGCAGATCCATCAACGTAGGGTCTTGCATGAGAGCTTCGGGTCGGTAGCTCTCGGCCATCAGATAAAAATCGGCGGGCTGCTGGTCGTTAAGCTCTGCACCACAATGCTTGCATACATCAGCCTCTGACGAGGATAGGCGGCCACAGGTGGCGCATCGCTGCTGGCGTCGAGCAGTTACACGATAGAGGTTCCGGTCGAAACCGTGATGCAGCTGGCTCTGCACGACATAACGCCCGTCCACGACCGCATTGATAGGCAGGGGCGTAAGCTCTTCCTGCTCTGCCTGAGCAGAAAGGGGAGCCGTCTGAGGCTCAGCATCCGCCAGTAAAGCGTCTATCGCATCGTCGCCCGTAGGCAACTCAACCATATCCCCACTATCAGCCTGAGGTGCATCAGGCTGGGAGGCGTCCGGTCTGCTGATGGATCCTTCGGCATTCTCGCCCACCAGCTCTTGAAACTCCCCAGCGTATTCGCCTGTGGCCTCAGACGCCGCAGCTTCTGAAACAGGAAAGCTATCACCTCTATCCTGGGCTGTGCTTTTCAAGCCATTTGAGTGGGCTGTTGGCTGCACCGGCTCCGCGTCAGCAACATCATCCGGCCTAACAGCCGCGCCGTTGGTGTGGCCTTGCTCCTCAACGGCAGGCTCGGATAGAGTAGAGACCTCTAAATCCTTGCTTTGCTTGGCCTCTTCCATCGGCTGGCTATGTTTGCTGCCTGTACGGCGTATCTTGTTCATCTTCTCTCCAGCATTTCCTCTACTCTGTTGAGGGTACATGAAATATAAAACGCACATCTCCCAGACGCACATTATCGCCATCGGAGATTATGTTTTCGCCTGTACGCATCTCATTGACAAATGTGCCGTTTTCTGAATCCCTGTCCACGATCATGAAGCCATCTTGCTCGCGCTGCAGCTCCGCATGGTGTTCAGATACCGTTTCCCACCCCCTGTAAGCAGCGTCGATCACGATATCGTTGTCGGGCGCTGTGCCCATCGCTACACGAGGGCGAGAGAGTACGAACTCCAACTGCTCATCTGTGCGATCAAGAGTTTCAAGATAAGGCATCTCGTCAACAGCGGGCGCGACGGCTACACTCCCGGCAGATGTCTCTGCTAACAGAGGTGCCGTAGCTATCGCAGGGGTACGTTGCGGGCGGAGGTCCTGGCCGCAGTCATGGCAGAAATTCTCATCTATGTTGTTAACCGCCCCGCAATTAGGGCACTCAATAGTAACGGGAGCCACAGGCGCAGTCACAGGCGCTTGACGTGGAAGTGCCTGCGCAGTAGCAGGAGTCGCAATCGGGATAACGGGGGCAACCTGGGCAGTTACCTGCTCTGCTGCGGGTACGTATGGCTCTAAAGGCGTTTGTGGGGCTGCTATGGCTACATCAGCGCCCGGCGCAACTTGCGACGTAGCCAGCACAGGAGCCTTCGGGCGGCGCATCGCTGCCACCGCGCCCACCACCAGCGCAACCACCAACACGAGCGCCACTATAAGCCAGGGTAAGCTCTCCGCCGGAGTAGGCTGTCCCGGTTGTGCGTTGCCGTTAACAGCCGCTACCTTTGTGTTCACTACCGGCGGCGCTGCCTCCGTGGTAGATATCGCAGAAGGCACAGCGTTTGTGCCTACACCCACCGGCACCTTCGGTGTGGCTGCTTGCGAGAGAATCGCTGCTGCGGGCGACAGAAAGCTGCCAGAAGCAGCCTCATGCGCGAAGGCTGTCTGTATACGAGGTGAGAAAGCCGGCCCTAAAATAAATATAAGGGCGGCCAACGTTGTCGGCAGGAGCGCAATTCGCGCACGCCTGTACATAGTTGGGTCTGCTTGCGGCTTCAAAGAAAGGAAACTACCTCCTGCTTATGATATGCGTGATCTCCTGGACGCTAACTCGGAGGTAATTATAGCAAGTTAGCACCTACCTGTCGAACCGCATCAAGACTGTAAGTGTTCAGATTTAGGGTGGAGCAATCTTCTTGGGGTAACTGTGCGGGTGTT
>JADMIH010000225.1 GCA_015478675.1 Chloroflexota bacterium | reverse complement strand
TACTGATTCTCTACCTCATTCCTCCCCCTCCTGTCAATGTTGTTAAACAGGCTCTTAGTGTGACTTGCCGGGCGCCCGATAAAGATGGATGGCCGAGGAAGAATGGGCACTTTGGGAAGCAATGATCTTCGCATGCCGCGCTCTACTGGGGTTTCCAGGGCACCACTTGCAGGGGTGTTTGCAACGTTATCTCTGTGCCGCCGTTTTGCAGCTTGAGGGGCTGGTCGGGGTGCCCCTTGGGGTATAGCTCTATTGAGACCGTGTAGCTGCCTGGGGTGAGGCCTCCTGGGAGGCGCAGGTCGCGATAGTCTATGGTGTATGTGTCGGTGGGCCATTCGCTTGTAGGCCAGTAGCCGTTGTACATGCCTGCTGCGTCATCTACCACCACGCGCCCGGCCTTATCCCTGATCCGTATACGCACCATATAATCAGCTGCCAGCTTTTTACTATTGTGCCAGTAGAGGGTAAGAGGGAAGTACGATGCATCAGGCTGCGTGGTAGCATTGTCGCGTAGCTCATAGATGTAGCCCCGGAATTGCAGGCCATTCTCGAAGTTGTATGTCTCAGGGTAGTCTGGGCCTGGATAGAAGCTGCAATCAGGTATTCCGTTGAAGGCGATCCCATAGAGTGTAACGCCGAGGAACTGCTTTGTATCAAAGGTGTGATAGTTGTACTGCAACCAGCTCTGCACCTTGTTCTGTGGGTCTTCCTGCTGCTGGCGCGGGGGCGAGACCACCAGCCACACGCGCTCGTGGCAGCGCACCGCACCGGCAAGCTGTGCTTCAAGCTCGCGCTCTCCGAAGCCCTGTGTGCTGAGGCTGGGGATGGTGCTGATAGGTATATCAGGCACACGGCCTGGGCCACCAGGCTGATAGTAAGTCTGCGCCGCAGTGACCAGGTAGCCGGGGAAGATGATGATCGTGTCGCGCAGCCTAGCGTGGTCCGCGATATAACTCATCGCTCCACGCCAATCTTCTTTCTGCGGCTGTTGCGAATAGTTCACGCTCAGGAGGGCTATTGCCGTCGCCAGCCCAAAGATGCCGGCAGGAGCCACCATCAAGAGCGCGTGCCTGCGTCCCGCCGCCAGCAGCCCGCCTGCCGCCAGAATCAGGTAGGGGGGCAGCGCCATGATAAGGTAGCGCGGCTGAAAGAGGGGCAGGCGCAACGTCAGCAACCAGAAAGCCAGCACAGGCACCAGATAAAGGAAAAGAACCAGCGCCGATTCGGGGTTTGGCCGTGGGTCCCATCGGCGGGCGCTACGGTGCTGCGCTTCCCCTGGTAAGATTGTGCTTTCTTTCGGATCCGAGCGGCGAGGAATGCGCACTCTAAAGTCAAGCAGCCAGAGCGCACCGGCGATAGCGAGAGCAGCCATAGTTACGCCGCCTACAGCTTCCCAGGGCGGAATGGCCTGGTTTACAGCAAACTTCACGAATATTGTCAACAAAATATCGGTAAGGGTAGTGGCGGAATACCAGCCTCCGACGTTGAGGGTGTCGGTAAAGAGAGCCGTGGAGCGCAGCCACAATATCGGCAAGAAAGGCGCGAAGATGAGGAGCGTCGCCAGGCCCCAGCGCACGAGCCGCATAGGGGTTTCTTGCTTCGCGCCTCTTGTGTCTTCACTTTGCCGTCGAAAGCCACGAGCCAGCCAGGGCACCGCGATGATTTGAGCCAGTAAAACCACTCCAGCCAGGCTGTGGGTGGTTAGCATGGCTAATGTGGCGGTCGCATAAGCGGCCCACAGCCATAGCGCGTTGCGCTCCCAGGCGTAGATGTAGAGGGTAGTGCTCGCCAGGGTCATAAAGACCAGCATGGCGTACATCTTGGCGTCCTGCGAGTACCAGATGTGGAATGGATTGAAAGTGAGCAGCAGCGCCGCGACCAGACCCACAGTTGAACCCGCGACGCGCCGCCCCAATATGTACATGAGGGGAATGGCCGCCGCGCCGAAGGTGGCTGATAGCCCGCGTATAGGGGCCTCATAGCTCTGGCCGAAGATGATGTGCATTATTCGGGCGACGTTGGGGTGTCCATTGATTGCGGCGACCCAGTAGTGCAACAAGAGAACGTAGAGAGGGCCGTTCTCGCCCGCAGCCGTGAAACTTTGCACAAGGGTGGAGAGTTGTTGCTGGGCCTGCTTGACGATATCCGCCTCATCAAACCAGAAGGACTCTGCGCCAAGGTGGTAGCGGCGCAAAGCGAAGCCTACGATCGTGAGGGCAGCCACAATCCCAAGGGGCTGAACGATTATTGCCAGCCTGCTTTGCTCTCGCAGGCTGGGCTGGGCTACTCCCTCGGAACTTTGTGCGCTCACGAGTCTATTAACCAAGTAAGGGAGATAAGGTTGCGTGCATGCATATATTATAGCACCGGGTGGAGACAGAATATGGGGATAGGGCTTTCCCGCACTCATTCACGGTGTGTCAGGTGCTTTGCAAGGTAGTTAGCGCCTACTCTCCGAAGTCGATAGCAAGGTGTGCGATATGCTCTGCTAAGGTGGCGCAATTCGCCTCCAGCGCGGCAGGGCTGGGCGCTGAAAGGTCGAGGGTGGTGACATGCAGGTGTTTAGAGGTTCCATGCAGTTTCAACTCGGCGTTTGCTTTCGCGGCGAACTGCGGGTAGACGAGCACCCCGCGCTTCAGGGCATAACGGTCGAGATAGGCGCTCACCTGATAAAGATCGCGGTTCAACCCGCTATGCGTCCCTTCCGGCCTCCTATACTTGGCGTCCAGCACCAGCAGGGGTTCTCTCCCTGTGCGGGCATAGACCAGCACATCGGGACGAATGCCGACCTGCCGCGCTTCGTCCAGATAGTCATGTCGTTGCGCGACCACCCGCAGGCCGTAGACGGGTAGATATGCACGCAGCCTTGCTGTCAGGAAGCCCTCAAAGAGCCGGGGCATGTTGATCAGGAACGAGGCGAACGGTTCCGGCCCGCTCTTTTCATCAAGGCTGAGATTACTCAGTATTAGTCTGCAAATCCCCAGCAGCTGGTGATAGCGGGCGTTCAGCCTGTGCAGCCTGATGCCACGCAGGAGGTCGAGCGCGTCATCTCGCCCTATGACGCTGACACCCTCGAAGCGGCGCAGCAGACTCCGCGCTGTGCGGCTCAGCTCTCTCTCGCCTTGCCCCAGGAGAGCAGGTAAAGAGTGCAACGTTGTCGCGAGCGCCCTGTTTTCGGCGGTGTCTGCGGTCAGGTCTGTGTAGGCGCAGGCATGGCGATGCTTTAGCTCTCCGTAGCGCCTTATCTGCGCTGCCAGCATAATTCTACCCCGCACAAAAGGGAGGTTTTCTTCGTGCGGCACGAAGTGCCGGTAAAGTCCCTGCTGAAGCAGCTTGCTGACTTGTGCTATGAAGCTGGCTGCTATGAAGGCATAAAAGTCGCTGCGCGTCTCCAATGCTATAGGCAGCCCCTCAAAGTGGGCCACTCCTGCCTCCGCGCAAAGCATGTAAAAGGTGTTGGTCACTGCCACCTTTGGCCGGATAACAAGGGTCACTCCCCCCGGTAAGCTGATACGCCCAACATAGTCGCGCGGCGTGATCCTATATACGCCTTGACGCTCGGCGGGTGTGGCTTCCAACTGCTTGGAGTACCTGCTTTTGAGATAGGCGTAGCTTTGGGGCACGAGGGCGACCTCCGCAGCTTCAAACTCGGAGAGGATCAACGTTGAGTTTACCAGGTTGCGCGTGTTGGAGCTGATGTACTGCATAGATGAGCCGTCTACCCTCTAATCCTCGGCACTCATGGTCCGTCCTGCTTCATCGAAGAGGGCGTTATACTCATCTAGCTCCCCTGTTGGTGGTACAAAGTACTCTGCGAGGAGAGGACGGACAGCGCTGCGCCAGAGACGTGTTAGGGTGCCGGGAGTTAGCGGGTCAAGCATGAAGTAGCTATGCCCCAGACGATGGTCATCATCAAGGGCGTCTGCAAGGCGCTCATTAATCTTCTTGAAGAGGTTGAGAACCGTGCGGCGAGATGCCAGGCTGTTGCCGCGCCGGGCGAGCCAGCGGTCGAGCACAACAGCGTCCGGCTCCATCTCTATAAAGCGAAAGCGCCTGCGCAGGGCGTAGTCCACCAGCGCAAGAGTGCGATCTGCGCTGTTCATGGTAGCAAGAAGGAGGAGGTTTTCAGGCACGTAAAATAGGCGCTGACTCCCCATGCCCGCCGACGCCGACAATTGCACAGCGCCCTCTGGCCCGCGATACTCCAGTGCATAGAGTAGCTCGCCGAAGACCCTCGCCAACGGCGCTCGGTTAATCTCATCAATTACCAGAACGTAGTTATGCTCAGGATCGAGGCGCGCCTGCTCACACAAACGCACAAAGAGGCCAGGCAGAACTGCATAGCTGACCTGCCCACGGGGGTCTAGCTGGGGTTTCAACCCCTCGATAAAGTCTTCGTAGGTAGTAGCGGGGTGGAACTGAACTATTTGTACGCGAGCGGGGTCGCCCGCTACAAGCGCCGCCATGCCTCGCGCCAGCCAGGTCTTGCCCGTTCCGGGTGGCCCGCTGAGCACCACCTGTCCTGTTTCTTCCAGCAGGTCGCGTATCTCTTCAAGCATCTCGAATGGGAGCATGGTGAGAGATTGCAGCTCGTCCAGGCTGCTTACCGCCGGCAGCTGCGAGCCTGGGGCCGCAGTGCGGTAGTCTGACGGTTTTTCACGTAGATGTGTGTGGGGCGTTATCAGATCGTTACTTTGTAGAACGGCTTCGCCTTCTCCTTCCAGGGGCGCTATTCCTGAGTCGACGGAGGCGAAAGCGCCCGCTAGCTCAGGGTTGCGCCCGATTATCTGACGGCGGAGCGCATCGTACTCTGCGTCGTTCAGTGGGAAGAGAGTGCCGCTGCTGCGCTGTCTGACCGGTTCTGCCCCCTGGAGTGCGGGCGCGGATTGGATGGATTGCCAGCCAAGTGGGTCGGGCACCTCGAAGGCAAGTTGGACCTCCAGTGTGGGTATCGGGGGCGTTGCCTCAGCGGGGGGTGGCTGTCCTGTGGCCTCACCCGTGCCCCTATCTCCCTGCGGTCGCTGTATGACGATGCCTACTGCCCTGATCGCATGGTCGGGTTTAGATACGTAGAGGAGCACAGGGTCGCCGGGCTGGGCGGCCTCGAAGGAGGCGCGTGGGCGCCCAGCGAAGGTGGCGATGCCTGCCGCCACTAACGATTGCCATTCCGAGCGTCTGCGACGAGTAGCCAGCCACCAGGCACGTCGCCGGCGTTTATCAGGCTTTCCATCTGAATCTGCTGCTTTGCCTTTGGGTTTGCTCATCTTGACATATGTAGCACATTTACGCGGCCAGGGCAAGTATAGGGCGTGAAGTAAGAGTTCAGGATAGGGGTAGAGCAATCTTCTTGGGGTATCCGTGCGGGTGTTGCGCCACCTGCCCTCATCCGCCCTCACCTCCCCTCACCCCATGCCCCCTCTCCCCTTGTGGGAGAGGGGGCTTTACTCCTGCTGAGTGCACAGGGGCAG
>JADMIH010000224.1 GCA_015478675.1 Chloroflexota bacterium | reverse complement strand
GTATTTTCATTCGTAATGGTGACCCATAGGGTCATGCCTTACTCTGAACATTTACCAGGGCACACTGGTTTTGCTGCACTGCCGTGCTATGGTATAATTGACGAGTCTTTGCGAACACCGGACGCAAACGCTATATGGTAGGAGATGACAAAGTGAAAGAAGTAAGAGACCTGCTGCGCCGCCCGCGCTACTTTTCGATAGGCAAAGACAAGCCTCAGGACACCAGAGGGCAGGAGGAAGACAAGCGCGGCTTTCCAGAAGATATATGGACCAAGTGCCCGAAGTGCAACGAGCTGCTCTACGTGCGCGAAGTTGAGAACAACTTCAAAGTGTGCCAGAAGTGTGGCTACCATTTCCGCCTCACATCTGAGGAGCGGATCAGTTATCTGGCCGATGCGGGCACCTTCAAGGAAGAAGGCGCTTGTATAGAGCCGACGGACCCTATCAGCTTTATCTCTCTCGACCATAAGTACTCTACCAAGCTCGTTGAAACACAGGAAAAGTCGGGTCTCGTCGAGGCGGTGGTATATGGCACTGCTCGCATAGAAGAGATGCCTGCCGTGCTTGCTGTTTCCGATTTCCGCTTTTTCGGGGGTAGCATGGGATCGGTTTACGGCGAGAAGATGGCGCGAGCCGCCAGGCTCGCGATTCAGAAGAAAACAGGGCTGGTGACGGTCTCCTCATCGGGTGGAGCGCGTATGCAGGAAGGTATACTTTCATTGATGCAAATGGCGAAGACGAGCGCCGCGCTAGCGGACCTGGCTGAGGCGCGGCTGCCTTACATCTCAGTCATGGCCGATCCATGCACGGGGGGCGTTACGGCTTCTTATGCATCTTCCGCCGATGTCGTTATCTCAGAGCCGGGCGCGTTGATAGCCTTCGCGGGACCCAGAGTTATCGAGCAGACGATTAAACAAAAGCTGCCACCAGATTTTCAGACAGCAGAGTTCCAACTCAAGCATGGAATGCTCGATATGGTAGTGCCGCGGCGCGAGCTACGCTCAACAATCAGCCGCCTGCTCAGGTTGTATCGTAACTAGCGTGGTACAGCTCTAAAAGTAACTTTTCGACAAGTGAAAGGTGAGACATTATGGATGGAGGACTTTTGGCCTTGTACCTGATCCTTGGCACGCATCACCTTTCAGCTACATTCTCTCTTTGCGAGGACCAAAGGGGCACAGCGCCCGGTCTCTATTTATGACTACTGAGCATAAGGATCAAACTGACACCAACGGTCGTGGCCCTGCGGGAGCTTATCGTGACATGGTGCCTCCAGGCACAAGTCACAAGCCGGAAGCGCCGATCCAAAATGAGCAGCCGGAGGTTACTCCCTGGCAGCGCGTGCAGATAGCACGGCACCCCGACAGGCCACACTCCCTCGATTATATTCAGCAGATTTGCACCGATTTCGTGGAGATGCACGGCGACAGGCTCTTCGGAGATGATGCCGCTATTGTTGGTGGGCTTGCCTGCTTTGAAGAACAGACGGTAATGGTGATAGGCGAGCAAAAAGGGCGCTCTACCAAAGAAAACCTGATGCGCAACTTCGGCATGCCTCAGCCCGAAGGCTATCGCAAAGCGCAACGCCTGATGGATCATGCGGCCCGCTTCGGCTTCCCTATTTTCACCTTTATAGATACAGCGGGGGCCAACCCTGGAATGCAATCCGAGGAGCGAGGGATAGGTCAGGCGATAGCCGCCAGCATCATGAAAATGCTCACTGTAGAGGTGCCGATAATAACCACAGTCATAGGAGAAGGAGGGAGCGGCGGTGCGCTGGCCATAGGGGTGGGCGACCGTGTGCTGATGCTTGGAAATGCGATCTACTCGGTAGCCAGCCCGGAATCTGCTGCTACAATCCTCTGGCGTGATGCTGCTCAGGCCTCACGGGCCGCGGAGACCATGCGTATCACCGCGCCCGATTTGCTGCAACTTGGGGTAATAGATGAGGTGATAGAGGAGCCTGAAGGGGGCGCGCACAATGACACCGCCGCCACTCTAAGCGCGGTGCGGGAGGCTATTCTGCGCCACCTGTTAGAGATACAAGCCACCTACTCTTTGCGTACAAAGAAGGGGGTAAGGCAGCTCATAGAAGACCGCCGCGCCAAATACGGACGGATGGGGCAGTTTACAGAGCACACAGAGGAAGATGTTACTAAAGAGTAAGCTAGCCAACTGCCGCAGCTGACTGGCGCATAGAGCTTCCAAGATAGGTGGGAAGCTCTTTTGTTGTCGTGGCGCTGCACGTTGCGCGCATCAGGACTGTGGGTGTAGAGCCTTCTACATTTACAGCCCGATGTGGAGTTATGCCGCCTCCGATATGATAGAGAATACGCTTTGGCGCAAACCTTGAATAACATGTAAGCGTTCAGATTTAGGGTGGAGCAATCTTCTTGGGGTACCGTGCGGGTGTTGCGCCATCTGCCCTCACCCGCCCTCAACCCCCAACCCCCTCTCCCACAAGGTGAGAGGGGGCTTTATTGCTGGGGAGTATCGGCGGCTATGCCCCTCCACCCCTACTCTGAACAGTTACAATAACATCTGCTGATGGAGGCAAAGTAATGGACACAACAACGGAAACAACCTTCACCGCTCGCTCTTATCGAGGCGAGGAGGATCTACAGCCTATCTGCGACCTGATGAATCTCTGCCGAAGTGTGGACCAACTTGGCGGCGAGGAGTATGCCACCCCGGATTACTGGCGCATTGAGCTTGGTGACCCTGAGATAGATACAACACGGGACGTTAAACTTTGGGAGAATAAAGAAGGCGAGCTTGTCGGCGCGTTGATGCTCTGGACTCCGCGAGAAAGCATGAACGGCAAAGTGGACGCGCACTTGCATTTTCGGCTACACCCCGACGCGCGCAACAAAGGGCTTGAGGGGGCAATCTTAGAGGCGGCAAGCCGGCGAGTGCGCGAAATAGCGGGCGAGCGCAACCAACCTGCTATTATGCGCGCCGGCCTGGACTACAGCACCCCTGAATACATAGCTTATCAGCAAGGGCTGCTGGACGAGCAGGGATTCGCCCCCGAACGCTACTTCTTCAAGATGGCGCGGCCTTTAGGCCAGCCGGTCCCTGAGCCGCACTTTCCCGCAGGGTTTACAATGCGCCACTCTCAAGGCGAAGCGGACATTGAGCCGTGGGTTGACGCCTTCAACCAGTCGTTCATAGACCACTGGAACCACCATCCTATGCTCGTGGAGAGCCACAGGAACTGGCTCCAAAGCCCCAACTATACCCGTGAGCGGGACCTCATATGCCTCGCGCCTGACGGCACATTCGCGGCCTTTTGCTTCTGCTGGATAGACCTTGCTGACAACATACATAGCAACCGCAAAGAAGGCTGGATTGATATGCTCGGCACACGGCGTGGTTTCCGCAACATGGGGTTGGGGCGTGCTATGCTCCTGGCGGGGATGCAAAGATTGAAAGCCGATGGGATGGATACGGCTGTCCTGGGCGTTGATGCGGAGAACCCATCGGGAGCGCTCAAATTGTACGAGTCTGTTGGCTTCTACAAAGTGCATACCACAGCTGTCTACCAGAAGGAACTTTAGGCAACTTCAGCTGCCGGCGAGTTGCACGGGAGTAGCGAGGACTGAGCATCACAGCCCTCGTCCGTCGCGTAAGGTGAATTGATAAGTGCGTATAGACACCTCCACAAAGGCCAAAGAACGCACTTCGGCAAGAGCGGCAGGGTTGAGGGTCGCGCTGGCTTTTTTCGCTTTTATACTCGTAGGAGCCAACGACGGTGCGCTGGGGGTGCTTATACCGAGCATTCGCGCCCACTACAACGTTGACAAAGCCACAGTAGGGCTCATTTTCCTGGCAGGCACCGCGGGATATCTGATCGCCGCTTTCAGCAGTGGACTTCTACTGCATAAATTGGGTCAGCGCCTCTTTCTTGCTCTGGGCGCAGTGGCTTTTCTGGTTGGCGCAGCCATCATGAGCCTCATGCCTCCATTCTACCTGGTGCCTGCGCCCCTCGTATTGTTAGGTCTGGGCGTTGCCATAATAGACGCAGGACTTAACTCCTTCATAGCTGTGCTGCCACGTGGTATCAGCCTGCTCAACTATCTGCACGCTTTTTACGGAGTGGGAGCTTTGCTCGGCCCGCTGCTTGCGTCAGCTTTGATCATAGCGGGCTTCGGCTGGAACAGCATCTACATGGTGTGGGTGGGCGTCAGCGCGTTGCTGCTCGTCGGGGCGGTTATCCTCTTCCGGGGCAGAATCAGACAACACCTGGATAATGGCGAGGAGGGAGAGGCTGCCCACAGCGAGGAGGGGGGGAATGTTATGGCGGGGGCGCTGAGGCTGCGGGCGCTTTGGCTGGCGGCTCTTTTCCTATTCTTCTATGTAGGTATAGAAGTGAGCCTTGGAAGCTGGAGCTACAGCTTCCTTACGGAAGAGAGGCATCAGACCGCGCTCGTGTCAGGCTGGGTGGTCAGCGGCTACTGGCTTGGGCTAACGATCGGGCGCGTGGCGCTGGCGAGGGTAGCAGAGAGGTTGGGGAGCGCCAGGCTTATAGAGCTTTGCATTGGAGGTGTGATAGTGGGGACATTTATAGTGTGGCTGATACCGTTGAGCATCGCCCCGGCGGTGGGCTTCTGGCTTGTGGGTTTCTGCCTGGGGCCAATCTTCCCTACCACAATAGCCTCTATGCCGCGGTTGATGCCTGCTCGCCTGGTGCCAAGCGCCATCGGCTTTCTCGCCAGTGTAGGAGCGATGGGCGCGGCCCTATTCCCGTGGCTGGCGGGCAATCTCGCGGAGCGCTTTGGTCTGGGGTCGCTCCTCCCCTATGCGGCTATCCTGAGCGCCGGAATGCTCGCAGTCTGGCTAACGCTGCAAGCTGTGCGGACTCGTGATGCGGGATCGTGAAACGTGAAACGTGAAGCCTGAGGGATCATGAACGAAGTATAGGTACTCTCAACTTACGCGATACGCAATGTTCATCAGGCCTGAAGAGACTACTGAGAGCTACGCATGTGCATCCCCGAATATGTGTCCCGATTGGGGATGGAGAGAATATCTATATAGGCCAGGGAGCCAAGCAGAACAGGGGTGCAGGGGAGTATCCCCTGACGGGGTCTTAGGGGTGTCCCATAATCTCTCCTAATAAGAGTTCCCCCTCCCACAAGTGGGAGGGGGTTAGGGGGTGGGTCTCGCCATTCTACAATGTTAGTCTACGGCTTTGTTCTGCCATAATTCTGAACACTTCCCCCAAGGCAGGCGTTTGCCAAACCAAGCATATTAGTTTAGACTTAAACTACAACTAGTCGCGCACCTGGGCGACCACCTCCAAATACTCCATTGTTCGCAGCACGCCCTGACCAACAGCAGCGATATTGAAAAGGAGCAGCCAATGATACCTTCCAATCTAAAAGTCCTTCTAGAATCAAAAGCCCTGGCGCATATCGCCACTATTGGGCCGAATGGAGAGCCTCAGTCAAGTCCTGTCTGGTTTGGGTG
>JADMIH010000223.1 GCA_015478675.1 Chloroflexota bacterium | reverse complement strand
CGAAAGGCTCGCCTACGCGGTCTGTTATTGAATTGTTAATGTACAAAGTCGAGCTAAGCAAAGTCAGCTTTGGGTGCGCCGCCTCGGCTTTGTCATTCCTCGCTGTGTTCGGAATTGACAAAGGATAGTTCATTTGTCAAAGACCAACTATGAACTGGCCCAGAGTGCGTAAGGTGAATTAAGTAATCACAGCCGTAGAGTTAAGTAATCCTACGGATACCGTCGGGCGCTTGTTGGTATAACATCAAACTGTGAGTGAGAGACGGCATCTCCTCACTCGGCGGCAGGGCAGACCGCAGTCGGGCAGAATCCCTCCTCTCGGCTGTGACACTACTATCTACAGCATCGCTGTATAACTTAAAAGGAGCAAGTTGTGAATAAGCATACTGTCTTTGAACATTCGCTAGACCCCATCTGGATAATAAAACTCTGGTTGCTGATCCATGGAGGGGACCCTGCGCCCGATCTAGTACTAGGCGAACTGGCAACGATGAGAGCAATCTCTGCCCTTGCGGGCACCCTCAGCAACCAGGAAGTGGGCCGCTCCATTCAGGAGAAGGTAGACGTCGCGGCCAAAGAGCATATGCAAAACATGAGCAAGGAACTGGCCCAGGGCCGGTAGTGGGCAAGCAGGCAGGATCAGACGGAACGCAGCTAATGCTTCAACGCCACCGTGAGCTAGCACCCCCGGTTACTGAGTAGAGCCAGGGAAACCAGGCACAAACCGGCGTTTTGTTGCGGCAAAGCTCTTGATGCCCGGCAACGCCAACAAAGAAGCCTTACCGGAGTTCTCCTCCTCCCCGGTAAGGCTTCTTTGCTGCCTTGTTCACCTTCAGGGTTGCGCCACGCCACGCCCTCATACCATTCCCGCGCCCCTACTTCTCAATGTACCACTGAGTAATGTTCCACATGTATAAAGGTGATGAAAAGTCTATATCGCCTTTGAGCTTTGGGCCTGCCACCACACCGAACTTTTGCGACCATAGATAATAGTAGGGCATCTGGTCGGCGATAATGCTCTGCATGCGAGCATAAATATCTTTGCGCTCCCCAAAATCGTAGCTGTTGCGAGCTTTCACTGATAGATCATCGTACTCAGGAGCGTTGAAGCCGGTAAAGTTCAGCCCTGCGGGTGCCGCTTGTGTCGGTATCTGGCTCGAATGAAATAGGAGAAAGTCGTCGGGGTCTACACCTGTGCGCGTGTAGCCGAGCATCACAACATCAAAATCAAAGGGAGGTTGTGCATTCGGGCTAAGCCGCCCCAGCAAGGCGGTCTCGAAATCCGCGAGTTGCACCTTTACACCGATACCCACCCTCTTTAGCGGCTCAACCATCGCCTGCGCTGCCTTGCGCCGCACAGGGTTGTCCGAACGCACATAAAGAGAAACCTGCAACGGCTTACCAGCTTTCTCCAGAATACCATCATTATTCTTGTCTACCCACCCAGCGTCGGCCAGCAGCTTGCGCGCGGCTTCGGGGTTGCCACCGGGCTTGGGAACGTTGGGATCGTAGGCCCACGATGCTTTATTGATGTCGCTCCAGACCGGATCGCCCTCCCCTGCGGTCGCAGCGAAAGTCAGCCCCGGCTTGTCGAGGGCCAATGCCCACGCCTGGCGCAAGCGCGTGTCGCTGAAAGGGCGTGGCGGGCGCAAGTTGAAGGCCACGAAGTCATAACCAAGCTCATCGTAAGCTCCACCGCGTATGCCCTTGCCCTCCTTTACAAGTTTCTCCGCATCACCAGGTGGCAGTTGCGCGAGGAGCAATTGACCCTTTCGGATAGCATCTTCGGCCAGCGCAAGGTTACTGGGCGGAGCCACCAGGAAGTTGATGTTGCCTATGGGCGGCTCTCCCGCAAAGTAGCGCGGGTTCGATTTCAATAACACAGACTGGTCGGGTACCCTCTTGTCGAAGGCGTAAGGCCCCGTGCCAACAGGATTACTGTTGAAAGGCAAAGCAGAAAGCTTATCGGCTGTAGTGCCCGATAGAATATGACTGGGGAGAATAGGCAGTGCGAGGTCGGCCAAAATAGGCGAATAGCGCCGCTTGAGGCTGAAGCGCACAGTATAGCTAACAGGGTCAACCGCCTGTACGCTCTCGATGGTCTGCTGAATGGGAACGAGCGAAGCGCCAAGTAGAGATGAAGGGTCCACCGGCAGGGCTGCCATCACATTGTATGACCAGACAACATCCTGAGCGGTAAAAGGCTTGCCATCCTGCCACAAAACGCCCTTGCGCAGGTGGAATGTGAGCGAGGTGCCATCGGCAGATACGTCCCAGCTTTCGGCTAAATCAGGCTGTGGTTGCAGACGGTTATCGAGACGCGTCAGGCCGTTGAAGATAAGACGGCTAATCTTCTGTGCGCCTTCGTCATTACCCGCGAGCCACGGATTGAGCGAGGTGACGTCGGCAGCCATGCTGACGGTCAGAGTACCTCCCCTCTTGTCGGGCGGCACAGTAGCCGTTGGAGGTGGCACAGCGGTAGGCGTTCTGGGGGAGCGCGGCGTATCGGGCCCGGGGAGAAGATCGCACCCTGCGGCTACTAGCGTCGTTATAAGTAGACAAAGCAAAGCGCTGCGCCGCGAAGCGCTAAAAGTAAATCGCTGCATATCTATAATTATACGACAGATCCTCTGGGTCGTGGATTGCCGGCTACACCCAACCGGCTTTATCCCTTCGTTCCACTACACAGTTACGGTCTTATGTGCGAATGACGGCTGACCGCTGTGCCTGTACATTGTACGTGGTGCGCAGAGGACGCGGCTTCTGTATAACCTTCGCGTCCTCTGCGCACCTTGCCGCACCTTATCCCCTGCTGCGGGTCGTGCGCAACCTTAGCGAGCGCCGAAAGGTACAGATTATGCTCCACAGCGCCATGTGATTAGTACCACCGGCTAAATATAGATACCTCTAACATACCCCTGCCAGGCCATTGTTACCCTTCAGGCCCTATGCTACAATGCCAGTACTCTTGAGTAGAAGTATACACAGGAGTAATTAACCGAGGCATGGTCATAATTCAAAATCAGGCGGAATTTCACGCTCACAGCATTGGCCCACTGGGGCCAATATGGGCAGTTTGGCGGTCTATTTGGCGCGCCTCTACGCGTGAAAAATGAATTATGCCCATGCCTCAATTAACCCTGGCCAGGGATATACGAGATATGTAAGGCCCATCTGTTGAGAGGAAAAATGGCAGACCATGGCTGGTAATGCCGGTCGTCTGGCGCAAATTTTCATCTGGAAGCAAGGCGCCGCGCCCGACCTGAACTACGCGCGCCAGGTACTTGGCGCTGTAAATAGCGACGCAGCTAGCGCCCTTTCTACAGACGCGCCGCCGCTGCGCCTATTTTCTATCACAGGCGCGTGGCCCGATGATCCGTGGTCGCGCGCCCTCCTTGATATGCGTGCTATACCCGCGCCTGAAGGCACCTCCTGGGCTGATACTTCGCGGTATGACCTGGCGGGTTGGCAGGGCACAGACTCGCGCACAGGCGACCATATATTTATCGTCACCGCTTACCGCAGGGCAACCCCGCCTCCAGTCTCATCAGATACCTTCCAGGGCACAAGCGTTTCAGCGCCACCACAGCCCCCTCCCATCGTGTCACACATGCCCTACTACCCACAGTACCCAACAGGGCCTGTGGGCTGGCCTCCGCCCCCGCAGACCGGGCAATCACCCCTTCACGGGGCCGTCATATACGGAGGCGACTACTCATCCCACAGCTACAATCCCTCTGCGGTAGGCTCGCAGGCGCTACCATCCGGCCCGGAAACAGCTACTGCCGGCCAGGCACCCCCCGATATAGATGGCGGGGCCGCCATACCGGATAGCTATGCGCCATTTTATGTCAACTTCTTCACCCGCCTCAAAGCTGCGCTGATAGACTTTGCAGTTATGGCCCTCTTTCAGGTGGGCACCGTCGCCGGCCTGCTCTGGGCGGGGTCGCGCAACGAGCCGCGTGACCTCTGGAGCTGGCTGGGAGTATACGGCCCATTTATCTGCCTTGCCCTCTTTATCTTCGTCGCCTATCACGTCGTACAGTGGAGTGTGTGGGGGCAAACCGTGGGCAAGAGGCTGATGCGTATAAAGGTGGTGCGCGCCGATGGCGGTACGCCTGAGTTTGGACGCGCCCTGGCACGTATGCTTGGCTACTTTTTCTCCTTTGCGCCCCTTGGCGCGGGCTTTGTTATGATCGCCTTGTACCCACGCAGGCAAGGTCTACATGATAAGATTGCTGAAACATACGTTGTGCCCGAGAAGCCGGCACTACCTGCGCCGGCAGGACTCCCAGGCTACAAGCTCCTCACGCCCATACGTGCCGAGACGGGGCACACACGCGATGCCGCGATTCCATCCAGCTACACGGGTGAAGCCCTTGGCATGGCCGCAGTCGCAAGTCCACAGCAGTACGAAGTCCTGAAGATAGACGCAGCGCCTAAAGTCACCTCACCGCACCTGGATGAGGATTCAACCCTGGACAATATAGGCGAGGATAGCGAGGCTAGAGACCACCACACAGAGACGATAACGTCTCCTGTTTTGCAAAGGCGCGAGGATCTGCAATCAGGATACCTGGTGGATTCCCTACCTGAGTTGCCGACGGGGCCTGTGACTGAGATAATAGGCACTCACTCGCTACGCGATAGTGCCGAGCGCTTTCCCAACATAGAGAAGGCACGTACTCTTTTCCGAAGCGCCCTGCTGGAAATGGAGAAGGGTGTAACCAGAAGCGCCAGAGGGTACAAGGTTGATGCAGGCGCGGCTCGTGCTGCTGCTGCTATCTTCTCAGAGATGCTGGAGCTTGTGCCCGACTCTCTGCTCTACCGCTACTTCTATGCTGTAGCTCTTCGCTATTCAGAAGGTTTCGAAGTAGCTTTGAGAGAGTTCAGGCAGGTGCTCGAAAGCAACCCAAGCCACTACGAAGCACGCCAACAGGTGGCTTACGGCCAGCGCTGGCACGACGCTTTCGCGTACCCTTCCTGGGGAACTCCCGCCCCGGTGAGCATTGGAGACGCCCTACCTGATGCAATGATAGCCCTCTTACCGCCGGGACGTGAGGCCGTAACTCACACGGCAATCTTGCGCGAGGGCGGAAACAAAGTGCTTTCCATCCTGAGTCGCACCCCCTCCAGGTCATGGACTAGACCTCCCACTCTTGAAATGCCCGCCAGCATAGATATGGTCCTGTCGCGTACCCCATCGGGGCCAATTATCACCCTCTATGTAATCGTACATGACGACCCGCAGGACCCTTATATCGGCGAGACGTTCCTGAACCCACACGACCCAGGCTTGCAATCTGACGATGCCTGCCAGCTCGGTCAGCACATTATGGAGCAACTCGCCAAGCAAGATCACACATATTTGATCTTCGTTGATGATGATAACAAGCTGCTCCTCTCGCGCAAGCTCGTATTCGACGCCAACACGCAGGTAAATATCACTCGTGTGCTTTACGAAGTGCAGACCCTTCCCC